>CACZOQ010000026.1 GCA_902782835.1 uncultured Erysipelotrichaceae bacterium | reverse complement strand
AGTTATTCAAATTCGTAAAGAATATGATAAATTAAATCGTAACTTAAGAGGAATTCGTGAAATGAAGAAAATGCCTCAAGCTATGGTTATTGTTGATCCTCGCAAGGAAGAAATTGCTATTAAAGAAGCACGTATCTTAGGAATTCCTGTATTTGGTATAGTAGATACAAACTGTGATCCTGATATGGTTGATTATGTTATTCCTGGTAATGATGATGCAGTTCGTTCTGTAAAATTATTAGTTGGAGTTTTAACAAATGCTATTGCAGAAGTTACTGGTGCTGAAGTAATTGATTATATTAGTGAAGATGACAAAACTAAAGCTGAAAAAGTTAATGATAAAGCAGAAGAAATTGTTGAAAATGTTCAAGATGTTAAAGAAGAAATCAAAAAAGAAGTAAAAGAAGAAGTTAAGAAAGTTAAAGAAAAAGTAGAAGAAAAAGTTGCTAATAAGAAAGAAATGGTAGAAGAAAAAGTTTCTGCTGGTATAGAAAAAATAGAAGAAGTTAAAAAAGAATCTAAATTGGATTTAGCAAGTTTAAGTTTAGCTGATTTAAAAGAAAAAGCTAAAGAAGTTGGAGCAAAAGGTTATTCTACTAAGAAAAAAGCAGAACTAATTGAATTAGTTGAATCTTTAATGAAATAATAATAGAAGGGGAAGGAATGAATATAATTGATTATGAATTATGGTCATTCCTTTTATTCTTTCAAAATAAAAAGAGGAGGATATATATGTTTAGTGCAAGTGATGTAAAAGAATTACGAGAGAAAACTGGAGCAGGAATGATGGATTGTAAAAAAGCATTAGAAGCCTGCGAAGGAAATATGGATAAAGCCGTTGATTGGCTAAGAGAAAAGGGTATTGCAAAAGCTGCTAAGAAAGAATCAAGAATTGCTGCTGAAGGATTAACAGAAGCTTGTAGCAATGAAAATGAAGCTATTATCTTTGAAGTAAACTGTGAAACAGATTTTGTTACAAAAAATGAAAAATTTCATGATTTAATCAGGGAATTAAGAAATGCTTTAATGTTTAGTGATTGTAAGAATATGGAAGAAGCTAAAGAAGTAAAATTAGAAGATGGTAAGACTGTTGCTGAAAGAATTGTAGAGGAAACAGCTACTATTGGAGAAAAGATTAGTTTTAGACGTTTTGAAAGAATTACTAAAAGCGATGATGAAGAATTTGGAATTTATTCTCATATGGGAGGAAAGATTACGTCTGTAGTTGTTTTAAAGGGAGCTAATCGTGATGTTGCAAGAGATGTTGCTATGCAAGTTTGTGCAATGAGCCCTATTGCTGTTAATCGTGATGGTGTTCCAGCTGATATGGTTGACCATGAAAAAGAAGTTATTAAGGCAGAGATTAAGAATGATCCAAAGAATGCCAGCAAATCTGATGAAATATTAGATAAGATGGCAACTGGTAGATTATCTAAATTCTTTAAAGAAAATTGTTTAGTAGAACAAGATTTTATTAAAGATTCTTCAATGACTGTTGAAAAATATGTTAAAGAAAATAATGGAGAAGTTCTTTCTATGATTCGTTACTCTGTAGGAGAAGGAATAGAAAAGAAACAAGAAAATTTTGCAGAAGAAGTAGCTGCCCAAATGAATGCTGCTTAATGAAGAAGATACATTTGTATCTTTTTTTTATTTTTATTGGATATTTTTTTTCTTTCTGTTATACTTAAGATAATAGAGGAGAATTGATATGGATAAAGATAAAAATGCTATTGATAAAATTGATGAACAAATTCAAGAAATTCTTGATTCTGAAAAGAGAATTTTAGATCCGAATGATCCAAAAGAGGATGAAAATGGACATGTTGTTTTTGTTGATCAAATTGGTGATGGAGAAGATACGAAACGTTTGGATCAGATTGATGATTTGAAAGAGGATGATCAACTAGAGACAGTAGAAGAAATAAAAGAAGAGAAAAAAGAAGAAGTGAAAGAAGAAAATAAGGTGGAAGAGTCTACTCCTGAACAAAAAGAATCTCCTAAAAAGAAGAATAAACTTCCATTTATTGTTTTGGCAGCTGTTTTGGTTTTAATCTTAATTATCATTCTTTTACACTTCTTGTTACCTAAAAAAGAGGAAGTGAAAGTTTCTAAGGAAGATACTTTGAGTAAAGCAGAACAGGAGAAGATTATTACTGGTTATGGTGATGCTTTAAAGGGTATTGTTAGTATTTATTATGATAAACAGAAAATTTTATTAGAATATGATAATGCGGTTGATTTAGTTAAATATGATTATGAAGTAAAATGTAGTGAACATGAGATTTATGAAGATGGAAGTGTTTATCTAAATCAATGTACGATTAATGATAAAAAGACGTCTTATTCTTATGGAAAGAAACAGGAAAAGAAAGAAGAAGAAAAACCAGTTATTAGTGATGGTGACATTAAAGTATATGTTTCTAAGAGTAATAAGAAAACGACTTTAAAAGAACCTAAAGATGTTGAAAATTATGATGTATTTGGATTTAAAATAGATGGTTCATATCAAAATTTAGAGTTATTTGGTGAATTAGATGCATCTTATGTGTTATATGAAGATGAGGATTATTTGGTACATATGATTAATTTCCGTACGGGTAAAAAAGTACTAGATATGCTAGATTATACTTCTGTATTACCTATTACTTTTAATGATGAATATGATTTAAGCTATATAGCAATTAATATTCATGATAAATGGGGTATTTATAACATTCAAACAAATGAAAGAGTGGTTTCTCATCGTTATGATAGTGTCAGTCCTTTACTTTCTATGGGAGTAAGTGGTCCGGCTACTCATATAGAGGCTCTAGAAGATGGTGTTATCGCGACAGTTAATTATGGTTCTGATTATTCTCATACGCAATATGGACTTATTAATTATCGAACAGGAGACTCTATTATTCCTGCTGAATATCGGACAATGTATCGTAGTGGCAATTATTTGTGGTGTATTGATTCTTATGATGATGGTCATATTTTTGATCACGATGGTAAAGAATTATTAGCAAATCAATTTGATACAGTCTATGGTATTGTTGATGGAAAATATGTATTAGTTCAAGACAAAGAAGATACAAAGCTAGTTTCTATTAAAGGCAAAGAATTATATAATTATGGTAAAATTTCGATTGGATCTATTAATTACGGATTAACTTATAAAGATGGTGCTCTTTTCCAATTTAGTAATCCAAATAAAGAAGAGGGTAACTATGAAACAGATTGTGTAGAAGTTATTTATGATTCTTCTACTAAATCCGGAGAAGTAAAGAATTCTTATTGTGGAGGTATTGCTAAACCGGTTTTATATTTATACCCTGAAAAGACTACGAATGTTGTAATTTCTTTCGAACACCCGGAATACTTAGAAACTACTTATCCAAAATTCCATGATAAGTGGGAAGTAAAAGCTTCTAAGAATGGAGATTTACGTGATAAAGATGGGAACTATTATTATGCTTTGTATTGGGATGAACAGAAAGTTCATGAAGTTGATTTTTCAACAGGATATTATGTTGAAAAAGAAAATGCTATTTCTTTCCTAGAAAAGAAATTAAGTTATATTGGATTAAGTCCTAGAGAAAGAAATGAATTTATTATGTACTGGTTACCAGTATTAGAAAAGAATGAAAAAAGTATCGTTTATTTTGAATTAACTGAAGAAAGAGAAAGTTATCAAAAATTATTAATTCAGCCAAAACCTGATTCTTTATTAAGACTTGTTATTCATATTAAAAAAGTACCTCATAAAGTGAATCTTCCTAAACAAAATCTTACTAAATTTCAAAGAAAAGGGTTTGTGGCTGTTGAATGGGGAGGTACTACCTACTAAGTTTTTGACAAGTAGTAGTA
Organism: uncultured Erysipelotrichaceae bacterium; assembly: GCA_902782835.1. GTDB lineage: Bacteria > Bacillota_I > Bacilli_A > RF39 > UBA660 > UBA3789. The sequence goes on along the minus strand of CACZOQ010000026.1, from coordinate 21,817 downwards.
TTTACTACTTGTTTTTTTGCAGTTTTTTGATATAATATAAGCGCATATAAGGGGATGAGTGCGATGGCTAAAGCTAGAGGTAATGCTAAGAAGCTTGACAAGCAACTTGATAAATTATTAAAAGAAAAGAAAAATATAGAAGATACTTCTATTATTGATAAACAAGAACTAGACAAGGAAGTTAAGAGTGTCAAATCAACTACTAGAACGCCTAGAAAAAAAGAAGCGGTTGTAGTATCAGAAAGAACTCGAACTTCTAAGAAAAAAGATGCCATTGTAGTAGCTGAGAGAAAGCCATCTAAGACGACATCTACTAAAAAAGTATCTGGTACGACTAAGAGAAGCGTTACTGTTTCTAAAGAAAAGAAAAGTCAAATTAAAAAGAATACTCGTAAGAGGCAAGTAGGGGATGCTACATTACGATTATATAAATTAGAAGATGAAATTAGAGATTTATATACAAAACAGTTAAATATTGGTGAGGAGCAGCCTTTAGAAACAACGGAGAGTGAACCAGAGAAATCTAAGAAAAAAGTTCCGCTTTTTGAAGAGAAGAAAGAACAACCAATTGTTGAAAAGAAGAAGGAACAGTCTTCGGAAGACAAAGATCTTGGGCTTACAATTATTAATATTATTTTGATTTTATTGCTTATTATCTTTGTTTTAATGTGTATTGCATTTGTAGCGTTTATTGTATATGTTTGCACTTATTAGTCTATAAGTGTAAACTTTTTTTTTCTGTATTTACGATTCTATTATTTTTTTGTTATAATGAAAAAAATAGGAGTGTGTGTGCCGGTGAAAAAAAGATGGTTTTTATTTTTATCTTTTTGTTTCGTTTTGATACTTGTTGGCATCACTTTTTTTTATTGTTATTCCTCAACTTCGATTGAGAATGTATTAGAGAGTAAAGAATATTCTTATTTGCCTAAAGAAGCTAAGAATTTTATACAAAAAGTTTATGAAGAAACTGGCGAGATTGTTTCTACTGAAAAGAATAAAAAAGAAAATGTTCCTTATTTAAATCCAAAATATATAACATATTTATCTTTGAGTGAGGAAGAGAAGGAGCAAGTTGGGGATATTCCTAGTACATATACAGTTGATTATTCCGTTGAGTTAGATTCTGATGGAGCTTTACCTTCTAGTTTTGATTTGCGAAATGTAAATGGTAAAAATTACGTTAGTCCGATGAAAGATCAAAAAACATTAGATTTATGTTGGGCTTTTACCTCTTCAGAGCAAGCTGAGAGTTATTTGATGCTTAAGAATCAGACTTCTTATAATGCAAATACAACATTATTTTCACCTAGACAATTAGATTATGCATCTAGTACGAATGGAATAATAGATTATGAAAATGAAAATGGAACGAGAGAATTAGCATCGGGTGGAAATTTTTTGACTTCTTCTGTCTTGATGACAAATGGTTTAGGGTTAGTGGAAGAGTCTGTTATGCCATTTGATACAGCTCGTACGAAAAAAGAGTTGGCAGCGGTTTTAAATTATGGAAACTCAAAGTATGAAGTAAATTCTAGTGTACGTGTACCAGCAATTCATGCGGATATGAGTTCATCTGATTTTCAAAATACAATTACTTTAATTAAACAATTAGTTCAAAATAATGGAGGAGCTTATGTAGGAACGCAAGCTCCTGGACATTCTTGTAGTTCTATGAATTACGATAATCATTATATTATTCGTGTGGATGATTCATGTGTTCAAAATGCTGGCCATGCTATGCACATCATTGGTTGGAATGATAATTATTCTTATTCTTATTGTAAAGAAGGAAATACTCACACTAACAATACTGGTCAATGTAGTAGTGAAAATCTAGTAACTGGGACAGGTGCTTGGCTGTTGAAGAATTCTTGGGGATCTAGTACACAATATTCGTTTTTAGCCTATGATTCTTTAGATGATGATATTTATGTTATGACTTCTATTACCCCTATGCAGGAACGTACTTGGGATCATAATTATCGAAAGAATTATGATAATTTTACGATTTATTTATATAGTACTGATACTCAGTCTTTTGAGAAAAAAATTGATACTCCTGAAAAGTTAGAAAAAGTAAAATTCTTTTCTTTTGGATCTGGAGGGAATTATTCGATTAGTGTTTCTACAGGAAGTCATAATTATAATGATATTGCGACTGCTTATGTAGAATATCCGGGTTTTTATACAGTGGATTTATCTTCTAAAAATATTATTTTAGATGAGGCTTCTTTTCAAGTGAAAATCCAAAGTTTAAATGGTGTTTCTCTCATTAAGAGTAGTATGTCTATTTTTACTTCTGATGTGGATGATACTGTGATTATTCAACCAGTTTATGATAGTTTAATATTAAATACATCTAGTCAAAACTATTCATTTCGATTATTTACGGATACCAAGAGAATTCCTTCTAATCAGAGTTTATCTTATTCTTTATGGAATAAAAAAGGAGAAAATGTATCTGGATATTTAATGGTTCAAAATAATCGAATTGCTAAAAATGATAGTAATCCTTTGATTATGATATCTTCTAGTATCCCTTCTGGAATTTATTATTTAAGAACTGGCTTTGGAGATTCATATTCCGAAACAAAGTTAACCATTGGACCTGGAAGTGTTTATACTATTTATTATCATTCTAATAATGACAATAATAGTGTGATTACTCAAACATATAATTCTATTCAGAACTTTACTTTAAATCCTAATTCATATTTCTATACAGGTTATCAGTATAATGGTTGGAATACAATGCCAGATGGTAGTGGAGAGCATTTTAATGATATGCAAGCCTTTAATGGTTGGACAGGGGATCTTCATTTGTATGCAGAATGGATTCCAAATACGTATACGGTTCGTTTTGTTGCTAATGGTGGAGAAGGTACTATGGCTGATATGAATTTTGTCTATGGAGTTTCTCAAAGTTTAACTATGAATACATTTACTAATGAAGATCATCGATTTGTGGCTTGGTGTACAGAAGCTGATGGCAATGGATCTTGTTTCTCTAATGGGGCGAATGTCAAAGATTTAACGACTCGTAATGAAGATGTAGTTATCTTATATGCTAAATGGGCTGTTGGAGATTCTTATAATGTATTGAATTATGAAATTGATTATATTCATAATTATGTAGATTTTGTTTCTATTGCTACTACGCTGGATGATTATAAGAGCCATTTTCTATTAGGAGATCAATATCGGATTGAAGTTGAATTAGGAGAACATGATGTTATTTATACTGGTTCTAAAACTAAGATTTATAAGAACGATGTACTACAGGTTGAATTTACAAATATCGTTCGAGGAGATATTAATGGTGATGGGGCTGTAAATTCAGGGGATTTATTTAGAATCCGTCAGCATTTATTAGGGGTGTTATCGGTTGAAGGCGCATATTGGAGAGCTGCTGATACGAACGAAGATGAAGCGATTAATTCTGGAGATTTATTTAGAATTCGTCAACATTTATTAGGTGTACGACTATTGTCGTAAGGGGGAGGATATTATGAAAAAAATTAAATATTTAATTTGTATCTGTCTTTGTTTTTGCTTTTTCTCATATCAAAATGTTTCAGCAGCTTCTGTAGGTCTTTCTACTAGTTCGGGAAGTGTATATGTAGGAGATTCTTTTACGGTTTATGCTAATATGAGTGCTACTGCTGCTTGGAATATTCATGTTTCTGCTAGTGGACCTGTTTCAGGTTGTGCTATCAATGAAGTAGGAGACTCTGGAGATTTGTCAGAAGTGAATCGTTCTTTCAGTGCCCATTGTACAGCTACGGGAGAGGGAGTTATTTCTCTTTCTTTGAGTGGTGATGTAACAAATGGAAGTGGTGCTACTTCTAACATATCGGGAGGAGCAAGTGTATCTGTTTCTACAAGACCAGCACCGACACCTGATCCAACCCCAACACCAACTCCTACCCCAACACCAACGCCTACACCAACACCAACACCAACGCCTACTCCTTCTAATCCTGGTAATAATCATAATACCCATCAGGAGGAGAATCCGTCGACAGGTGGGGAAGGAAAATCCAATAATACGCAGTTAAAAACATTTCAAGTAGAGAATTATAAGGTTACTACTACTGATAATGTTCATTATACTTTAAATGTTAAATATTCAACAGATTCCATTCATATTATTGCTACTCCAGAAGATACCAAAGCAAAGGTAACGGGGGATGGAAAGGTTTCCTTAAAAGTTGGAGAAAACAATTATGAAGTTGTTGTTACGGCGGAAGATGGGACGACAAAAACTTATTATTTACATGTTATTCGAAAAGATAATAAATATACTCTAAATGATTTAGAAGATGCATTAAGTGATAATGAACAAGAAATTAGTATTTTATTAAATAAGGGGGACGTTATTTCTAAGAAACACTTACAAGCAATTAAAGATTCTAAGAAAAAAGTTCTTTTTCATCAAAAAAATGATAAAGAAGAAATTCTTTATACATGGTCTTTTGATGGAAAACAATTAACCAATCTTACTGATATTACTTCTGATATTTCATTCCGTTTTCCAGATGAAGATCAGTTTGATAAGATTGTTGGGTATCGCAAAGGTATTTATTTACGCTTTTCACAAAAGAGTTTTCCATCTACTACTAAAGTAAGAATACCGGTTTCAGACACTTTTAAAGATGGAGATTCTGTTTATTTATACTCTTATAATTCTTCTAAAAAAGTATCTTTAAAGATGAAAAATTTAATTGTGAAAGATGGAAAAATTGAATTAGAAGTTTCTAAGGGAGATAAATTCTTTTTAACAAAAGCATTACTAGAAGATAATAAAATGAGTGGAAATAGTTACATGGTTTTTGCTATTATAGAATTGTTTATTATAGTAGCAATTGTTATCTTTTATTTTCGTAGAAAGAATCGGAAAACTTCTATCAAAAATGATATTGAAAAATTAGAGGATTAATCTTTATTTATTCATCTATATAGTTTATAATATTTTTAAGGAGAGATGATGAGATGGATAGTGATATGATATTATTAGAAGTTTCTGAAAAAATGGATAAAGCAATTGAAAATTTAGAGAAAAGATTTACTACTGTTCGAGCAGGTAGAGCAAATCCTTCTAGTTTAGATGGAGTAATGGTTGAATATTATGGTAGTATGACTCCTCTTAAACAACTTGCAACTATTTCTGTGCCAGAAGCTCGTCAATTATTAATTAAACCATTTGATAAGAGTTCTTTGGGTGCTATTGAAAAGGCTATATTGGCTTCTAATTTGGGATATACACCAGGAAATGATGGTGAGACAATTCGAATTGTAATTCCAGAATTAACTGAAGAAAGACGTAGAGAATTAGCAAAACAAGTAAAAGCTTTAGCAGAAGAAGCTAAGGTTTCTATTCGAAATATTCGCCATGATGCTTTAGAAGATGTTAAAAAATCGGATTTACCTGAAGATGAAGAAAAAAGAATGGAAAAAGAAATTCAAGATTCTGTTAATGAGTATAATAAAAAAATTGAAGGAAAATTAAAAGAAAAAGAAGAGGAATTACTTACTGTTTAGTAATTCTTTTTTCTAAAAAAGATATACTTTTAATAAAAGTGTGTTATAATAAGCATATCGATGTTGATTGGAAAAAGTAGTAGAATGTATCTAAGTAGAGAGTCTATGGTTGGTGAAAATAGATTAGAGAGTTTTATGAAGTTCACTCCAGGAGTTCTTATGAATCATAAGCGTCATTCTTGCGTTAAAAGAAATAAGTGTGTAGTTTAGAACTATGAAATAAGGTGGTACCGCGAGCAATTCGTCCTTATATCATAGTTCTTTTTTTGGAGGGAGTTATGGATAAAAAACGTTTTATTTTTGATATGGATAGGACTTTAGTAACATGTTCTTATAGAAGAGAAGCTGACTATTTTAAAAGCATTTTTGGAGAACGAAGTCAAGATTTTGTTCCGTTCATTGGAAAATATTTGGATGATTATGAAAATCGATATCTTTTTTATGAACAGGAAATGTTAAGTCTTTATTTAAGAGATAAAAGTGGTTTGCCTTTTACTCCTAGTATTATTCAAGGTTGGATTGAAAGTGGGACTTTAGAGAAAGATGAGATTTCGAAAGGGACTTTTGAATTATTATCCTATCTAAGAGATCATGGAAAAAGTTTGGTGGTTTCTACAAATTGGTTTGGAGAAGCTCAAAAAGTTCGATTAAAAAAATGTGGATTGTTAGAGTATTTTGATGATATTTATTCAGGAGATCAATGTTTAAAACCACATCAGCAAGCTTATAAGAGAGCTATTGGAGGTTATATTCCTAAAGAATGTGTTTTTATTGGAGATGATATTTACAAGGATTATATTGGACCAAGACTATATGGATTGGATTCTATATTATTTGATCCAGAGGAAAAACACCCAAATACTTTTACGAAAGTAAAGAGTATGAATGAATTGAAAGAGAGGTATTAGTTTATGGAAAATAAAAAAATAATAGAAGTAAAGAATCTTTTAGAAAAAGACTTAAAAGAAGAGATTGATTTAAAATCATTAAATGATTTAAAAGTAAAATATTTAGGGAAAAAAGGTCTTATTACAGAATTAAATGGAGAAATAAAGAATGTTTTAAATGAAGAAAAAAAAGAATTTGGAATGAAGGTTAATGAACTTCGTGAAAAATTTAATCATTATTATGACTCTCAAAAAGAAAAATTAGATCAAGAAGAATTGAATAAACGATTAGAAGAGGAAGCCATTGATATTTCTTTACCATCTACTAAAGTAGAAATAGGAGCTCCTAATATTCTAGAAAAACTGATTGAAGAAGTAGAAGAAGTATTTATGTCTATGGGATATGATGTTGTAGATGGCCCTGAAATTGAAGAAGACAGATATAATTTTGAAATGTTAAATATTCCAAAAGGTCATCCTGCTAGAGACGCTCAAGATACTTTTTATATTGAAGGTGAGGAAATTCTTTTGCGTAGTCAGACATCTCCTGTTCAGGTTCGAACGATGCTAAAAGGAGAAGGAAAAGTTCCTATTCGAATGATTTGCCCTGGAAAAACCTATCGTAGAGATGATGATGATGCTAGTCATTCTCATCAATTTATGCAAATAGAAGGTTTATTGGTGGATAAAGATATTTCTCTTTCTGATTTAAAAGGAACAATGGATGTTTTATTTAAACGTTTATTTGGAAAAGATGTAGAAACTCGTTTTCGACCAAGTTATTATCAATTTACAGAGCCATCTGTTGAGGTTGATATTACTTGTGTGAATTGTCATGGAAAAGGATGCCCCGTATGTAAACATACTGGTTGGGTAACGGTTGTTGGGGCAGGCGTTGTTCATCCAAATGTTTTACGAATGAGTGGCTATGATCCTGAAGTTTGGAGTGGCTTTGCTTTCGGTTTTGGGGCAGAGAGACTTGCTATGATGAAATATGGTATTAATGATATTCGTATATTCTATAATGCTGATTTAAGAGAAACTGGTACTTTTGATAGGGAGGATGAAGAATAATGATAAGTTTAAATTGGGTAGGAGACTACATCGATATAAAGGATCAGGATGTTCATGAGTTAGCAACGAAAATTACCAAGGCTGGTATTAATATTGAAGCAGTTGTTACGCATCACATTAATTTTTTGGTGATTGGTCAAATTAAAACAGTAGAAGAACATCCTGATAGTGATCATTTACATGTATGTCAAGTTAATATTGGAAAAGAAACATTACAAATTGTTTGTGGCGCCCCTAATGTTCGTGAAGGTTTAAAAGTTATTGTTGCACAAGTAGGAGCAGTTCTTCCAGGCAATTTTGAAATTAAGAAAAGTAAAATTCGTGGTGTTGAATCTTTTGGTATGATGTGTGCTTTATTTGAATTGGGGTTAGAAGAAAAAAATGAAGAAAATTATGCTAAAGGTATTCATGAAATGGATGAGAAAGCTCCTGTTGGAGAAGATCCGCTTGTTTATTTAGGATTAGATGATACTTTATACGATTTAGATATTCATAAACATCGTAATAATGATTGCTATTATCATATTGGATTTGCTTATGAAATTGCATGTATTCTAAATCGTAAAGTAACTTTACCGAGTCTAGAATTTAAAACGATTAAAGATACGATTGAAGATCATTTTCAATTAGAAGTAAAATCTAAGAATTGTAGTTATTATATGGCAAGAGAAGTTCGAAATGTCAAAATAGGTGAAAGCCCCGATTTCATTAAAAGACGTTTACTTGCTGCTGGTATGAGGCCAATTAATAATGTTGTTGATATTTCTAATTATGTAATGTTAGAGTTTGGTCAACCACTTCACTTCTTTGATAAAGATAAACTTGGTAATAAAATTGTTGTTCGTGATGCAAAGAAAGATGAAAAGATTATTACTTTGGATGGCAAAGAAAGAGTTTTAGAAGAAGATGACATCGTTATTACAGATGGTAAGAAAAGTGTTTGTATTGCAGGTGTTATGGGTGGAGAAAATACAGAAGTGGATGAGACTACTAAGAATATTTTAATCGAATCTGCTATTTTTGATCCTGTTCGAATTCGTACGACTTCTCGTCGCTTAAATCTTCCTAGTGAAGCTAGCATTCGTTATGGTAAAGGTCTTTCTTATGAATATACGGAAATGGCTAGTAAGAGAGCTTGTCATTTATTAGAAAAATATGCTGGTGCAGAAGTATTAGATGGTTATGTTTTAGTGGATTTTGAAAATCATGAAGAGAAGAAACTTTCTTTCCGACCAGAAGATGTTGATAAAATATTAGGAATTACTATTTCAGAAGATGATATGAAAATAGAATTGGAAAGGCTTGATTTCCCTTATACAGTTAAGAAAGGTATTTTTGAAGTTACTATTCCAAGACGTAGATTAGATATAGATGCGAATGTTAATGATATTGCAGAAGAAATTGGTAGATTATATGGATATAATAATTTACAATCTTCTTTACCAAATGTTCCTATACGTAGAGGAGAATATATAGGAGATGTTAAGTATCGTAAAATGGTATCTAAAAGACTTCGTAGTTTAGGTCTTACAGAAGTAAAAACCTATACATTGGTTAGTCCAGAAATGGCAAAAGATTTCGTCTACGAAGATAAGAAGCCAGTGATTTTACCAAACCCAATGAGTGTAGATAAGAGTGTTGTTCGTACGACTTTAATTCCTTCTTTAATGAATGTCTATGAATATAATAAAGCTCGTGGAGTTAAGGATGTTTCTATTTATGAAATTGCAAAAACATATGATATAAACTATCAGGAAACTACTAAAATAGGTGGTTTAATGACAGGAAGTTATTTAATGAACACTTGGAAGAAAGATGTTATGGTTGATTTCTATCTTGTAAAAGGAATTATTGAAAATGTCTTATGTTATATGGGTTATAATGGACGATATTCATTTGTAAGAAGCAATTGTTCTGATTTGCATCCAGGAGTGCAGGCACATATTGTTTTAGATGGAAAAGAAATTGGAATCGTTGGAAAAGTACATCCTAATAAAACAAAACAAGATATCTATGTTTTGGAAATGAATTTAGATTCTTTATATGATCATACTAGTAAATTAAAATATAAAGAAGCTTTTAAATATCCTAGTATTCAAAAAGATATGGCTTTTATTCTCGATAAAAATGTGGAAGTTGCGGAAGTTATGAAAACCATTCAAAAAGCAGCTAATAAAACATTACAAGAAGTTCATGTATTTGATGTATATGAAGGAGAAAATGTGACTGTCGGTAAAAAGAGTGTTGCATTTAATTTGGTATTTAATGGAATGGATTGTACTTTAACAGATGAAGAAGTCATGACTGTGTTTAATAAAATAATTGAGAAAGTTTCTTCCACTTATAAAGCAGAATTAAGAGATAAGTAAAATGGTTTTTTAACCATTTTTCTTTTTTATTTATTCTATTTTTATTATATTGATTATAATTGGTGAGAATATAAAGGAAAAATTATCAATTGATGAATTTCGAAAGATCAAAGAAAAGATTAATCGAGAAGTTGCTAAAATTGATTCTACTTCTTATCATTTGGAATCTTTTACAGAAGAAAAAGGAAGTTTTTAGAAGCTTCTCTTTTTTTGTTTTTATTGGTAAGCATTTCATTTTTTCTTATTATATTGTAAAATATAAGTGGTGATATTATGCAACTTACGTATAACAATCGGGATTATGATGTTGTCATTGAGAAAAAAAGAGGGCAGAAGAATACTTATATTCGTGTCAAAAAAGATTTAAAAGTCACTGTTACTACTAATTTTTTTACTTCTATGCGTTCGATTGAAAATCTTATTTGGGAACATTATAGTCATATTTGTAAAATGATTGATTTTCAAGAAACAAAAATTAAGAATAATCAAGGATTTTTCTTTTTAGGGAAACAGTATGTTGTTATATATTCTGATCAGGAAGGAATCTCTTTTACAGACGATAAAGTGTATATGAATCATAATTTTGATATTGATAAATGGTACAGGAAACAAGCGAAGAAACTATTCTCAGAACGGTTGGATTATCATTATCAAAATTTTACAAAGAAAATACCATATCCCACTTTGCGTATACGAAAGATGACAAGCCGCTGGGGAGTATGTAATATTCGTACGCATGACATTACTTTAAATCTTGAATTGATTAAGAGAGATGTTTCTTATCTAGATTATGTGATTGTTCATGAAATGAGTCATTTGGTTTATGGAGATCATTCTCACTCTTTTTGGAGTCTAGTAGAAAAGAATATGCCCAATTATAAAAAATATAGAGAAGAAATGAAGGAGTTTTAATGGTTCTTAGAAGTTTAGAAAATGAAACAGTTAAGAGTTTGGTGAAATTACAAAAGAAAAAGTATCGTGATTTAACAAATACTTTTATTGTTGAAGGGAGTCATTTGGTTGAAGAAGCCTATCGAGCTCAGCTTATAATAGAATTATTTTTATTAGAAGGAGAAGATTGTCCTTTTGATGTCCCTTATAGCTATGTTAGTTCTGATGTTATGAAAAAAATATCAACAATGGATACTCCTAGTACGATTTTTGCACTCTGCCATAAGAGAGATGAAAAAGATTCTTATGGGAATCGTGTTTTACTTTTAGATGAAATACAAGATCCTGGTAATTTAGGAACTATAATTCGAAGTAGTGTTGCATTTGGAATTGATACCATTCTATTGTCAGAGCATACGGTTGATTTATATAATCCGAAGGTTTTAAGATCAACTCAAGGTATGTTTTTTCATATACCTATTGTTTCTATAAATTCTTATGAAGCAATTCAATCTTTAAAAGCAAAAGGATACCCAATTTATGGAACTAATGTTGTTCATGGGGTAGATGTAAAAACGTTGTCGACTGAAGAAAAACAAAAATTTTGTTTAATCGTAGGAAATGAAGGAAACGGTGTAAGAAAAGAAATACAAGAGTATTGTGATAAAAATTTGTATATTTCAATGGATTCTAAGGTTGAAAGTTTGAATGTTGGAGTTGCTTGTAGTATATTATTATATGAATTGAGGCGATCACATGAATGATTTAACATTTATTGGTACTATTGTTTCAACCCATGGAATTAGGGGAGAGTTACGAATCCTTAGTGATTTTCCTTTTAAAGATCGAGTATTTATGGTTGGACATACTCTTGTTATAGATCAAAAAGAATATAAGATTCGTAGTTATCGTGTTCATAAAAAGTTTGATATGGTTACTTTAGATGATTATCAAGATATTAATGAAGTATTATTTTTATTAAAGAAAAAAGTATATTGTTTTAAAAAAGACATCTCTTTATCGGATCAAGAAATATTAGATGAAGATTTAATATCATTTGAAGTAATTTCTGAAGATGGAAAGAAAGGCTATATTCAAGAAATCTTTATGGCAAGTGAGTCAAATAAAATTTTAAGAGTTGTTTTTGATAAAGAAGTATTAATTCCATTTTTTTCTCCTATGGTTCAAAAAATTGATAAAAATCAAAAACAAATTTATGTAAAATTATTGGATGGAATGGAATAGGTGAGTATATGAAAATTGATATTTTAACATTATTTCCTAATATGTTTGATGGTGTATTTCAAGAATCTATTTTAAAAAGAGCCATTGATTCTCAAAAAGTTGAAATTCATATCATTAATTTTCGTGATTTTTCAAAAGATCCTCATCAAAAAGTAGATGATACTCCATATGGTGGAGGAGCGGGTATGGTACTTACTTGCCAACCTATTTTTGATTGTGTAAGAAGTTTAAAAACGGATCAGTCTAAAGTTATATTATTAACCCCAGCCGGTAAAACTTATCAGCAAAAAATGGCTTATCAATTGTCCAGTGAGAAACATCTGATTTTGATTTGTGGTCACTATGAGGGGTTTGATGAGAGAATTAAGAGTATTTGTGATTATGAAATTAGTATAGGTGATTATGTATTAACGGGTGGTGAAGTTCCTGCAATGGTTTTAGTGGACTCTATTGTGAGACTTTTACCAGGCGTTATTACAGAAGATTCTCATTTGAATGATTCTTTTCAAAATCAATTATTAGATTATCCTACGTATACGAAACCAAGGGTATTTGAAGGAATGGAAGTGCCAGAAGTATTAATTTCAGGAGATCACAAAAAGATTGAGGAGTATCGATTACAGGAAAGTATACGATTAACAAAAGAAAATCGGCCGGATTTATTTAATGAGTAGGTGATAATATGATATTTGCTGTTCAAAAAGGATTTAAAAATAAATGTCGCTTTCAAAATCAAAGCGAACTAAATTGTGTTGAAGGATTTTTAATGGGATCCCCGCAAAAAAAATTTATCATTCAAGATACCGAAGTATACAGAATTCAAGTTATGAATCCTGTATTGGCTTATCCTTTAGTAAGCAGAAGAGTCATGCAACAATATCGAAAAATGATTGCTTATTTGACGGAATTATTAGTGGATGATGATGATAGTGGGGAATCTTGTCGTATTGTTTTAAATCAAATTGAAAAATTCCGCTTAGAAATTAAGAATAAATATCGTGCGTATTTAAAGAAAAAGGAATTAGAAATGATGTCTAAGCAACTTCTATCATTAAAAAAAGCTGCAGAAAATCGATTGATTGAAATACAAAAGTATTATTATGACAAAAAAAAAGAAAATAATCGAAGTAAATAAAAGAAATGTATACATTTTCTTTTTTTTATGTTATTATTTATCTAGGTAGGGTGATTTTTATGGGTAAAAAAACAAGAAAATCAGCATTTGTTGAGGTGCTTGCAGCAATCCTTATTGTTGGTTTTGCGGCTTTTCTTTTTTATCAAAAATATGGTTTTTCTTTAGCAAAAGGAAATCGTTGGGATGTTCATTTTGAAGATTTATCCGCAAGCGTTGTTGGCTCTGCTAGTTATACTTTGCCAAAGTTTTCTAATACGATTTTAACAGATTATAATGTTTTATTAAAAAAGCCTGGAGATTCTGTTACGTTTTCTTTTCAAGTTGTAAATGATGGTAATATGCCTGCACGTTTATCTGATATTGTAAAAAGTATTCCTAGATGTAATGGTTTAAAGAAAAGTGACGAAACTGCAGTATGTCAAAATCTAACTTATCGTTTGTCTAATGAAGATGGATCTGAATTAGAAAAAGATATTTCTTTATTAGAAAATTCTTCTAAACAGGTAAAATTAACGGTTGAATATCCAAAAACTTCTAAAGTATTATCTGAAGAGTCTGTTATGATTGATAATCTAGATGTAGATTTAATATTTGTAAAAGAATAAGAAAACCAAATTTGGTTTTTTTCTTTTTTTCTCTTCTTTTTCTAAAAAAAGTATGTTATACTTTACTATATTAGGGTAGAAGGTGTGATGTTCTACCTAGTGGTTTAACCTTTTATAGATTCTATGGATGGTGAATATATGAGTACTGAGAATAAAGAGGAAGTTGCATTGAATAAATTCAATTTTGTTACAATGGATGATTTAAAAACCGAAAAAAAAGATGTTTCTTCTGTTCCTGATGGTTCTGATAAACCAGTGAGGGAAGAACAAAATGTAGAGAAACATTTAGATTCTATATCTGTTCAAGCAGTGGAAGAAAAACCAAAAGAGAATGAGCAACCTATATCTCAAGTGAATGATGAGAAAACTGCTAAAACAGATAAAAAAGAAAAAGAAAAACCAGTACCAAATCCTGTTTCTGTTTTTGATGAAAGATATTTTTCACCAAATGAGATGGATAAAAAGAAGAAGATTACTTCTGGTACTGTTACTTATCCGGTTACTAAAAAAATTCATTTTAGTTTCGAAGCTAGAGTTTTTATATTATTATTCTTGATTGTTTTGTTGTTCTCTAGTTCTTGCTTCTTGGTTTTTTCTGCTTTTCATTCTAATACAAAGAAAACAATCCAATATGATGAGAATAGTAATATTCATTATCAGGTATGTTTTGATCCAAGTAGTCGAAATTGTTTAGGAGAAGACTTAGAATATGAATCAAAAGCAACGGATCATATTAATACTTCTTTTCAATATAAAGTTCAGTTTTCTGAAGATATTCGTTATGATTTAGCTTATCATATCATTGCAGTGACAAAGATTTATAATATAGAAGATCCTACTCAAGTTTTATATAAGAATGAAGATACGATTAAGGATCGTACAGCTATTACGAATGAGCAAGATTCTATTATTATTGATGAAGACGTTTCTCTTAATTATCAAAAATATTATTCAGCTGTTATGGAGTATTGTAGTCGTTATGCTTTACAAACTTCAGCTGATGTGGAATTGATTTTATATTTAGATGAAAATACTGAAACGAGAAATGTTGCATCTGTTGTGTTCCCTATTAATAATGCTTACTATAAAGTGTCAAAAAGAGCACTTTCTAATAATAATCGAGAAGTAGAAGTTGTTGAAACAATCTGGAATGATTATAGTATTCTTTGTATTATTATTGCCTCTGTCTTTATGCTCTTCTGTTTAGTGTTTGTATACCGAATTACAAAATTGGTATGGAAAGTTATGAGCAGAAGAAGTAAATATCAAGAAAAATTATCCCACATTTTGCAAGAATATGATAGAATAATAGTTGTCGCAAGAGATGGTTATGAATCTAATTTGGCGAAAGAAATTATTAAATTAGATGATTTTAATAAGTTATTAGATGTTCGTGATTTATTAGAAAAACCTATCATCTATTCTCGTGTGAATGATATTAAGAGTGAGTTTATTGTAGAAGATGATGAAAAACTATTTAAATATGTTTTAAAAGAATCGGATTAATGGGAGGTTGAATCGGATGGATTTTATAGGATCTAAGAATTTCTCATATTTAATTGTATTATTTGTTGTTGTTATTGTACTCTTTCTGTATGTTTTTGTATCAAATAATATTGATGATACAATAAAGACTGATATTCGAGGAGTTATGGTAGAAGAAGATTAATCATCTTCTTTTTGTTTAAAAATCGTTTTATTTTCTTGCTTTTTCTGTAATTTGTGATATAATTTTATTCGTCTAGTGGAATGATCCGCTTATCTTATTGATTATGATCATTTGAAAAAATATATTTAGAGAGGAGACTTAGAATATGAATGTTATCGATATAATTAATGAAAAACAGATGAATCCTAACATTCCTGAATTCCGTGTTGGAGATACGGTGAGAGTAGACGTTAAGATTATTGAAGGTAAAAGAGAACGTATTCAAGCTTTCGAAGGTGTTGTAGTTGCTCGTTGTGGTGGAAGTGTTTCTGAAACTTTTACTGTTCGTAAAATGTCAAGTGGAGTTGGAGTCGAAAGAACTTTCCCAATTCATTCTCCAAAGGTTGCAAGTATTACAGTAGTTCGTAGAGGTAAAGTTAGACGTGCAAAACTTACATTCCTTAAAGGAATGGTTGGAGGATACCGTATTAAAGAAAGAGGACAACAATAATAAGGCCCAGAGCCTTATTTTTTGTAGGTGTGTTTTATGAGTGAGTCAGGAAATAGTAAATTTCGTCATTTTTTAAAAGAATATTTTTCTTATATTTTAGCGATTGTATTAGTTCTTCTTTTTAAAAAGTTTATTGTTTCTCCTATTAAAGTTAATGGAGAAAGTATGATGAAGACTCTTCATGATGGTGACATTATGATTTTAAATATTGTAGGATATCATTTTTCTGATATTAAACGTTTTGATATTGTTGTTGTAGATGAGGGGGAAGAATATCTTATAAAAAGAGTGATAGGACTTCCAGGAGAAGAAGTGGAATACAAAGATAATCAATTATTTGTAAATGGTAAGAAAGTGAAAGATTCTTTTGGAAATGGAGATACTGAAAATTTTAAAGTTAAAGTTCCGAAAAATAAGTATTTTGTTTTAGGAGATAATCGTACGAATTCTTTAGATAGTCGATATTTTGGAGCTTTTTCTAAGAAGAAGATTTTAGGTAAAACTTCTTTGACTCTTTTTCCTTTTTCTCGTTTTGGAAACAAAAAATAATAAGTCAGTTTGACTTGTTTTTTTTATTGTAAATAGACTTGAATTCTTTTGTCATGAGTATAGTCAAAGAGTCTTTTTTTTTGTATAATTATTTATAGTAGGTGATGGTATGGATAAACGGGTTTTATTCATGATTTTAGATAATCAAGTTCTCTATTTGGATAATAGTACTATGGATCATCGAGAATGGTATTTGTCGCTAGGCAAAGATCCAAATGTTTTTGAGGATGTTGTTCGTGGATTTATTATGAACCATAAAATTGTTTTTTATAAAGGAATTAATTTTCATTATGATGAACAAGTTGTACAAGAGGCCATTGTACATTCTTCTAAAATAAAAGAGGACTTACAAGATCCTTCCTTAGAATTCTATTGTGGTGTTGTTGTTCATTCATACGGGGAAAAATGGGAACCCATCTTACGATTAACAGAAGAAGATTTGGCTAAGAATATTGTTGTGGAACAACCTAAAAAAGAAGAAAAAAATACTAAGAAAGTTGTAGAATCGGGTCCTATTTTAGAATTACAGAATGATTATCAGGATGAAAAATTCTTAAAATTTGCTTTTCTTTTTACGATTGTTATATTTATACTTAGTGTTCTATCGATTATTATTTATAAAGTTATGAATCCTAGGTTAGGAAGTCGATTAGACTCCTTTACATATTTCTTGTTAATCATGTTATTTTTGTTAACATTATTTGGTTATAAAAGAAATCTAGCGATGACGAAATATGTTTCTTTAGCAACTTGTTTGGTTATGTTTTTTACATTTCGTCTTCCTATTATTTTGTTAGGGATTGTATATTTTCTATTTACGGTTAATCATAAGTATATTATGACAATCTGGAATTTGTTGATTCGAATCATTCAAAAGTTCAGTCAAAAAAACCAGAAAAAGTCTTGATACTTCATTGTTTTCTGTTTAAAATAGTAATGTAGGATAAGGATAGGTGATATGTATGTATAAAGTAGTATATAATAAAAAAATCAGTTCAAATTCATATGAGATGTTAGTGGAGGCACCACTCGTTGTTGAAAAGTGTATGCCTGGTCAGTTTGTTATTGTAATGGCTAAGGAAGATAGTGAGAGAATTCCTTTAACGATTTATGATTATGATCGTGAAAAAGGTCTTTTATGGTTAATTTATCAAGTGATTGGAGCTTCTACTGAAGAATTAACCACTGTTCAACAAAAGATTTTTAGTGTTTCAGGACCTTTGGGTAACGCTAATGAAATTTGTAAGGATCCAGATGCTTATAAGGGGAAAAGAATTTGTTATGTTGCAGGTGGTGTGGGAATAGCTCCTGTTTATCCACAAGTTAAATATTTACAAGAACATGGTTTTAATGTAGATGTCATTTATGGTTCTAGATCGGCTGATTTGTTATTAATTCGTGATAAAGTTGAAAAAGTTGTTAGTAAAATTCGTTATGCAACGGATGATGGATCTTTTGGAACAAAAGGTTTTGTTACAGATATTTTAGCAAGTAATATTGAGGATTATGATATTGTAGTTGCCATCGGGCCTGTTATTATGATGAAAAATGTTGTTGAATTAACTAAAAAGTATAATATTCCAACGATTGTTAGTATGAATCCTTTAATGGTTGATGGAAGTGGAATGTGTGGTGCTTGTCGTTGTGAAATTGATGGTAAGCCTAAGTTTGCTTGTATTCATGGACCAGAATTCGATGGCTTTAAAGTTAATTTTGATTTAGCTTTAAAGAGAATGAGTATTTATAAAGAAGAAGAACAAGAAAAATGGGAATTAATGAAAAAAAGACTACAAGGAGGAAAGAACCATGAATGATTCAAAAGTAAAGGGAAGACTTCAAGATGCTGATGTACGTGTTACCAATTTTGAAGAAGTAGAATTTGGATATAATGATGAAGAGGCTTTACAGGAAGCGTCAAGATGTTTACAATGTGTAAATCCTCGTTGTATGAAGGGTTGTCCTGTTAATATTATGATTCCAGAGTTTATCAAAGGAATCAAAGAAGGAGATTTAAAGAAAGCTTATGAAGTTATTTCTCGTTCTTCTTCTTTACCAGCTGTTTGTGGACGAGTTTGCCCTCAAGAAAAACAATGTGAATCTATGTGCGTAAAAGGAATCAAAGGGGAAGCTATTTCCATTGGTTCTTTGGAAAGATATGTTGCCGATCAAGCTATTATTAATCAATTTAATTCTGTTGTTCCAGCAGAAAAGGTTGGTAAAAAAGTAGCAATTGTGGGTAGTGGACCTGCTGGATTAACGTGTGCTGGTGATCTTGCTAAGGCAGGTTATGATGTAACTATTTATGAAGTTTTACATAAAGCTGGCGGGGTTCTTACATATGGAATTCCTGAGTTCCGTTTACCTAAATCTATTGTTCAAAAAGAAGTCGATAGTTTAAAAAAATTAGGAGTGGAAATCAAATGTGATGTTCCTATAGGAAATGCTCTTACTATTGCTGATTTACAACAACAATATGATGCTGTATTTTTAGGAACTGGTGCCGGACTTCCTAAGTTTATGGGGATTCCTGGAGAAGATGCTAATCAAGTATTCTCTGCTAATGAAGTACTCACGAGAATTAACTTAATGGGAGGATATCAGGAAGAGGCTAAAACACCTATCAAAAAAGGAAAAACTGCTTATGTAATTGGTGGAGGAAATGTTGCTATGGATGCAGTTCGTTCTCTTAAGAGACTTGGTGTGGATGCTCATATTATGTATCGTAGAAGTTTGGAAGAACTACCTGCTCGTAAAATGGAAGTAGAACATGCTGTTGATGAAGGAATCGTTTTTGATATTTTGAAAAATCCGGTGGAAATTCTTACGGATGATAAAAATAATGTTGTGGGAATGAAAGTTGTCAATATGATTTTAGGTGAAGCGGGAGAAGATGGTAGAAGAGGTGTTACAGAAGATCCAGATTCCCTTCATACCGTAGATTGTGATATGGTGATTATGGCTTTAGGAACTAGTCCTAATCATGGGGCTTTAAAAGATAGTGATATTGCGTTAAGTGATAAAGGGTTAATTGTTGTGGAAGGTACAAAAACTTCACTTGACTCTGTGTTTGCAGGAGGAGACGCAGTAACTGGAGCTGCCACTGTTATTTTAGCAATGGAAGCTGGTAAAAAAGCTGCTAAAGAGATTATGGAGTCTCTTTCATAAGGAAATGTCTTGGATATTTCCTTTTTTGTGTTATAATAAGCCGAAAGAAAGGAATGAGTTTATGGAAGAGGATAATGTTACATATGATTATGAACGTTTGAGAGCAGATTTGTTAGATTTCTTTGACGGAGCATTTTTTGTTGGTCATTTTGGGGCTGCTTCTTTTGATAGAAAGGCAGTTGAACAAGCGAGTGATGAAGAGTTGCTACTGCTTGCGCAGTCTGTTGGTTTTCCTTTAAGTGATTATATAATTCCTATTTTTGTTAGATAGAAGATGATCGTGTTCTTCTCTAGCAAATTCGTCTATTTTGTCAGAATCATTATTAAGAAGTATTGTTATACTTCTTTTAAAATGTTGATATTGTTGACAATACTCCTATTTTGTAGTATAATGTAGCCACTAATGGGGGTTAGGTTATGGTTAAAAATAGTGGAAAGTTTTTCTTAAAATTTAGTATGACTTTTTTCTGTGTTTTACTTTGTACTTTTGGATATATGAATACGGTACAATCTAAAACTCTTTCTTATGTAGGGATTCAGAATAATAATAATGTGATTTCTGATCCTGTTTTAGAGGATACTCATGTTATTGGTTTTGAAGTACCTGTTTTATTACCGGAAGAGACTCAAGCCTCTCAAATAACTCCTAAAACGGATGCTGTTGTAGTAGAGGAGCCAGTTGGGGATCATATTGCAATTCAAAATGTATTGTATAAGAATTTATTAAAAGATGTGAATGCAGATCATTTTTATTTAAATCATAATATAAATGGTGATTATGATGGTATTGGAGTTCCTTATGTTGATTTTAGAAATGACTTTACAGGTCGTAAGACTATTGTTTATGCCCATAGTACTTTAGCCGGTAATGGACCATTTCAAGCTTTACAAAGATATCATAATAATCCTGTATTTTTTGCTAATAACCGAATGATTCAGGTTGTTTATCAAGGAGTTACTTATCAATATGAAATTTTTTCTGTTTATGTTTCTGTTGCAGACAGTGAAGAAAGTGAAGGCTTAGAATACTTTCATCGAATGAATTATTCAGATGATGAGTGGGGAGAAACCATCAATTGGTATAAGAGTTTATCGGAATATGATACTGGTGTTTCTGTAAATTCTAATGATAAGATCCTTATTTTACAAACTTGTTCGATGGATCCTAATTATTATGAAAAGTCTTATCGTTATAATTTATTAATTATGGGTAAATTAGTTTAAAAAAGATTTTTATAATCTTTTTTTTGTTTTTGGTATAATAGATATAGGGAGCTGATTCTATGAATATTAGTTTTGATTTATACAGAATATTTTACTATGTATGTAAGAACCGTAGTATTACAAAAGCTGCTAATGAGTTATTGGTTAGTCAACCTGCGATTACTCGTCATATTAAGAATTTAGAAGGATTATTGGGAGTTACTTTAATTTATAAATCTTCTGGAGGAATTGAATTAACAGATGAAGGGGAAGCTTTATATCAGGAGATTAAATCTTCTGTAGAAGCTTTAGATTGTATTGAGAAAAAGTATCATTTGAAAGAGAAAAATTATGAATATACGATTCGTGTAATTGCCAATTATTCTATTATTCAATCTGTTTTGTTGGATGTGATTGAGTCTTTTTCTAAAACCCATCCTAATATTCGTTTTGAAGTAGATACGAAACGTTATGATATTGCTTTTTCTAAATTACGAGATGGTGAAAGTGACTTAGTCCTTTTGAACTATAAAAAAACTATGCAAGAGTATTCCGATATACAAGTTCAAAGTTTGGGACAAGTCGAGGATGTATTTATAGTACGAGGTGAGGATCGATCACAATATCCAGATGTTCTTCCTTTAGAAGATATTGCTTCTTATCCTTTAATTTGTAAAGAAAAAAATGCTGTGTCTTCTAGTTTGTTGTCTTCTTATTTAGAAGAAAAAGGGAAGGATTTTGCTCCTAAATATGTTATTAATACGGATTGGTTAATTACGGAGTATGTGAAAAGAGGGTTAGGGATTGGATTAATTCCTAAAGATTTTGCTTCTGATTTTGAAATTATCCCAACAAATCCTGAACTTCCAAGAAGAGAAATTTGTTATGCGATTCGTAAGAATAGTGTTTATTATCCTATATTACAAGATTTTTTACGAGAAATTAAAAATCGATTAATGAAGTAGAGAGGTTCTATTATGAAATCAATTGT
>CACZOQ010000025.1 GCA_902782835.1 uncultured Erysipelotrichaceae bacterium | reverse complement strand
GTTTTCAACTTCTTTTTTTAAGTATTTTGCATCTAATAAATTAGAAATTGATATGGAAGTTGTTTCTCCTATTGATTTTGGAAGTAAATCACGATTGGCTTGGAAGTAACTCTCTGCAGCCATAGAAACATTTCTTTCCTGTTGTTCTGTTGATTCATTTTTAGCGCGATTAATTAAACGGTATGCATATGAAATAGATACAATTGATAAAATACCTATAATTACAATAACACCTAGTAATTCAATTAAAGTAAAACCCTTCTTTTTGGCAAATACTTTCTTTTTCTTTTTTTTCACTTTCAACACTTCCATCCTACAATCTATTCTATTTGTATTATATAATTAATTATTTTTCATTGCAATGATTATCATTACTTTTGTATTAATATTTGAATATAATCTTTTAATGTTTCATATTCTTCTTTTTTTAATTCATCTAGTATTTTATGATGTTTTTTTATAATAGCTCCTTGGAATGATTTCAACATTTCATAGTCATTATCATTATCTCCGATTACATACAATGAATTAAAATCTAAGCCTTCTAAATTAAATAATTTCTTTAAAGCTCTTTCTTTATTGACTGATTTATGAATAATATTTACATGAAATCTACTTGCATATATATGTACTTTCACCTTTTGTTGAATTGTATCAACAATCATTTTCTTTTTTTCTTCATTGGTACAATTTACTACTATTTTCACACAATCTTTCCAATATGTCGTTTCATTATATCCATCATCTAAATAATAATCCCAATCATTTTCTTCTAGAATTGGAATGATTTCCTTTATTTCTTTTTCTTCTAATAATACCGTTTCTATACAATAATCCATATTATTAAAAATTTTAGCTCCATCTTCACATATTAAATAAGAATACGGAATATTATTATCCGTTAATATTTTTTTTAAATCTGTATAATTTCTTCCTGTGATGATACAAAAAATATTTCCTTTTGCAATGAAATTTCTGATTGCTTCAAAGTTCTGTTTATTTTTCTCCGGATTATCTAGATAATAAATTGTATTGTCAAAGTCACTTGCGAGTATTTTCATATATCTCACCCTATTATCAGTATACTAGAAAATTCAACAATTAAAAAGTGTAAACCAATTTGATTTACACTTTTTAAACATCCATGAAAGCTAGTATTATGATTCCTAATAAAACGAGTATGATTCCACAGTATTCTTTGATTGTTAGTTTTTCTTTTAAAACAATTCTAGATAAAATCATTGATAAAATACAATAACTTCCTATTATCGGAGCACTTACTGTTGCATTTCCACTCATGGCAAATACATAGAAAAACTCTCCGCCAGTTTCAAAGATAGCTGCTCCTAGTTTTGGCTTTTCCGCTAAAATATGGAATGGTTCTTTCTTTTTTCGTAAATATAGATATGTAATTAATCCATAGAATGCAAATGTATATTCATAAGCAATGAGAGAGGCCCCTTCACTAATTAATTCCATTTTATCTAAATAAATTCCATCTAAAAATGTTCCAGCACCATCTAGTAAACAATACATAAGCGGAAAAAAGATGGTAAGGGTTATGACTTTTTTGGCAGTATTCTTTCTTTTATAATTCTTTCTTTCTTTCTTCTTATCTTTTATTTCTAATAAAGAGATTGAGATAATACCTATAAAGATGAATAATAGTGCAATATAAAATGGAAAATCATATTGTTCTTTAAAAAAAATTATAAATAATAAGGCAGTAATTACTCCACTAGTATTCTGAATAGGACTAGAAATCGATAGTTCTAAGTATTTTAGTCCTCTATATCCAATCACCATACTCGTTATATAAAGAAGAGATACTGGTAGATATTTTATGACATCAATCAGATGAATATCGACTTTTATTATAAGCCAATATATGGTTGCGTGGATTCCCATAACAAGCCCAACTAAAATGCCTGTCTTTAAATGATTATATTCACCTTCTCCTCTATTACCTATCTTATAAAAGAGATCGGCAGTTCCCCAGCAAATGAATGTTAATAAAGTACAAACTATC
>CACZOQ010000024.1 GCA_902782835.1 uncultured Erysipelotrichaceae bacterium | reverse complement strand
TATTTTTCATTTTTATCTATTGTTTTTGTTTCTGGAATTCTATCGTTTTGCTCTATAAATATTAAAACTCTTTCTACTTTTTCTTTTATCAAAGAGTTAGATCTTTTAGAACCTCCAGAATATTTATTTGAAAATATTAATTCTTTTAATTCAGAAATCAAGATCTTTTCTGGTGATCTTTTTAGATCAGTAATTGTCTTGAGTCCTCTAAATTTGTCTTTATTTGTTGGGCGATGACCTGTAGTTTTTATAAATTCTTTTAGTCTTGCCAGCAACTCCATTTGTCTTTTTTTAATAATTTCTGTTTTCATAATTTGTCCTTTCTTTTAATTGTTTGTTAATACTTGAAAGCAAAATAAAAATAGATAACTTTTGTTGTTATCTATTACATATATAAGGCATTTAGCTTTTCATAGACGGTCGAAAAGAGAGAGAGAAAGGTTTAATCCTCTCTCTCTTTAAATACAACTTGATCTTTTTCAGCTTTTCTATGATAACCATGCTTTTTAAATGGCTTTATAAAAATTAACTTATATCCATCTTTATAGGGCTGATTTCTCCAATGTCCTCTAACTCCGAATTCTTCATCCCTAATAATTTCAGTATACCAGTTAGCCGAATAGTAATTGATCGTAATGTCTCCCTCTAAGTTATTTATATAATTTTGTTTTTGAAAATTGCTGATGTTTTTAGGGATTCTACTAGTGTTTACTACATCAATATACTCCACTTCTGTTTCAGCAATCTCTTTAAATATTAGAAGTTTTAATACCCAACATGCATCATTAGCCATTGGACTCTCATTCTCCTTGTAAACAGATAAATTAGATCCCAATAATTTTGTTATTTCTGTCTTCTTATTATAAAATAATTTTGAAGCGCTAAGCACGTATTCAATAACTTCATAAGGTTTATTATCAAAAGGATCAATAACCTCGTCAACTCTTATTATATCTAATCTAGGCTTTCCTTCGTATAAACTAAGATCATATATAAAATAATCTTTTAGTTGTTTTTTATCAATCTCGTGCTTTCCTATTAGAATTCCAAATTTTCTTTTACCTCCTAACAAGTTTATTGCTGATTCTAGTATTTCTACATCGTCTTCTTCAATTTTCTTTGATGAACAAATATTCAAAAACTTACTGAACTCAGATATGTCATTCGAATTCTTGCTGTTTTTCATTAAAGTGTCTATTATACAAGAATTACTATCCATAACTGCTTTTTCATAGCTTTCAGTATGATAATCAATTTCTATATGCTGATTAAAGAAAAATTTAACGTTCTCTCTAAATTCTTTACTATTTATCTTTTCCATAAATAGTCTCGTTGGTGCTGGTCTTAAAGCCTGATACACCCTGATCGACTTATCAACAAATCGATCTACCTCTTTTTCGTTCTTTATCCCTTTTAGTAGAGGGAAAGAATTAAATGAAACTTTTTTTCTCATACTCTTGTTATTTTAATTGTTAATACTTTTTTAAAATAAATAGGGAAAGGATTTACCATCTCCCCTTAAAATATGCTTCGCTGAGTTCTTTTTCTCTAGCACTCAACGATATTCCCACTCTAGACTTGTAAGCAATGTCTAGAATTTCACGATCATACTCTCCTGGTTTACATCTCTTCTGATTCTCCAGGACTTCTTTAATTGTTCTTTCTTTCATAATTTTGTTATTTAATGTTTCAAAAATAAAAAATAGATAACTTTCGTTGTTATCTATTACATATATAAGGCATTTAGACGATCCTAGGCGGAAAAGAAAGGGAAAGCTTAAGCCTTCCTTTCTAATTCTATAACTTTTAAGGAACATACTAAAAAATACTCTGAATCGTCTTTATGTGTTTTAGGATCAGAATAATAATTCCTGCATAAATATGTATCAATTATTAGAAATTTAATAATAATATTTCTGCTCTCATTAGATAGCTGAAAAGAATCGTTCTTTTCTAAAATAAGATCTCTATTACATGCATCATTTAAAAATTCTGTTGCATCCATTTCTAAATCTTCTATCTCTCCTTTTTTATTAAAAATCTCAATAAGAGTTTTATATTCCTTAGTGTCGTCTTCTTTTATTATTACATTATAATAAAATCCATCCTGTTTCTTGATTTTCATTTTCTAATCTCCTTTTTGTTTTAAGTTCAATTTTTACATTGAACGATGTTAATAATATTTTTCAAAAAATAAAAATAATAACTTTTGTTGTTATTATCATATATAAGGATTTTAGACGAT
>CACZOQ010000023.1 GCA_902782835.1 uncultured Erysipelotrichaceae bacterium | reverse complement strand
TAAAGATGAAATTACTATGAGTGAAATTGATGAAGCTACAGATCGTGTTTTAATGGGACCTGCTAAAGTTAGTCATAAATATAGTGAAAATGATCGTAAGTTAGTTGCTTATCATGAAGCTGGTCATGCTGTAATAGGTTTAAAGCTTAATAATGCAAATGATGTTCAAAAAGTTACCATTATTCCTCGTGGAGCTGCAGGCGGTTATAATATGATGGTTCCTAGTGAGGAAAAGTTATGTTCAACTAAGACGGATTTATTAGAAGAAATTACAGGTTTATTGGGTGGTCGAGCTGCAGAAGAAATTACATTTGGTGAAATTACAACAGGTGCTCATAACGATTTTGAAAAAGCTACTAAGATTGTTCGAGCAATGGTTACAGAATATGGAATGAGTGATTTAGGTCCTCTACAATTTGAACAACAATCTGGAAGTGTATTCTTAGGAAGAGATTATAATAAACCACAACATTTCTCTAACGAAGTGGCTAATGAAATTGATATGGAAATGCGTAAAATTATCAATAGTTGTCATAAGAATGCTACAGATATTATTCGTAAAAATAAGAGTTTATTAAAGTTAATTGCTGAAACATTATTAGAATATGAAACATTAACAAAAGAACAAATTGATTATTTGGTTGAAAATGGTAAGATGCCTGAAGAGGATGAGAATAATCTAGAATCTTTATCTATTACAAAATTAAGAGAGATTGCCAAAGAAAAAGGTATTAAGAATTATTCTAAAATGAATAAGGCTGAATTATTAAAAGAATTAGATACAGTACTCTAATTCTTTTTTTATAAGAATATATAAAATTAATAATATCAATTAGTTTTTATTGAAATTATTAAGAAAAGGATTATAATATAGCTAGAGGAGTGAGAAATATGGCTAAAGTAGCGAAAGAAGATTTGGGAAAACTAAAAGATAAAGGAAAGGGTTTTGTTGAAGAATTTAAGGAATTTATTCTACGTGGAAATGTCATGGATATGGCTGTCGGTGTTATTATCGGTGGTGCTTTTCAAGGTATCGTTACTGCATTAACAGAAGATTTTATTAATCCATTAATAAACGGTATTGGTGGAGCCGAAGTTGGTGGAACAATTAAGATTTATGGTGGTCAAGTAATTAAATATGGTGATTTTATTACTGCTGTCATTAATTTCTTAATTATGGCTCTAGTATTATTTGTACTATTAAAAGTTGTTAATGGAATAATGACTAGAGGAAAAAAGAAAGAAGCAGAAGCTACTAAATCAGATGAAGTTGCATTACTTGAAGAAATTCGTGATTTATTAAAGAAATCCAAATAATGAATAAGATTCCTTATGGAATCTTTTTTCTTGTCTTCTTTAGTAAAATCATTTATACTAGGGGGGATTGAGGAAAAGGGATTATTATGGAATGGAAAATTGGAAATGTTACAATTAAAAATCAAGTTGTTTTAGCACCTATGGCTGGAATTTCAAATTCTGCATATCGGCGTATTTGTAAGGAAATGGGTTGTGGTTTAATATATTCAGAGATGGTTAGTGATAAAGCAATTACTTTTGGAAATCAAAAAACGCTAGATATGTTATATATGACTGAAGACGAAAGACCTATTTCTCAACAAATATTTGGTAGTGATAAAGATTCTTTTGTGGAAGCTGCTCAGTTTATTTATGAGAATATGCATCCTGATATTATTGATATTAATATGGGCTGTCCTGTTCCAAAAGTTGCTGTTCGAGCACAAGCCGGATCGGCTTTATTAAAGGATGTTAATAAAATTTATGAGATTGTGAAGGCTGTTGTGGAGGCTGTTCCTATTCCTGTTACCGTTAAAATCCGAAGTGGTTGGGATTCTCAGCACATTAATGCTGTCGAGGTTGCTCAGGCTGTTGAAAAAGCAGGGGCTTCTGCTATTTGTGTTCATCCGCGTACTCGTTCACAAGGATATAGTGGAAAAGCAGATTGGAATATTATCCGTCAAGTAAAAGAAGCGGTAGCAATTCCTGTTATTGGAAATGGAGATATTAAAACTCCTGAAGATGCCGCTCGGATGTTATCGGAAACTCATTGTGATGCTGTTATGATTGGGAGAGGTGTTTTAGGAAATCCTTGGCTTATTCAAAATACAATTCGTTTTTTGAATGGCGATGATCTTCTTTCTGTTTCTGTTCAAGATCGAGTGCATATGTGTATGAAACATTTAAATTTATTAAAAGAGTTTAAGAGTGAAAAAATAGCTTGCTTGGAAATTCGAAATCATATCTCTTGGTATTTTAAAGGAATTAAATATGCTAATGAATTAAAAAACAAAGTCTATCAAACTACTAGTATTCATGATATAATTTCATTATTAAAAGAGTTTGAGGAGGGGAATCTATGAGTAAAGAAATTGACAATATTCGTCCAAAAGATAAAGAAAATGCATTTTTTATTCAACGATTACTTGCTTTTATTATTGATATGATTTTAGTGACATTATTGTCTACTTTAATTACTTATCCATTTTTAAATATAAAGGAAATTACAGAATTAGAAAAAACAGAGCAAAATCTTTCTGAGTCCTTTCAGAAAGGGGAAATCAATTTAGAGTCATATGTTTATCAGTATTCTGATATTCAATATAAATTAGCTCGTAATACTGGCTTTTTGTCAATTGTTACCATTATGTTAGAAGTTTTATATTTTATTCTGTATCAAACGCTGAAAAAAGGGCAAACGTTTGGAAAAAAGCTTTTGAAGATACGAGTTGTTTCTGATGAGGGAGAATTATTTATTAATCAGATGATATTTCGTACATTTATTGCTAATTTTTTATTAGTTAATATTATTTCCTTTATGTTAATGTTATTTTGCCCGAAAGATGTTTATTTTTATGGAGTATCTATTTTAGATTGTATTCAATATTTTATTATTTTTATATCTTGTATAATGATTATGAATCGCAAAAATGGTTTGGCTATTCATGATCGAATTGTTCATACCAAAGTAATTAAGGAAAAATAGGAGGTTTATTATGAGAGAGTTTACTGAACAAGAATTGGTTAGAAGAGAAAAAGCCGAAAAAATAAGAAGTTTAGGAATTGATCCTTTTGGGCATCGTTATGATCGATCAGATTTTGCTGCTGATATTCAAAAAAAATATGCTGATATTGAACATGATGCGTTTGAATTTATGGATGATACAGCTAAAGTTGCTGGGCGTATTATGTTTATTCGAAAAATGGGAAAAGCTTCATTCTTTAGTATTAAAGATAAGAGTGGAATGATTCAAATATACATATCCATTAATGATATTGGAGAAGAAGCATATGAATTATTTAAGAGTGCTGATATTGGGGATATTGTTGGAGTTTATGGTAAAGTAATGAAGACAAAGACAGGAGAAGTTACTATTAAGTGCCTTGAATATACACATCTAGTTAAAGCTTTGCGTCCATTACCAGAAAAATTTCATGGTCTAACAGATGTTGAAGAAAGATATCGAAGAAGATATGTTGATTTAATAATGAATGATGATTCTAAAAATGTTGCATTTATGAGACCAAAAATTATTCGTGCTATTCAAAATTATATGGATAAGCAAGGATTTACTGAGGTAGAAACTCCTGTTCTTACTACATTACTAACGGGTGCATCTGCTCGACCATTTGTTACTCACCATAATGCACAAGATTTAGATATGTATTTAAGAATTGCTTTAGAGTTACCATTAAAGAGATTATTAGTTGGTGGAATGGAAGCTGTTTATGAAATAGGAAGAGTGTTCCGTAATGAAGGAATGGATACAAAACATAATCCAGAATTTACCTTAATGGAAGCCTATTTAGCTTATAGTGATCTATCTGGTATGATGGATTTAACTGAGGGTATGTTTACAACGATTGCCAAAGAAATTGTTGGAAAAATGGATTATACTTTTGGTGGATATGATATTCATTTAGAAGGCCCTTGGAAAAGAATTAGTATGACAGATGCCATTAAAGAAAAAACGGGAATTGATTTTAAAAATATTCATGATTTAAATGAATGTTTAAAACTTGCTGAGGAACATCAAATTCCATTAGAAGATCATGAAAAAGCTTATGGCCATATTGTTAATAAGTTCTTTGAAAAGTATGTTGAAGAGACATTAATACAACCTACTTTCTTATATGGTCATCCTATTGAGATATCTCCTTTGACAAAGAAAAATCCAGATGATGAAAGATTTGTTGATCGTTTTGAATTATTTATTGCTGGTAAAGAATTTGCTAATGCTTATACAGAATTAAATGATCCAATTGACCAATTAGAGAGATTTGAAGCACAGTTAGCTGAGAAGGATTTAGGAAATGATGAAGCAAATGAAATTGATATGGACTTTATTGAAGCATTAGAATATGGTATGACTCCAGCTGGTGGAATTGGATATGGTATTGATCGATTAATGATGTTGTTTACGGAACAAGAATCTATTCGTGACGTTTTATTGTTTCCAACTATGAAAGAGAAAAGTAGAGAAATCTAAT
Organism: uncultured Erysipelotrichaceae bacterium; assembly: GCA_902782835.1. GTDB lineage: Bacteria > Bacillota_I > Bacilli_A > RF39 > UBA660 > UBA3789. The sequence continues at coordinate 1,926 of CACZOQ010000023.1, read as the reverse complement.
TTTCTTTTTTTATGAATTTTTTGTGAAAAAAAGTGTAAACACTTGTCAAAAAAACATGAAATAGTTATAATTATTATGGGAGGTTAATTATGAAAAAACATAATGCATGTAAAGTCGTTCTTATCACAATGTTGATATTCTTATTACTTACTTGGATTTTACCAGCTGCTTATTATTCTGGTGAGTATGTAGATCAAGGACGCGTTCAAATGGGATTATTTGATTTGTTTAATTATCCATTAACTGCTTTGAGTTATTTTGGATATATTTCTCTTTTCATAATTCTAGTTGGAGGTTTTTATGGAATTTTATTTAAAATTCCGGCATATCGTTCTTTTTTAGATGCGATAGTAAAAAAAGCGAAAGGAAAAGAAAAATTAGTATTATCAATCATGGTTATTGTAAATGCTTTACTTGTTTCTATTTGTGGAGTTCAAATTGGATTAGCACTAATGATTCCATTCTTAGTATCTATAGTTTTACTAATGGGATATGATAAGATTGTTGCTGGATTTGTAACAGTAGGAAGTATTTGTGCAGGTTTAATTGGAACTACTTTTGCTTATTCTAGTTTAAGTGTTTTACTTAGCTCTTTCTCTTTGAAATTTGATTATCAAATTGGAGTGCGTTTTGTTATATTAGCAGTTTCTGTTATTTTAGTAATTTTTAATATGTTAATGTATATTAGAAAAAATGGCTCTAATGTAAAAATTGAAAAGAAAGTAGTTAAGAAAATTGAAGAAGAAGTTGTAGAAGAAATGGTTGAAGTACGTAAGCCTTCTAAGAATTCTAGTAAGAGTTCTAGTAAGAGTACTAAAACTTCTAAATCTGGATCTAAAAATACAAAGTCTTCTACTAATAAAAAATCAACAAAATCTTCAAAATCACGTAGCAGTGATAGAAAAGCAGCTTTAAAGGATGAAGATGTTATTGTTGTAAAAGAAGCTATGTCTGAGAATGATTCTTTTGTTCCTTCAGCAGTGAACGGAAAACATAAGATTTGGCCATTTGTTATCTTCCTTGGTTTATTATTTGTCTTATTTGTTTTAGCATTTATTTCTTGGGGAGATTCTGGATTTAAAGTTAAATTCTTTGATGATATTACTAAGGCAATGCAAAGCTTTAAATTATTTGGATTCCCAATTTTTGCTAAACTATTAGGTTCAGTTAATTCTTTTGGAAATTGGTCAATTACTGATTTATTCTTACCAATGTTCTTAGTTATTGTATTATTAATTTTAGTTTACAAAGTTAAAATGCAAGATGTTGTTGATGGATTTGTAATGGGAGCTAAAAAAGCATTAGCACCTGCTGTTATTTCTATTTTAGTTTATTCTATTTTAGTATTAGTAACATATCATCCATTCCAATTAGTAATTTACAAAGCTATTCTTGGTGGATCTAAAGGATTTAATATTGTAAAAACTGCTGGTGTTGCTTTATTAGCAAGTATATTTAATGCAGATATTTCATATGCATTCCAAAGTGCTGTTCCTTATTATTCAAGTATTGTAACAAATACTGAAAATTATGGCATTGCTGCAATTATTTTCCAATCTGTTTATGGATTGTCTATGCTTTTTGTTCCAACTAGTTTGGTTTTGATGGCTACTTTATCATACTTAAAGGTATCCTATAAAGATTGGTTAAAGTCTATTTGGATGTTGTTGATTGAATTATTTATAGTATTATTAATAGTATTTATAATTCTAACTGTTATTTAGTTATTAGAGACTTTTAAATAAGTCTCTTTTTTTTATAAAAAACTCTTTTTTTTTATTGTTTATTGACATTTTTTATTATAAAATTTTTATAGTAGGGGTGATTGTGATGCACTTAAAAACTAATAGAAAAGGGTTTACTTTAATTGAATTACTAGGTGTTATTGTTATTATTGGAATTTTGTCTATAGTTTCTATTTCTTAT
>CACZOQ010000022.1 GCA_902782835.1 uncultured Erysipelotrichaceae bacterium | reverse complement strand
TGAATCACCGCTGTAATTATAAGAGTCTCAGTAGTTTGCAGCGTTGAGGGTGACGAGTTGCAGAGTTGTATGAAAATTTGTTTTTTTCTGAACTCAGATTTTTCGTTTTTCACTTTTCACTTTTTAATTTTTCATTTTTCACTTACTCTGCCTCCGTTCCACCTCCGTTCCAAGTCCGTTTCTGGTCCGTTCCAGAACGGAGGACAGATAGGAGGGAAATGGGATTTACATAGGATTTGCAAGGGAATTGCAACGGATTTGTAATGAAAACAAATTATTATGAAAACGCTTAAATTTATAAATTTAGAATGTAAGTGAAAAATGTTTACTATAGCACTTTATATGTTCAATAAAATGCCCTCTTTATATAAGAAAATATAATCAATATCTCTCTTGCGCAATCAGAAATCCTGAGTTTTCTTCACGATATATACAGAAACGTTCTGTTTCATTGTATCTGAATTCAACGTATCCATAACCGCGTTTGTACAAACTCATGTTCAAAGCCCTATCTTTATTATCATAATATATTCTATTAATTGTTTCTTTTATATAACTTGGGTAGGAATTATTTAAAGGTAAATGGCAAACTATATCGAATAGGTTATCTTTCAGATATGATATAGTCTCAGCATCTTCATATTCACTCATTCCCACAGTAGCATTTGCGATTTTATAAGCAAAGAAAAAATTGGCAACATAATATTGGTAATATCTTTCTGCATCTTCGTCACTATATTTTACTTCACCATTTGTATCAAATACTTTTATTCCCTTAAAGTCACCGACAGTATAAAGGTAAGAATCCTCAGTACCATTAAGAAGGTCTTTTTTTTCATAGAACGTAGGTTTATATGCAGTAAACCTCATAGCTGGATTATACATGTCTTCTTGATTGATGGCCTCAACTTTTTCATCAGAAGTATTTGCAATGTTTGTGGAATTGTCTTTTTTACCACAAGCAACGCAAACTAATATTACAGTTAATAAAAACGTAAATATATTCAGTGGTATTGAACGTTTTGTGTATGTTTTCATCATTTTCTGGTATTGTTGCCTTGCAGATACCCAATTAGGCATTTATCGATTTAGATTTAGAAGCTACCACATATAGAAAACGCAGGTATCCATTTCGGCTAGTCAGATAATTGAGGTGTAGGAAACTTTTTGTGTTTTATGAGACAAAGTTTTATACCCACGTTCGTATGATAAATGTAAAATGTTTATTTGGGATATTATGAATCCTCAAAGGTACACTCTCCAATACAGTAATAGCATACTCGTAGGTATTTACTTTATCTTTGTACTTGAACCCTAATTTGAAATTTCATACGTTTCAATTATTTAATGGACAAAGCTTCTATGACGTTTTTTTTATGTCGTGTATAACCACTTATTATGGTTATGACGTTACAAATATACACATTTTTTTAAAAGGCAAGTAGAAATGTGTAAAAAAAATGCAAAATACGTTCATTATTCTTGTATTTTGTAAAATCGACTTTACAAAAATATTTCACAATAAAATATAATTTAATTATTAGAATCTGTTGCAAATATACAAAGATCTAGAAAAAATCATTGTTTTTTAAATATTTTTTGTACCTTTGTAATAAAAAAGCATTATGAGATTCAAAGAAAGCAATGATAGCACAATGTATTCTAACTTTCAAAGAATTGGTAGAATAAGAAAATGTTTCTGTTGTGGAACAGAAGACAATATCATTTCATCACATTCTATATCCATGAAGAAATGTTTGGCTTTACTGGCGGAAAATGTAAACGGACAAAGTGGGGTTTATAGTTTTAAGGATATTACTTGGAGCAATGAACACTATTATGATACGTTTGGTTTTGGATATTTTAATATTGTTGGTATAAGTAAAGCCTCTACATTTAAAGGATTTTGTTCAACACATGACCAAAAAATATTTAAATTGATTGATGAAAATACTTTTAATCCCCAATCTTTAGAGCAATGTTTTTTATATTGCTATCGGGCTTTTGCACATTCATTTCATGCCAAAAATGAAGAAGTAAAGCGTTGTCGTTTAGAGAGTGAATATAAGCAAAGAAATCTTACTGCTATAAAAATAGATGGAGCTGTCTCAGATCTTTGTGTAACTATGGATATTGGAGAGTATCCAAATAAGATGAACAAATGGTTAGTTTCAAAAGATTATACCAACATGTATCATTTTCATATTGAAATGAGAAAATTCCATCATATTGCAGTTGCAGGTGTATGTGAGCCTCCTTATACTATCAATAATTGTAAAATTAATGATTACTTAGATTTTTCCACTCCACTTAACCACGTATTTATCAATATAATACCAGAATATAACAGCACCCATATTCTGATTTCTGCATTCAAAGATCAGCCCAAATCAATACGATTTATAAAAGAAATTGCAGATACTTACAAGTCTGATACGGAAAAAGTTTATCGCTTTTTGACTTCAATCCTTATTTTTCATATAGAGAATACATTTGTATCTCCTTCTTTGATAAATTCCCTAACAGATAGTGAGAGGCGGAATTTGTTATTGAATTTAAAACTTGAAATACAAAAGGAACTATATTCTCGTTTTGTTTTAGGTAGCTTGAATCTATTTAAGAACCAATAAATGGTTTCAATGTATGATAAATCAGATTTCTATTCTGGTGTTTTTAGTTAAATACTGAGTTGTTGACAAATTATCACCAAATCATCATTGTTAATGATTATAAGTATTCACAATTTCAGTAGAATACAGTTTTTCTGCAATCCCTCTGCTAAATCTCTGCTTCTGTAGTAGAGGAAAGCCGTTTTATAAGTGGTGGAATAACATGTTCTTTGCAAAAAGTTCAACGGGAAAAAGTTAAATTTCATATAGATATTAGAAAAAGGCAAGTTAATATTTTGTGAATTGCAGAAAAGTTCGTACCTTTGCATCCAATAATCAAGCCGTGGTACTCTCGTTGGACTCGCGTAGTGCAAAAGACCTCGCCCCGAGCCTTCACTTTCCTTT
>CACZOQ010000021.1 GCA_902782835.1 uncultured Erysipelotrichaceae bacterium | reverse complement strand
CCCTAGCCTTTATCCCACATATACACATGTTCCCAACTTCTTTATGGTAACGTCTTTCCCTTCCATTGTTATATCTCTACATGTTTCTAATGTATCTAAGTAGTGATCTATTCTTTCATATAATCCAGGTAATGGTGATTCTCCTTGAATTTGTTTAGCAACTTGCTCACACCTGTTTTCGGTTTGAGGTATTATTTCATTAATAAATTCTAACCCTTCAAAATCAAATTCTGTCAATGGGGTTGATTCTGCTATCGCACCTTGAATGTAATTTGCAAACATTGCGATTATTTGATCGGTTTTACTTTTACTACTCTTTATAGGTTGTAATAAACGATCTATTTCTTTTAATGATTTTTTATCACCCGATATATCGGTTTTAGCTCCTTTTTTAGAAAACTGAATTGCATGAATTCCTTTTTTCATACTTGCTTCTAATCGATATGTTCCAATTATTTTACCACTACCATTATGAGAAGTAATATCTACGCGACTAGATGCTATAGTATTGTCTGGGGTTATCTCTGCTTCTAATGATATAGAGGTTGTATTAGATTTATCTTGCGAAGAACAATCCCCTCCCATTCTGAGTGATTTCCATCCTGTGTTTGTATTTCTAATGATTTCTATATTATGATGTTGTTCTCTCAACAGCTCATTTTTTAAAATAATATTGATTCTTTCAACATTTTCATTTTCTTCACTTCTTTTTCCAACTGTTACCCCTATATCTAAACCATCTTCTAGAACATTATAAATCGCTTTATATGTTAATCCTTTTCGACCTTTTGATTTTTTCTGATATTCTATTAAACCATTATTATGAAAGGAATAATCTCGTATTGCTCTTTTGGTACAAACATCTATCCAATCAACACTTCCAAATTTACATCTGTATTTTTCCCCAAAACCATCTTCTATACTTTCTTTTCTTAATGGAAACGTAATTTTCTTCTTTGGATTATAGATATTTGATAAATCATAATAATCATTATTTTTTTTTTCAATTCTTTGAATGGATTCTTGATCTAATTTACTTAATGATCTACTTTCAGCATCTGACAAATGTTCCCAATAAGATGTTCCTGAACATAAAATAAATTCTTCTGCGACATTCATTTCTTCTATCACTTTTTCAACCGCTAGTCCTTGTGTTTCTATATCAATCCTTTCCATATAACCCTCCTGTATGTTTTTTATTATAACATGCCTATTTTTATTTTTTTATAATTATTCTTTATATGTGTTATAAAAAGACTAGTTTTCTCTAGTCTTTTTATATTGTTTGATGGTATTTGTTAACCTTTGATTTAATTCTTGTCTTGTTATTGATAATTCATCTATGCCTGATATATCCTGAGAATTATTCCATTGTTCTTCTAATCTATTAAAGGATTTGTAAAGACTTAATAGTATGCCTTTTCTATCTAGGAGAATTGTACTACTTAATAGATCTTTTGCTCTTCTAACTTCTCTTACATGAAGTAGCCCAATACTGTACTCTCCAATATTATCTTCTTTGATATTGATTCTTTTCCAATCTACATGATTGTGAAATTCTATAATAGCCTTATCTAATTCATTGCGATACCTTGAGTCAATTGTAACGATTTGTGGTTCTCCTTCTTTATTTACACTATAATATTCTCTTGATCTTATGACAACAACTAGTTCACATATGTCATCCCGATGTTTTGGAGCATATTGATAAGATCCCATATAAACTCCAATTACTCTTTCATTATCTTTTAATTCTTCTAGTAAGACTTTTATACTTTCTTTTTCTGATTCTTGTAAAATAAATTGTTCCATTTCTTTTCCTCTACATTATTTAAAATTTAAATAAATTTAGTCCAATATCTTCATCAAAGTATCTGTCAACATTCCCGTCAATCTTCGTAATAATCATTTCACACGTAGCACTTACAATTGCTTTATTTAAGTGCCCACCAAATACTTCACCATGATCATTACCAGCACTCATATGAATATGAGTATAAAATTCATCATGAAAGGTATTGATTGTTCCGGTTAATGATACGATTTCAAAATTTCCTGTAAAACGATTCGAATCATATTTTTTTTCATCTACTTTATATACCCCTACTGTAAAATCATTAGTAGCTCCTAGGGCACTGACACTAGCAAGTTTAATGTTTTCTTTGATAGCAATTTCTTTTATTTTTTCTAGAATTTCTTCTCCTTTATCGATTCTAGCGACAATATGATTCTTAAAAACTCTATATTCCATATATACTCCTTTTTATTTCTAAATTGTTTTTATATATAATACCTAAATCATCACATATTTTCAACAATTATTTTAAAAACTTTGTCTCACTTTCGATTGTGGTATGTACCTTTCTTTTTTTTAATTTTACTCATGGGATTCTTTTTTCATAGTAATTTTTTTCTAAAAAAGACTAGAATAAATCTAGTCTTTTATGATTCAAGATGTACAGTATGATATGTTTCTCCACTGATTACTTCGGTTCCATCAACTCTTGTACTATTGACTTCTTGATCATCTATTATACCATTAATAGTATCATCTTTTCCTTTTATTACACCATCATAATAGTTTAAAACACTTGTATTATTTATTCCATATTGTACTCCTTGAATGATTGGAGTATTTGTTAGAATATTACCGTCTTTTGTACCAATTGTGAGAGTTGCTGTATTTTCAATTCCATTCAAACCAGTAGAAATAATGGTTCCACCAGTAACTGTAATGTTACCGTTATTTAGGTTTTGGACCGTTGCTCGCTCATTCGTTGTCGATGTTAGATAAGCAGTTCCTGTAATGAATAATGTACCTCCGTTATTGTAGATAGCTTGTCTTGTGCCTGTTGCGATTATTTGACCACCACTAATCGTTAGCTTACCACCTGATTCATTATTGATAGCTCCTTGGGTAGTATTCGATGTTATTGTTCCATTCGATATCGTTAATGTTCCCCTATTGGAAATTACTGGATTTACACCATTGTTGCTGATCGTGTAATTTTGGAGATTGAACACTATATTTTGCTGAGATTTAATACTAAGTGTTTCGCTTGTATCTCTTACTAATTTAATGGTTGTTTGCGTGTTATTTCTTGGGACGGCATCAATTGCTTTTTGGAGCGTATTATAACTATTTCCACCAATTTCTGCTGTTATGATTTGGGTTATATCTAACCAATGAGCAAAAAATTCTTGATTGGAAGTAATCACTTCCGTTGGTGATATTTTACGACCATCTGTTAGTTCTGTGTACCATCCTTGAAATTCGTAACCCGTTAAAGTTGGACTAGGAAGTGTACCAATTTGACTATCCTTTGCTAGTTCTCGTGTTAACTCATCTACTGTTCCACCGTTAGCATTAAAAGTTACTATAACAACATTGGCTAAACGAATGGATTTATAATTCACATTATTGATAGCATTCGTTTCATGAAGAATATCCATTCCTGTTTCTCTATCATTAATCAATGTCTCATCATTTACTGCTGCTGTTTTACCACTAATTATACCATCATAAAATCCATAGCTAGTTGTACTGTTAATTCCATACGTATTCCCTTGTATATTTGGATATTGTCCGATTGTTCCATCTTTTGTACCAATCGTTAGATTTGCAGTATTTGCAACGGCACTAGAACCTGTTGAAATAATCGTACCACCTGTTATTAGCATTATTCCAGAATCTAGATTTTGAACGGTTCCTCTTTGGTTCGTTATAGCACTTAAATAGGCATTTCCTGTAATTTCTATCGTTCCACCTTTATTATATACAGCTTGTCTCGATCCGGTTGCGATTACTTTACCTCCACTAATCGTCATATTACCTCCTGCTTCATTATTAATGGCTCCTTGGGAAGTATTTGACGTGATAATTCCGTTTGTAATTTTTACGGTTCCATAATTACTAATAACAGGGTTTGTCCCATCATTACTTAGAACATTATTCTGAAGATTAAATCTAATATTTTTATTGATTGGTACTGTAATAACTTCACTTGTGTTTTTAATTAATGTAGTGGTTGTTTCTGTATTATTGGCTGGTGCGTCATCGATGGCTGCTTGTAATGACTCATAGTGATGATTACCAATTTTTGCAACATAATCAACTTCTTCGAATGTAAAATCTAAATGAAATGGAAAGGTAGTATTTATTCCATCGTACTCTCCTGCTTTATAGCGAATTGTTAAATCAAATTCTGCTGTTGCTCCATAATTGCATTCATCATGACTATTACATAACGTATCACCTATTTGATAATCACTTAATACATATTCCAGCTCAGGATTCATTCCTGTAATTGCTGATATTTTCATTTCAGACGCAAGGAAAACAGTTACTGATATTTTATAAGTAACTGTTGAGTCACTATTTCCTAAATCAACGGTTCCATAAACGCTCTCTACATTATAATCTTCAGAATTACTGATTCCATTATTGGTTGCAGAGTCTAATCTTATTCCTGTTATTCTCGCATCGCTTGTTGGTCTTACGGATGCCATTATGCCTTCAATTTTACCTGTTATTGAAGAGTCTGCATAGGCTATTGTTAGAAACAGGATGCTACAGAATATAAATATGGAGATCCTTTTGATATAGAAATCAATTTTTTTTGTTTGAAAATCTATTTTATTCATTACTCTCATCCTTATTTAAGAAAGATGCCTCTATTGTATATAAATATAAATTATTATCATTGATTACATAAAATTCACTTTTTTCATGTTCTTTTAAAACATGATAATTAATTGGTTCTTTTGTGTTATCCCTAACATCTACTAGTTCTTGGAAATCTTCAACTTCAATCACATTATAATCATTTTTATTAGGAGTAGATTTTACATTGATGATAATTCTATCGTATCCTATTAATATTTTTCTTATATATTTATCATATTCATTCATATTTTTTTTCGTAAATAAATATATTTTTTGTAATAATGATCCTAGTATTATGATCATAAATATCACTATGAATACCAACAAAATAATATTGATAATATTTTTTGATAGTGAATTCGTCTCTTGAGTAATCTGTTTTGTATTATTTAGATTATTCTCTTTCATACTGATCTCTTGTTCTGTTAAAGGAATGATTAATGAAGTGGTACTCATATTATTGATTTTGTATGAATTATTTTCTTTATCGGTTTCTTGTACTTGGAGGTATACTTCTAGACGGCTTGTCGTTTTTACTGCATAATTCGCACGGAATTGATTTGCTAGATCATTATATAACTGATAATCAATAATTACATCTCTATCGATGACATAACTTGTTTTATTTACCATTTCATCGATAATATCTTTTGATAAGTCATATTCTTTTTCATAAAATATATTAGAATTATTCTGACTAGCAATTATTAATTTTCCTATTACTTTATATTTTATATTTAAATCACTTTTGGTACTTGTTTCAAATTTATAATTATATTTAATATTAATATGATCAATTAAACTTGCTACATAAGCCATTCCTTTTTCTAAATATGGTTTATCATAAAAATTATTATCTTTTAAATAGACTTTATAATCACTAATCGTTCCTGTTTCTTTATAGGTAATTGTTTGATTATTAGATGATAGTATTCTATGACATGTACAAATGAATCCCATTAATAAGATCACTAATAGAAGACAATCAATCATGATTTTTGTTTTAAATCTACAATGTAGCTTATATCTAATTCTTCTTTTAACAGTAGCATTTCTTTTTTTACTAGCCATGTTAACCCTCCTTAATTCTCACTAAACCATACGGTTGGATATCCAATATAGGATATTTTATTCTTTACATTTCCAATTATCATATTCTCTTCAATTAGAAAATCGTCTATGTGTTCATTTGCATCTCCTTTGGTGTAATAAACATAGGAATCATCTAATTTCACTTTTTTTACTATTCTATGTACGACAATCACATTTTCTTTCCAATAAGCAATGACCTGTCCTTTTTTAAAATCATTTTGTTTTCTATCAACAATGACTATATCGCCCTTTTTTATCTTTGGATTCATACTTCCACTAGCAATTGCGATAGCATAAAAACGAAAATAGCCACTATATAAGTAGATCATTGCCAGTACGATTATAGTTGGTATAATGGCACCTTTTAATTTCTTCTTATAATAGTTACTTGGAAGATAATAGTCTTCTTTTTTCTCAAAGAACTTAAATAGTCTTAATGCAAATATCACTGGAACTATTAAATAGATAATTGATACTATATATTCATTCGGATTTGGTATAATCGGGAAAGTATATGGGTATAATGAAAAGATTAAGTCAAATAAGATTACTGGTTTATATCCCATTTTTCTTGATATATAAGAATATGAAATATTTTTTGAAACACTTGGTAATAGTGTTAACGCTACAAAACGTAATATTTCATATTTTGTTTGAAAAGAAGCAAAGTATAGGCTGTTTGTAATATCCATAGCAATGAATACTGCCACTACAACAATGGTTGCTAGTTTATTTCCATCTGCTTTACATAACATATTGTATCTTAAAAACTCTCTTATAATACAATACGTTATGATAGGAATTATAAATGCTTTTATTCCATATAATGTAAAATAATTTTGGTTTCTAGCAAGCCCTACTATGAATCCTAATAGATAATATAGTAAAAAAAATGAAATTAAATATACTATTACTTCAAATAATACATCGTTTGTATATCGATGATGATCTTTTTCTAAAACAAATAACCAATTAAATATTGGTATTAGAGTAATTAATAATGCAATCATTTTATAGGAAGATAAGAAGTTTATGAGAAAGGTATTGCCAATAAAAAGAACGATTAATAGTACAGAAAACATTATTAATCTTTTATATCCCTTTTTCATCTTTTTTCCTCCTATTAAATTTAATATAGTTTAAGGCGCTTATGCACCTTAAACTATATGTTTGATTTATTAATCTACTGAGTCATATGTTAAAACAATATCTGGTAATGTAACATCAAAGTCTCCATCAGCACGTCCACTTCCAGCAGCATAACTAATTGTTACTGTAATTTCCTCAGCACCATTAATTCCTAATGAATGTCCAGTTAAACTAGATACTGAAGCAGAAGTAACAGCTTCATTTCCAACTTTAATGCTTAAATCAATTCCAGTACAAGCAGTATCAACTAGAGCTTGAGTTGTTCCAGTTTTACCAGTACAAGTTTTAGATCCTTGGAAAATGATACTATTTAAATATGCAATATATTCTCCAGCATTATAAGCATAGAATGTATATGAAACACTTTGTCCAGGTTCTGTAAATGTTGCTTTTAAGTTTGAGATTGTTGGATCAGAAGTATTATCAATTGTTGCATTGGTAGCTGTAAAGTTTGTAACTTGTGCACTTAATGTTGGAACAATTGGATTTGCTTCTACTGCAGAATTGCTTGATGAAAAATCTACATTAAATGTTGATGGATCTGGTTTCACCTCAGCTGATGAAGAAATAGTAAGGGTACTAGAAAATGCTGCGTAACCTAATGTAACACCTACGATTCCTAATAGCAAAGCAACAATAGCGATTATTTTATAACTTTTACTTTCATTCATTTTATCACCTCCTTACTATTATCATCTTAATTTTATTCTATCATATATTCTATTATTACAGGCATGAAAACTTATTCATAAATGTAAAACTATACATGTTTTTTTACATAAAAAAATTGATTTTCATTTTTCATCAATCAAGTCTTTTTTTAAATATCAATACATTCTTTATCACGTTTTCCCGTTTTTCTTCTTTATACATCTAGTATACAAATCATTATTATGATTAGCATATTTTTTATTATATAAAAAAGACTAGGAATTTCTAGTCTGTTATTAATAGATGGTTTTATCTTCTTTCATTTTAAATTCATTGAATGCTTTAATTGTATCTTCTCTATTGATACAAGTTAAATCTAATACTTTAGAATCTTCAATTCCATCATTTAACTGATCTATGTAGTCATAAATATAATCATCTCGAAAACCAATTTCAGCAGCATCTTCTTTGGTATTTCCATAATATACTTTTTTAATATTGGACCAAATAATTGCGGATAAACACATGGGACATGGATAACAAGATGTATACAATTCACAATCACTTAAATCATAAGTATGAATATTTTTACAGGCATCACGGATTGCTTCTATTTCAGCATGAGCGGTTGGATCATTATTTTTAATTACATGATTGGAGCCTTTTCCAATAATCTTTCCGTCTTTTACAACGCAAGCTCCAAAAGGTCCACCGACATTTGTCTTTAAGTTTTCTTCTGATAATTTTTGTGCTTTCTTCATAAAAAAATTCATTTTATCACCCTTATTTTCTTCTTTCAAATCTTGTACTTCTATACATTTCTGCATTATGTATTGATTGTTTTTCGACTTTATTCTCACTATTCCTTTTTTAAACCAGGATAAGCCATCTTTCTAATCAGTTCTAATGCTTGGGAATATTCATTTTCTTTTAAGGCCTGAATCATGATATGACAACTAGTATCATATCGTAATCACTCTTTTATATCTGACATATTGTTGCCTCTTTTTTATTCTATTATTAATTTCTATAACCCCTAAGATCTCCACCATTTTTATCTAGAATTTCTTGTTGAACTTGATTATGCCTATCAAAGTCTTCCATCATTTCATCTAGTTGTTCTTTATTTCTTTTTAATTTAAGCATAACATTTTTATATATTCTTTTAATTGTTTCTAAACTAATTTTTTTAGGCTCTCGTAGTAGCTCTTCCTCATTGAAATCTTTAAAATCATCTTGAACATATGGTAGTATTTGATATATATCTGTTATTGAAACAGGTTTTCTTTCATTTGCAAATAAATATTGATATTGATCTTTTGTAAATAAAAAGCACTGATAAAACAAATTAAATTCTTGAACATCTTGACCATATTTCTCACCAATTTTGTCATTTGCTGTTGAATCAAATGTTGCATCTAAATAATATAATCCATGAATATCATAATGATCATCATCAATATATATGGCATTTCTTACATGTCCTACTGCATTTTCTTCATTATAATTATTGCTATTTATTGCGACAACAAAAGCATTATGACCTAATTCTTTTGCTATTTGCGCAAATAATACTGAGTATCCTACACATATTATTTGTCCAGTACTAACAAAAGAATGAATATTTCTAGCGTTATCTGAATTTTCTTCATCAAGATTATATTGATACCATTTTATCATATCATATAATGCTAGTATTTCCTCAACAGGTGTTAGTTGTTGTTCTTTTATACTCTGAACAATACTATTTATAAATTCTCTCATTGCTAGAAATTCATCAACAGTTATCGGTTCTTGCATCTTTAAAACGATACTGGAATATACAATTTTGACATCTTTATCAAGATCTTTTAATTTTTCTAATCCCTCATAATTCTTATTTTCTGTATGTATAATGACATGATTAACACTATGTTTATTGATTTCCTCTAATATAGAATCTATCCCTAATGAAATATCTATATCTAATGTATCACCCTCTTGTTGCGTTTTTATTGGTACATGCTGTTCTTTTTCCCATAATTCATAACATAGACTTTTTCTTTCTTCTTTTTCTATAACGATAATTCCTTTTTCAACTTGTTCGAAAAATTCATCAATACCCATTTTATCAGCATAATGATTGAAGTATTCTGCTATTAACTCAATTTCTTCATTCATACCAATCTTCACCTAATTCTATTGTAGCATAAATACTGATGATTACTAGTTTTTTCTATCTATACTATACATTCTTTTTATTTTCTTTTTATTTCATAAAAACAGATCCAGTTATCTGATCTGTTTTTTTTCTTTCATTTTTTCTTTTTTACATTCTCTGATCATCTGCCATTTGCCATGGTCTAAATTTTTTTCCTTCAGTATGTCCACTTAAATTAAATTCTAAGAATCCTTCACTTCTTAAATAATCCTCATTTTTTTCTAATGGTTTGATAATATTTTTTATAATATCAAGCCATATAAAATCTGGTATTTTTTCATACCTTCTTGGTATTTTTTCATCTAGTATTTTCATTGGAACATCACATTTTACAAGAAAGTCTACTCTTTCATCACGGCTTTTTTGATAGCCTTCATCATCTATCATAAATGTATTAAATGTTTTAAAATTATCAATATTTACTTCTCGAATAGCACTCCATGGAATAGAATATCTTTCATGACAACTAATGCCTTTTAAAACCTCTCTTCCATCAAACCCTTTTCCTACTGCATCTATATAGATGGCGTTCCCTAAGGAAATTCCAATACTAATACCCGCATATCTTTCATATCTATTTGATATTTCGTTTTCTAAATGAAATAAGATTAATACTCCATTTTTGTTTTCTTTTTTAATTCTTTTTAAAGCTTCTAATTTATCTTGATCTTTATTTTTTATGACTATTGATTTCATACAAGGTTCAGTAACTGGATTTCCATTTCTTATATTATCTAAATCTTTTAATTTATCTTTATTATTATCATAATCTTTTTCGTCTGTAATCACTACTAAATCATCTACTGGACTTAAATCAGGAAAAAATCTCATAATATTAATCATATCTTTTGCTCGATGATATTTTAATAGAAATGGAATATCTTTTTTATTTTTCATACTATACATACTATCACCTAGTTCTATTATAGCACTTGAAAAAGACTATTACTAGTCTTTCTAATTTCACACGAATATCTGTTAGATATGATTGTAAAACTCTAACTCATAGTCATGATTGTAAAGAAGACTTCATTATTGTTTCTATCTTTTTTTAGAATTGTCTTTTCAATTTTAAAGCCTATCTTTTTATATGACTTTATTGCTCTAATATTCCAACTTCTAACTTCTAAAAATAGTACGGGATCTGAATATCTCTTTTTTATTTCTTGAATGCCATCATTAAGAAAATAGTTTCCAATACCTTGACCACAATATTTTGGTTTTAATCCTACTCCCATTTCTATCTTATTTTGAATGGGCTTCATGTTTAAATAAAAAAGTACTTCGTCATTTAACAAATAGACTACATAATTGTCTTTTTGTTCTTTCTTTGTAATACCATAACCCATTTCTATACATTTTTCATAATTTGGTAAATTATAAACTCCATAGTCATCTAAATAGTTCCACTCACATATTTGTTTCGCGTATTCTTCTTTCATACAATCTTTTTTTATTTTTTTAAAATCCATATTCTATCCTCTATTCGTATTATATCAAAAAAGAATAGATTTTCATCTAATCTTTTTAATAGGATTGAGTTTTATTTTTCCTTAATATAATTAAAAGACTCGTAATACAAATTACTATTATCATAATAAATAGTACACTTAGTGGCATTCCAATGTTTGTATTTGGTATGTATATCATACTTTTTCCTGTATTTGGATTATGAATGATTTCTACTATTCTATCTAGTGTAACTATCGTATTATTGGAATAAACGGTTGCTGTTTGCTGATCACTAGTAACCATTGAATTACCAATTAATTCATCGCCATTCGCATTGTCCATTGCAACAGCTTTATAAGATACCATTACTTCTTTTTCATTTTCTATTCGATCAATGGTCCAAACAATAGTATTTTCTTCTTTATTGTAAGATCCACCCAAACTGATACTTGTTTCATCAACCGTTATTTTTTTAGGAACATTGGTTGTTATTACATTATTTCCAGATGGTGCATCTCCAGAGTTTCTGACCCTGATTTTATATTCTAAATTTTTATTTTTTGAGGCATTATATTTCGTTAAATTATTTACGGTATTCGAAATTTCAAGTTTAATTGTGCCTTCTTCATTTTCAAAAAAATATGCATAATCTGTACAATAATCTTCATTAAAAGTTGATGGTCCAGCAACAATTTGTTCACCACATTTTCTATTCAGTAAAAGGGAAGAGTGCTTATATGAAGTAAGAAATTGATATTTATAATAATTATAATCCGTAGTATCAATATCAATAATATCGTATAGTACAGGTATTTCTTTGTGATGGGATACTTCTATTTTAAGTTTTTCTTCATTTTGTGTATATAATAGGAAGTTATAGCGAAGAAATGAAGTCATATTTCTTGCTTTATATCCAACAGGAGATTTTGTCTCTATTATTTTGATAGGGATTGCTATTATATAGTTATTTTGATTAAAATTTCCAACAGAATATACAAATTCATCATAAACCCAACTATTGAAAAAATCTTGTTGATTTTGGTAGGAATTGATTTCATCTTTTAGTATATTGGGAAGTAAACTAATCGTATTTTCATAGGAAGCAAAAAAATTACTATCCAAAAAATATGTTACGGTTCCGGCCTCATTTACTATCGCTTTTCCGGGTACTTCTTTACCATCGAATGTTTCTATCTTATACTCTGATCCGTGTAATACTTTATTATTTGAATTAATTTTTATAATGCTTATTCTATCATATTTATCATACGCATCTATAAGGGTGGATGACTTTTCCATGCTTTGCACTTCCAATTCTTTTTTATTCTACTTTCATTATATCCGTAAATACATATTATAGCAATATGATTATATATTCGCTTCTAATTTCTTTTATTATTTATATAATTGGAAATATAATCGGCTGTTTTTTCTACACCTTCTGAATCTACATTCATCAGTAAGTCATAATTCATGAAATCTCTCCAATTTCGATTTGTATAAAACTTATAATGCTTCTCTCTTTCTTTGTTAATTTTTGCAATTTGTTTGGTGGCATTCTGTTCATTTAATCCATAATACTTTCCATAGTAACCCAAACTCCTTTAAGCAGCGCCTATTATACCATTAAACAACTTTTTTGTCACTTTGTATAAGTTCTTTAAAACAATAAAAGACTAGATTTATCTAGTCTTATAAATATTTCTTTTCTGCTTTTTCCTTGATTGCAGCTTGTATTGCAGGATTACTCACAATACATTGATATTTCATCAATCAATATATTGACTATTTATATCACTATTACAACCATTCCCCATATTTTTTAGTATAAATCATTTTTACTATTTGAGCAATTACTCCGTATATAACAACAAATCCAACTAAATATAAGTAATAAATAGCTGGCAATATTACAAAGTTAAAACCTGTTGTAAAACTTAATAATATTGGTACAGTTATTGTTGCAACAATTGTTAAAAACGTTAATACTAATAATGTATTACTTGGTCTAGATTTTGTAATATGGTTTGTTCTTATATAATAAATCATAAATGTTTCTGTTACTATGCATTCAACAAACCATGCTGTTTGGAAATAAGCTTGCATGTCCATTGAATTGTATTTTAATACAAACCAGAATACTAGGAATGCTACTACATCTGTAATTGATGATATAACACCAAATATAACCATAAATCTTCCAATTGATTTTATATCCCATTTTTTTACTTTTCTTATGAAGCTTTCATCTACATTATCATACGGTATACCAATTTGAGATAATTCAACTATAAAGTCTTGGATTAACATTTGTATTGGTAATAATGGTAAGAATGGTAAAAATATTGAGGCAATTAAGATACTAAATACATCTCCAAAGTCTTGACTTAAGGCTAGTTTCATATATTTTAGTATGTTTCCATATACTGTTCTTCCTTCTATTACACCATTATGAATTACTTCTAAGTTT
>CACZOQ010000020.1 GCA_902782835.1 uncultured Erysipelotrichaceae bacterium | reverse complement strand
TTTGCTTCTAATAAGAAACACTCAAGTATAGATTTAACAACCTTAGCTGATACAGCTTTTGATACGATATTAATTCCTCCAAGAAGAGTCTTCTTTTTACATTTGATCCTCATTTACTAAATACTCCTTTCAATAAAGAAAATTTACTAATACAAATTGTTAAAGATGAAAATCTAATATTTAAATTTATTTATATAAATATGTATAGATTTATGTAATAGAAATTTTCTTTGAATTATTAATTCATGTTTTTAGTTTATGTTTAAAACGAAATTCGTTTTGATTTTTTTGTTAGCTTTTCAAAATGCATCAAACAAATATTATAAATAATATTATTAGTAATAGTAATTATAGTAGGTGTGATTATGTTGAAATGCTATTCAAGCCCTTATAAATAAATGCTTTATTGATGTTTATAAACGCCTTTTTAAAATGTTATTTCATTTTTATTACTGTTGATTAATCGTTTAAGGATAGTCAAATTTCTATAATCACAAATTTTTATAATCTTATATTTTATAGATATCAAAAAGTTATCAATATCATTTTATTAACATTGTGGATTAATTTTGTGGATTAAGCTTATTTATGATGACATTAAGTGAATTTTCAAATTGATTATCTTTTTTTATCTTATCTTCTATTCTTTTTATGCCATTATAAACTGTAGCATGATCCTTTCCTCCAACAGTTTCTCCAATAGCCTGAAGACTTTTGTCAGTAAGTAAGCGGCAAAGATACATAACAATCTGTCTTGCTAAAGCAATATCTTTACTTCTCTTACTAGACTTGATATCAGAGATACTAACATTCATATGTTCAGAAACTGTTGATAAGATGATATCAGGTGTTATATTTTTCTCTACATCTTTAGTTATAAGATCCTTTAAAGTTTCCTTTGCAAGATCTAAAGTAAGAGGTTCATTTATAAGTTTTGAATAAACACTTAGCTTATTTAGAGCTCCTTCAAGTTCTCTTACATTTGAAACAATGTTCTCAGCTATATATACTAGTATTTCCTCAGGCATGTTGATAATGCCACCCTTTTCTGCCTTATTTCTAAGGATAGCCATTCTTGTTTCATAATCAGGAGCCTGAATATCAATTGGAACACCCCATTCAAATCTGGAACGAAGTCGTTCATTCAGCTCTTTTATTTCTTTAGGTGGTCTATCTGAGGAAATGATTATCTGCTTTTTAGCTTCATACAGGTAATTAAATGTATTGAAGAATTCCTGCTGAGTTCTTTCTCTACCTATTATTTCTTGAATATCATCTACTATTAATACATCAACCTGACGGTACTTCTGACGAAACTCCTCAGTCTTATTCTTCTGGATTGCCTCTATAATATCATTTGTAAATGTTTCTGATGATGCATATAAAACATTCATTGATGGATTATGCTGCAGTATAAAATGTGCAATAGACTGAATAAGATGTGTTTTTCCAAGTCCTGATCCTCCATAAAGGAACAGTGGATTAAGTGCATCCTGGCTTGGAAGGTCCGCAACTGCAGTACAGGTTGCATATGCATG
This sequence comes from uncultured Erysipelotrichaceae bacterium, assembly GCA_902782835.1. Lineage (GTDB taxonomy): Bacteria > Bacillota_I > Bacilli_A > RF39 > UBA660 > UBA3789. The sequence continues at coordinate 1,400 of CACZOQ010000020.1, read as the reverse complement.
TCTATTACTATCACCTATTACGAAATTTTCAAATGTATACTTAGGATCCAGATTACTTTTTCTTATAGCCTGATAGTATTCAGCACTATAAGGATTATCATCCATATCGTCTTTGATAGTTATCTTTTCATTATTAACAACAAATTTGTACTTTTCATCTATTACAATATCCAGATTAGGATCATTGAATATCTCTCTAATAGAAGAAAGAAGGAACATATCATAGCCTTTATTATGAAGATAATCTACACCATGCTTTCCTCTTCTTTCATCCACATAAAAATAGATGGTATTTCCATCAACATCAAAAATACTCAGAGGTCGTATCCAGGTTTCTATAATAATCTTTGAAACATCGTAATGTAATTCGAGATTATTTAGTATATTATCCCAATTATTTGCTATTTGTTCTATTAAATGGTCGCTCATTTAATTTTTAGCCTCTATTTGACAAAAATGTTAAAAAAATAATAAAAATGCAATTATAAGCCTTATATCAAGCTAAAAAGGGTATATAAGGCAAAAATGCACTTCTATATTTTACTACAATACCATTTTTTTCTCAAGGTTAAATGAGTTTAAATAATAATCAGATAATAATAGCTTATGTTAAGTGAAATTGATATCATATGTTGATAATGATATTTGGAGAATTATAAGTAAAAATGGGGATTATTTGAATTATGCAACAGTTAATTAACAGTATTTAGGTAAGTTATCAACATTTTATTCACAAATTGTGGATAAATTATGTCAACGAATAAATTATTTCACTATAAATGTTCATTTTTACCGGTAATATGTGGATTTTATAGTTAAGTTATTCACAATTTTATAAATATATTATAATAGTAGAAACTCGTTCACTTTTTTTTATATAAAATGGCACTAATATTACTAAATTACTTGACTTTTAAAGGGTTAAAAAATATAATAGTGTAGATTTGCCCTCTTTTTCTGATATATTTATATCGTTCTGGAGTGGCAGAAGGAAAAATTATTAACATATTAAGACATCTTATAAGGAAAGGAAGGAAAATATTATGAAGATGACATTTCAGCCAAAGAAAAGACAGCGTTCAAAGGTTCATGGATTTAGAAAGAGAATGAGCACAGCTAACGGACGTAAGGTTATCTCTGCAAGAAGAGCTAAGGGTAGAAAATCTCTTACTGTTTAATTATTTGTTCTTTAAATAGTTCTATACAATGAATACTTCAAACTCAAAAATTATTTCATTAAAAAACTCCAGAGAATTTAGCCAGGTGTTTAATCACAAAAAATCGTTGGCAAACAGACTTTTAGTAATGTATATCTATCCAAATGGATTAGATCATAATAGAATTGGAATCTCTGTGAGTAAAAAAGTCGGTAATAGTGTGGTAAGACATAGAGTAAAGCG
>CACZOQ010000019.1 GCA_902782835.1 uncultured Erysipelotrichaceae bacterium | reverse complement strand
TTCTTTCATAGTATCATCTCTTTTTCGTTGTAATTATATCATAATTTAAAAATAAAAAGTAGAATTACTTCTACTTTTCAAATATTAGTTTTTTTCTAACTATATATGTTATACCTAATAATATTAAGAAAATACTAAATGTATTCCTTATCATATTAAATGATATTTTTTTACTAGTGTTTGGTATGCCTTCTAATACTTCATCTGAATTATCAAGACTATTTACTCTTAAAAGCACTGATTTAACTGTTGCCTCATAATTATTTGTTTCAGAAACATTTACTGATAATAAAGTTTCTCCAGGGGCAACTATAGTTACATTTCCTTCATCATCTATTGTAGCAACATTCTCGTTACTAGATGAATAAGTTATTGCACCATCACCAATATCTAAATCTGCTTTTAATGAGAAAACCTCATCACCAAACGTTTTTGTTATTTCTTCTGAAGTATTATTACCAATTTCAATTACTTGTTCTCCTTTAAATACATTTAAAGAATAACTTGCAGATGATTCATCATAATTTGATGTTGAAGATGCAGTTGCCGTAATAATGGCAGTTCCTACTCCTTTTATTGTTACTTTTCCAGAATTATCTACGATAGCAACATTTTCATTATTTGAAGAGAATGAAATATTTCCATTTCCAGATACATGATTTACTTCTAATGTAAAATCATTATCTCCAAACTTTTTATCTATGCTTGATTCATCAAATCTTAATACTTGTGCATTTGGAACTACATTAAGTGTATAACTAGCAGTTGTAGAAGAGAAAGCATCTGTTTCAGTAGCTGTTGCAGTAATAGTAGTTGATCCAACTCCATTTATTGTAACTGTTCCTACATCATTAACACTTGCAACTTCTTCTTTACTTGAAGCATAAAGTACATCTCCATTTCCAACAGAATGATTTGCTTCAATAGTGAATGAGTTATCTCCATATTTTTTATTAATTTGAGTATTTTCAAAATCTAAAGATTGACTATCTTTAGTAATTCTTAAAGTATAAAAAGCTGTACCAAGATAATAATTATCTGTTTTCTGAGCTACTGCGGAAATATCAACTCTACCAATTTTCTTAAATGTTACTGTTCCATTTCCATCTACAATAGCAATATTTTCATTACTTGATTTATATACTATTTGACCATCACCTTCAGTTGTTGCTTGTAAAGAATATGTTCCATCACTAAATGGTTTTGAAACATCTAATGATGGGAATGAAACTCTTTGTTTTCTTATAGTTAATTCATTAATACTAACATCAACACAATTACTATCATTATCACATACAGAAATAGTATTGGCCTCTACTGAATCATAGTAGTTTTTTGACAAAGTATATTTATCAGCAGACAAAGTCCATCCACTTAATGAATGCAATTGAACATCAGATGTTAAAATTACTTTTGTAAAATCTTCTTCTGATTGATAACTAACTGTAATATTAGGTACATCTCCAACGTCTTTAATAACAAAGAATTTTGATGTAAATTTTGTCTTAGCAAAAACATTATTAGCAAACAAAGAAATACAAACAATAAATATTAATAACAATACTTTTTTTATTTTCATAGTATCACCTACTATAATTTTACAATAACTAAATAAAAAAATAACGACAAATGTCGTTATTTAATATCAACTTTACAACTTTTTTTAATAATTTTCATTTTTTAATTCAAAATAACTTTGTGGGTGAGCACATACTGGACAAACCTTTGGAGCATTTTTTCCAACAACAACATGTCCGCAATTTCTACAAATCCAAATTGAATCTCCTTCTTTAGAAAAAACCACTTCATCCTCGATGTTCTTTAATAATTTTCTATATCTCTCTTCATGATGTTTTTCAATTGCAGCTACTCCTCTAAATTTAGCAGCAATTTCTTTGAATCCTTCTTCTTCTGCTGTTTTAGCAAACTCTTCATACATATCAGTCCATTCATAATTTTCACCATCAGCTGCTGCTTTTAAATTTTCAACTGTAGAAGGTACTTCTCCTCCATGTAATTCTTTAAACCACATTTTTGCATGTTCTTTTTCATTGTTAGCTGTTTCTTCAAATATAGCAGCTATTTGCTCATATCCATCTTTTTTTGCCTTAGATGCAAAATAAGTATATTTATTTCTTGCTTGGCTTTCACCTGCAAAAGCAGCCATTAAATTTTGTTCTGTTTTACTTCCTTTTAATTCCATAATATAACCTCATTTCTTGAATAATTTTCAAACTTATTATAACATTCTATCATATAGATTTCAACAAATTCACATATCAAAAAAGAAAGAATTAATCTTCCCTCTTCACAACCATTTGAAAGTTTTTTTTAGCTTCTTTAAACTTTCTTCTTTTAGAACCAATAATCCTAGTTTCTTTTCCTACTTTATCTAATAAAGCAGTAGCATTATCCCTCACATTTTTATCTTGAAATAATTCAGGACAATTCTTTAACAAAAAATTAAAAGATAATAGAAAAAGATTACCATCCTGTATAGATTCTAAATTTCCATCTATTAAGGCAGCAAATACCCAAGCATCATATGCCAAAGACCTAAATAATTCATCATCAGAATTAAATTTTGTTTCTCTTTGTTCTTCTTGAAAAATAAGATAATGATTTTTCAAAAGGTTCACAAGACTAGATGAATAATTACTAATTTGATTAATATAAGTAATAATGCTATTGATAACTTTATTTACTTCCTCATCATCAAAATCAAATCGATGGATTTGCACTACAGACAAAATCTTGTTTAAAAATTCACCTGAAAAAAATAGAAAAGCACTATCTTTATTAGAAAGTAAAGCTACAGAATCTAAAAAAGAAATATATCTATCCTTATCCTGATATAATTTACATAACTCTTCAATAGGAACTGCAATCAATTGATTACGTAAAACAAGTATATTATTAAAATCAATCATCTCATCATTCATATTCTTTTCTCCTATCAAAATAGTTCATTATATATATCCATATAATTATTAACTAAAATAAATTTAATATCATTTTTGATTTCTTTTGGAATTTCATCTAAATCTTTTTCATTTTCTAGTGGAATAAATACTTTTCTTATTCCAGCTCTATGTGCACCAATTACTTTTTCTTTTAATCCCCCAATTCCAAGAACTCTACCTCTTAGAGTTATCTCTCCTGTCATAGCAATC
>CACZOQ010000018.1 GCA_902782835.1 uncultured Erysipelotrichaceae bacterium | reverse complement strand
TTTATATATGATAATATTATGTATGCAGAATTAAATACAAAATCTGATTATTGTCAAGAATGTGGTTATGATGGTGAAATATTAATTGATGATAATTTAGAATGGTATTGTCCAAACTGTGGAAACCGTGATCATAATAAACTTAACGTTGCTAGACGTACTTGTGGATATATTGGTACGAATTTCTGGAATCGTGGTAGAACTCAAGAAATTAAAGAGAGAGTTATTCACCTAGATAATAAGGATGCGTAAGTGAGATATAATAAAATTAGAAAAATGGATATTGCAAACGGGCCTGGAGTTCGGGTATCCATTTTCTTTCAAGGATGTGCATTTCATTGTAAAAATTGTTTTAATCCAGAAACTTGGGATTTTCTAGGTGGGCAAGAATTTGGAGAGGAACAAATTGAAAAAATAATTGATCTTGCTAAAGGAGATCATATTACTGGGTTGTCTATTTTAGGTGGAGAGCCTATGCATCCTAAAAATATAGAAGCTACAACGATGTTAGCTAAACGCTTTAAGGAAGCCTATCCTAATAAAACGATTTGGGCATGGTCAGGTTTCTTATTTGATGAATATGTTCATGATAAGGAAGTTGCTCAATATTTAGATGTTTTAGTAGATGGACAGTTTGTAGATGATCTTCGTAATCCTAATTTAAAGTGGAGAGGTTCTAGTAATCAACGAGTAATTGATGTTCAAAAGTCTTTAAAAAAAGGAGATATTGTACTATTTTGTGATTAAAGATTCATTTTTAATGAATCTTTTTTTGTAATGATTCTTTAAAAAATGATATAATTATAACAGGAGGTAGTTATGAAGAAAAATAGAGGTTTTGAAATAGCAAAAGGATGGGAAGATAAAGATATTCATTTACCTGTTCGAAAGACTGCTCATTCTGCAGGATATGATGTAGAGGCAGCTGAGGATATCGTGATTCCAAAGTTTACCCCTGGAATTAAACCAACTCTTATTCCAACTGGTTTGAAAGCTTATTGTGGTGAGGATGAATGTTATTTCTTATTGAATCGTAGTAGTGGTCCTAAAAAGGGATTTTTAATGGCTAATAGTATCGGTCTAATAGATAGTGATTATTATGAAAATGAAGATAATGATGGTCATTTCTTCTTTGCTTATTTTAATTGTAATGATCATGATATTGAAGTAAAAAAAGGTGATATTATTGGACAAGTTGTTTTTAGTAAATATCTAGTAGTTGATAAAGATTCTGCAACTGGAACTAGAAAAGGTGGATTTGGTTCAACTGATAAGAAATAATTGTTTTATATGTTAGTTTCTGGATGCCATATAATAATGGAGAAGGTTTACATGATGCATATTGGCGATATTATTTTGGTTCAGATAATTATCATACAGATGGTAGTCATGGTTTTGTCAATATGCCTTATGATATAGCTGCTTATGTATATACTAAAGTTAATAGTGGTACGAATGTATTAGTAGAAGAATAAAATATTAACTTTCATCTAAAGATGGAGGTTTTATTTTACACTTCAAAAGTGTAAATTTTACTTTTTGTTCTAAAAAATTTACACTTTTTTCTGTAAAACAGGTATAATGAAATTGTAAGAATAGAGGTGAATTTATGTATACTGTATATTTGATATTTGCCATTATTTTAATCGTTTCTTTTATTACGGGAAATGTTGTTCTTATTGCAGAACATAAATTCAAAAGAGACCGTCTTGTTTTGAAAAAAGGTATGATTGTAGATGAGGAAATCTTATGATAAAAGCAATTCGTAATTTTTTTCATTATTTGATTGACACTACACAACTAGGTTTTTACTATATATGTTTAGTATTTTCTAAGGGTTTCTTTTTCTATTTTTATCTTTTATCTGTTGTATTTGAACGTTTATTTCGTTTGCCTTTTTTTAAAAAATTGAAAAGTTTTTTTAAGAATAAACAAGGAGATCCTGTTGCCTTTTTATTTTTAGTTTTTTTATTTTTTGTTGGGGTATTTTTACATACCTATTTATATGTTGATAAGAGTGAAGTAAAGTATATTGATGATTCTATTCTTGAGAAAAAAGATCAAGATGAACCTGTACAAGAGAAAAAGACTATTGAGAGTGACAAAGAGACTTATACAAGTAATGAAATTAATTTATTTAGAAAATATGGGAAAATGGACATTCAATCTGTTTCTTTTTCTGGATTAAAAAAAGTGAATGAAGACGTTGTTGCTTGGTTGATGGTAGATGGAACGAATGTGAATTATCCGATTGTTAAAACAGATAATAATGATTATTATTTAAATCATGATATTATGAAAAATCCTAAAGCTAGTGGTTGGACTTTTATGGATTTTCGGAATGATGCTGATTTGAGTGATCAAAATACTATTTTCTATGGTCATAATTTATTAAATAAAACAGCTTTTGGTAGTTTATCTAATGTATTTACTGATAAATGGTTTGCGAAATCGAATCATTATATTGTTGTAAAGACTGAAAAAGTACAACATATTTATCAAATCTTTTCTTGTTATTATATTGATCCAGAGATTTATTATTTACAAACTAATATATATCGTGATGAAGAATATCAAGAATTTTTAAATACATTAAAATCTAGAAGTATTTATGATTTTGGTTTGGATTTAACGACTGATGATACTATTATTACTTTGTCTACTTGTACGGATAATAATAAAGGAAGAAAAGTCATTCATGCTAAATTAGTAGAATAAAAAACTTTCCACTGTTTTTGTGGAAAGTTTTATTGTATTGTTGAAATTTTTATAATTTCATTTATATCATCGTCTTTAGCGACGATATTTTTATGAGTTTGTCTACATTTTTCACATTGATAAAGTATTTTATATGTATCTTTATATTTTTCAATTCCAATTGGTTTTAAAAGCCCCATGCAAGTATTTTGACGATCTCCTGGATTAATATCTACATGCTTTGAATATAAGCAGTATGGACAGTGATCTCTTGATGAATAAACAAGTGGAGGAACGCTTTTACAACAATGTTCGCATTTAAATCTTTCATCTAATTCTTGAAATCTTTTCATATTTTCACCTGAATTTATTATAATATAATACTTAATTTTTGACAAAATATAAATAATATGATATAATGTTGCCACATTGGGGGGATATGTATGAAAAAATATTATATGATGGTTATTGCCTTAGGAATTACACTTGGAGTTATTGCTACTAATTATGGACCACGTCTTGCTGAGAAGCAAAATGAAAACAGTAAAAAAGTATTAGAGATGTATTCATCTTTAACTGGTCAAAATGAAGAGGATTTTGTTTCAGACTATGATCCAGAAGAGAATGCACCAGACTTAGAAGGAGAATTTGAGTATTATCAAGAACAATCGTCACAAGAAAATCAAGAATCTGAACCAGCTCCAGAAGTTACAGATACGACTTACTTAATGGTTAATGATGATGTTTATCATATTTTAAAAGAAGCAAAATTAAATTTCTTACATTTATATGCAAATGGAAGTATTCCTACACAAATGAAAAATCGTGGAATTACATTATCACAAGAAAATTATGATTATATTGATTCCAATATGCACAGTGCTTATACTTGCATTTGTAATTACGTAGATGCTTATGAAAAAAATCAAATTGGTGTTTGTTGTGATATGATTGGTCATTTACAAGAAAACTATATTATGGGTATGAGTCGTAATTATTTATACGATACACTTGTACGTCCAAAATTATCAGCTGAATATCAAGCAGACATGGTAGCTGGATATGAAAGAAATGATGGAGATGGAAATATTTGTCTTGTAGATGGTCATAAGATTTGTGTTATTGGAGATAATTCTTTAGATCCAGAAAAAATCGTATGTTTGGATGAAACTATCGATTTAGATGATTATTCTGCTGTTTGTAAGAGAATGGAATGGTTTGCAGATCTTCCAAATCTTATTTTTAGTCAATATCATATGATTGAAAATACAGGACCATATACAGGAATTGGATATATCTGGAATGAAACAAGTGTTGAGAATAGAATGGATCAAGAATGGACTACCTTGAAAGATGAAGGTTCAACTGTTTATGGATTTAATCCAAGAGATACAAAAATCACTTGGGACGAGGAAGAAGACAGTTACGTTTATGAGGATCAAGATGGTTACATTTATGGACCACTTCCAGCTGATGATAATGCTCGTGTTTTCTATATGTATAATGTATATGATGCATTAATCTCACGTGAAGGTGATGTATATGCATTAGATTGGCAAATCCAAGATGTTGTAGCTGATCAAGGCGGATATCAATTTACTTATTAATGTTCAATAGGAAGATAGTTTTAAACTATCTTTTTTTGTGTTATAATTCTTTTATAGTTCGGAGTGATGGTATGGAGATGGAATTTAAAATTCATGATTTTGAAGGGCCTTTAGATTTATTATTACATTTAATTAAAGACGCAAAGATGGATATCATGAATATCGAAATAGAAGCAATAACCAATCAGTATATGAATTTTCTGCAAGAACAAGAAAAAATGAATTTAGAGATTTCATCTGAGTATTTGGTTTTAGCGGCAGAACTTTTAGAGATTAAATCTAGATTATTGATTCCTAATAATCAAATGGAGATGGAAGAGGAGACTGAAGAAGATCCAAGAACAGAGCTTGTTAATCGTTTATTGGAATATCAAGCATACAAAGATGTTACAAAAGTTTTACAGGAAAAAGAATTGTTACGAAAAGATATTTATACGAAGGCTCCTGAAAATATTAAGAATTATGTTCAGCAAGAGCATGAAATATGTAGTAATGTTTCTTTGGATGACTTAATTGCTGCTTTTCAGAAATATTATCAAAGAAAATTAGATGCACAGCCTTTACATACCAAAGTTACTTTAAAAGAAATTAGTGTTTCTTCTAGAAGGCATGATATTCGAAATTTATTAAAAGAAAAAAAGAAAGTATCTTTTTTTGAATTATTTCCGGTTGTTTCAAAAGAATATATTGTTGCGACCTTCTTAGCTATTTTAGAAATGGCTAAAAATTTAGAAATTAAGATTACACAAAAGAATACTTTTGATGATATTATATGTGAGGTGTATGAAAGTGAATAAGGCAGTTTTAGAAGGTCTTTTATTCGTAGTTGGAGAAGATGGATTAACACTTGATCAAATCGAGAAAGTTTTAGAAATTGGAGAAGAAGAAGCTAAAATGTTGATTATGGAACTAAAAAAAGATTATGAAGATGAAAGTAGAGGCCTTCGTATTGATTTTTTAGGGAATCGTTTTAAATTGACTACTAAGTTTGAACATAAAGACTATTATCAAAAATTAATTGAGAATCCTGAAACGAATTCCTTATCACAAGCAGCTTTAGAAACTTTAGCGATTATTGCTTATAATGAACCTATTACTAGAATTCAGATTGATACGATTCGAGGTGTTGGATCTACTTCTATTCTTCGGAAATTGGTTGCGAAGGGTTTTATTAAGGAGAGTGGAAGAAGTGATTTGCCTGGGAGACCTATTTTATATGAGACAACGAATGAGTTTTTAGATTATTTTGGCCTTTCATCTGTAGCTGATCTTCCAAATATGGAAGAAATTCTTCAATCTGTCCATGAAGATAAAGACGATAACGTTGATTTATATACTTCACGATATATGGAAAGACAAAATGAAGTTGTAGAATGAAAAAAAGGATATTGATATGTCCTTTTTTTATTGATTTTCTATTATAATATGATATAATTTTTTTGTAATTGCTTCCATGGCGGAATTGGTAGACGCGGCAGACTCAAAATCTGCTTCTAGCGATAGAGTTCCGGTTCAAGTCCGGATGGAAGCAC
>CACZOQ010000017.1 GCA_902782835.1 uncultured Erysipelotrichaceae bacterium | reverse complement strand
TTGTGTTGGTTATAGTAGTACTGTTTTTACTTTGGATTTAGGAGATTATTTTGATACAAGCCATGTTACGGTTATGAGTACTGGTAGTATTTCTATATCTGGCCATGGATCTTCTATGAGTAGTGGAGTTGGGATGTTTGAGCGAGCTGGTTACACTAGTCCGATATTTACCTTAGATTTAGGAGATTCATTTGATACGAGTCTTGTTGTAGATATGGGCAAGATGTTTTATGAAACTGGGTATTCAAGTCAGGTGTTTACTTTAGATTTAGGAAATAAATTTGATACTAGCAGTGTTACGGACATGTCGATTATGTTTTGTAAGACAGGTTATAGTAGCCCGGTTTTTACTTTGAATTTAGGAGCAAATTTTGATACTAGTAGTGTTCAAAATATGACACGTATGTTTGCTAGAACTGGTTTTTCTAGTGATGTTTTTACACTAAATCTTGGTAATCAATTTGATACAAGTAAAGTTACGAGTATGATTGAGATGTTTAGAGAAACTGGTTGCAATAGCCCGACATTCACTCTTTCTTTAGGCGATAACTTTGATACGAGCAGTGTTACTAGAATGTTTTCAATGTTTTATTATACTGGTTATAAAAGTACTGCTTTTACACTTAGTTTGGGAAATAAATTTAATCCTTCTCATGTGGAAGATTTTTATCAACTATTTTCATATGCTGGTTATAGTAGTCCAGTGTTTACCTTGGATTTGGGAACTAATTTTGATACAAGTTCAGCAATTGATATGAGTTATATGTTCCATCGTACTGGTTTTAACAGTGAAATCTTTACTTTGGATTTAGGAGATCATTTTGATACGAGTAATGTAATAGATATGACATGTTTGTTTTATTATACTGGCTATTTTTGCCCAGTCTTTACTTTGGATTTGGGAGATCATTTTGATACGAGTAATGCAACGTATACGATAGGTATGTTTAGTGGACTTGGCTATAGTAGTACGGTATTTACATTAGATTTAGGAAATTTCTTTGATACAAGTAATGTGACTAATATGTCCGGTATGTTCGAAAGAACAGGTTATGCGAATCCTAATTTTACTCTTGATTTGGGAGATCACTTTGATACGAGTAATGTTACGGATATGGAAAGAATGTTTTCTGGCGCAGGTCATAGTAGTACGGTATTTAGTATTGATTTTGGTAACTTATTTGATACGAGTAAGGTTACTGAAATGAAAGAGATGTTTTATGATGTTGGGTATAGTAATAACAATTTAGTATTAGATTTATCTCAATTCTCTTTTGATTTGGTAACTTCTTATTCTGGAATTTTTTCTGGTTTTAAAACAACCCATACCATATATGTAAAAGATGTAGCTAGCCAAAACTGGGTTATTTCTAAAAATAGTAATTTAACCACTGCTAATGTATTAATAAAAGGGACTTAGTCTCTTTTTGTTTTTGACATAAATTTTCTAAATTGTTATAATACAATCGGGTGATATAGATGGGATTATTTAATAAAATTAAGAATATGTTTAAAGGCTATAGTGAAGAAGAAACTATAGTAGAAGAGCAACCTACAGAGACTGTTGAAGAGGAAGAAAATGATAGTGAACAATTCACAGATGTTGTGGATGAGAAAGAAATCGATAATGAACAATCCACAGAAGTTGTGGAAGAAATTTCTTTGAAAGAGAAAAAGCCTAAAAAGAAAGGTTTATTTCACAAGAAAGAGAAACAAGAAGAAGAGAAGAAATCGGTAAAGATTTATGAAAAAGGTCTTACTAAATCTCGTGAAGGTTTTGTTTCAAAGCTTGCTAATTTGACAAATAAGTATGCTAAAGTTACAGATGAGTATTTTGAAGAATTAGAAGAGATTCTCATTATGGCTGATATTGGTGTCAATACGGTTATGGAATTTATGGATCGTTTGAGAGATCGTGTCCGTCGTGAAAATATTACAGATCCATCTGAATTAAAAGAAATTATTGTGGATGAATTATTTATTATTTATGTTAATGATGAAGTTTTAAGTAATAAGATTCAATTTCGGGAAGATGGACCAACCATTGTTTTATTTGTTGGAGTTAATGGAGTGGGTAAGACTACGACAATTGCGAAAATTGCGAATAAATTAAAAGATGAAGGTAAAAAAGTATTAATGGTAGGTGCTGATACTTTTAGAGCAGGTGCTGTAGAGCAGTTGAAAGAATGGAGTAATAAAGTTGGCACAGGTTTTTATGGAAAAGAAGAGAGTGATCCTGCTAGTGTTGTGTATGATGGAATTGAACTTGCTAAAAAAGAAGATTATGACGTAGTTTTAATTGATACGGCTGGTAGACTTCAAAATAAAGTAAATTTAATGAAAGAACTAGAAAAAATCAATAAAGTGATTGAAAGTTTAGTGAATAAATGTGATGAAACTTTATTAGTTATTGATGCTACTACTGGACAAAATGGTATTAGTCAGGCAAAAGCATTTAAGGAAATTACTAATATTACGGGAATTGTTCTTACAAAGTTAGATGGTACTGCTAAAGGTGGAATCGTTTTAGCTATTAAAGAAAGTGTTGGAGTACCTGTTAAATATATTGGTCTTGGTGAGACAAAAGATGATTTACAAGTATTTGATATTGAAAAGTATATTTATGGATTATTTAAGGATATGATGTAAGTGAAAATTAATAAATTATTGTTTTATTTACAGTTTTTTATAACGATTGTTATTTTTATAATAGGAGTTTTATGTCTCTTCTTTGCTAATCTTTTTCCTGTTTTGGAAATTTTAATGGGAATTGATTTATTATTTATGTTTATGATTCATAGTATAATCGCTAAGAGTAAAAAGAATTTTATTTACTTAGTTATTGGTATTATCTTAATAGTCATAGGATTATTATCATTATTAGGAGTGATTTAATGGAAGAATTTATTTATTATAATGATTTATATGATATCTATAGCTCTCTTCTTACTGAGACGCAGAGAAAGTATTTTGAAGATTATTATTTTAATAATTTGAGTTTTTCTGAAATGGCAGAAGATTATGATGTTAGTCGAAATGCTGCTTTTAAACAGGTTCATATTGTAATTCAGAAATTAGAAGAATATGAAAAACGATTAAGATTGTTGGAGAAAAAGAAACTTTTATTGGATATTATTTCTCAAATAAAGGATGAAAAGATTAAAAGTCAATTAGAAAAGTTAATTTAATAGACTTTGTCTTTTTTTTTCTTGAAAAATAAGTTTATTCTTAGTATAATTTTTATTAGAGTAGGAGAATAGTGAAGAGGGGATAAAACATGTTTGAAAGAATAATATATATCAGTGATGACTCTTGTAATATTAAGCTAAGTGATACAGCAGAAGTTACAATGAATTTAATGAATTTACATTTAGTTTTTGAAGATGATACCAAAAAAATATTAGGTGAAGTAGATGATTTAGATGGTGGTATTGTTAAAGCTAGATTTTTGGGAGAAATTGTTGGGGATCGACTAATTGGTGGGACGATTCGTAAACCTTCTTTGGATGCGAAAATTCGTGTTATTGATAAAAGTGAAGTCCCTTTAATAACTGGTTCTGATGTTGATGGCTACATGAAACTTGGAGTTAGCCCTTTTTATGATGATTTTCCTGTATATTTAGATGTAAATAGTTTCTTTAGTAACCATTTTGCTATTTTTGGTAATACTGGATCTGGAAAATCTTGTGGTACTACTCGTTTATTTCAAAATATGTTTCATGATCAAAGATTGAATCCTTATAAAGCAAATATCTTTATATTTGATTCTTCAGGAGAGTATTATAATGCATTTCGTAATTTAAATACAATTAATCCTCAATATAATTATCGTTATATTAGTACGAATGAGACGGATGAGATTGGTGAAAAGTTAAGATTACCTATTTATTTATTAAATAAGGATGATTTAGCGTTATTGTTACAATGTACTTCTCATTCTCAATTACCTATTATTGAGAGAATGTTGAAACTTGCCTTAGTTTTTAGTCAAAATGATGTTGATTCTAATGCATTTAAGAATCATTTGATTGCAAAAGCAATTATGACGATTTTATATACAAATGAGACAGCTCCTAATAAAAGAAATGAAATCTTTTCTATTTTAGCTAGTTGTTCGACAGATGAATTTAATTTGGAAGCACCTATTCAAGGTATTGGATATGTCCGTAAGTTTAGAGAGTGTTTCTTAATTGATAATTCTGGTAACTTTACAGAAAGTGTTTTGATGAATGAATACTTAGAATCATTTATCAAAGAAGAATTTGATGATTTCGAGCCACATGATGGAGTATTCTATGATTTAAATACTATGGAAAAAGCATTGAACTTTACTTTGATTAGTGAAGGATGGCTTCGTAATGAACAAACTTATGGTGATGCTGTTACTTTAAGAGTTCGTCTTCATTCTTTAATTGTAGGAGATAATGCTAAATACTTTGATGTTAAAGATTATATGTCTTTAGAAGCATTTTTATCTTCATTATTAATTATTGATGGTAAAAAATATCAAATCGTTAATATAAATTTAAATGATATTGATGATGAATTTGCTAAAGTTCTTACTAAGATTTATTCTCGATTGATTTTTGATTTTTCAAAAGCTTTAAAAAATAGAGGTAGTATTCCTTTCCATATTGTTTTGGAGGAAGCTCATCGTTATATTCAAAGTGACCATGATCGATTCTTATTTGGTTATAATATTTTTGAAAGAATTGCTAAAGAAGGTCGTAAATATGGTGTTATTTTAGGAATCATTACTCAAAGACCTGTTGAATTATCGGATAATGTTATTTCACAGTGTACGAATTTCTTAATCTTTAAAATCAATCACCCTATGGATGTTGATTATATGCGTAAGATGATTCCTCATATTACAGATGAAATTATAGAAAAGCAAAAGGCCTTACAGTCTGGTACTTGTTTGGGCTTTGGTTTAGGTTTCAAGATACCATTGATTATTAAAATGGAAATGCCAAATCCTGCTCCACTTTCTGGTAACTGTGATGTTGTTAAGATTTGGAGTGGTTCTGGAAAGGCAGCTCCTGTGGTGGCTGCTACTCCAGTTGGAGTTCCTCCTACACCTGTTGCTGCTACACCTGTAGCAAGTGCTCCAGAAGTTGTTACAACCCCACCAGTTGTAGATAGTGCTTCTGAGGTCATTCCTGTTGTTTCTACTGAACCTGTAAAGGAAATTGAAGAGAGTATTCCAACGATTGTTGAGAAGACTCCAATAGAAGAGGATGAGAAATCCGAAGAACCAACTATTATTCCAAGCGTTACTCCTGTAGAACCTGTTCCTGAGTTGGTTGTAAAAGCACCTACTTTAGCTGGCAATCCATTAGGTAATGGTGGTAGTGATATGAATTTCCCATTATCAGAGATTACCCAGATTACTGAGGTGAAACCAGTAGCACCTGCGGTTAGTGAGGAGCCAGCAATTGTAGATTTAAATATTGATGATGATGACGATGATATTGGAGATGTTGATGATTCTGACTTGGATGATGATGGAAATGATGATACTGTCAGCTTCCAGATTCCAGTCGGTTTAGAAGCAAATCCATTAGGAACTAAAGAACCACCTTCTGTTGCTTCTATAGAAACTTCAACTCCTGTTTTAACAACAGATGATGGTCAACCTTTGATTCAATTAGTTGAAGATAGCGAGGTTGTTGATTCTAGTGCTGACTAAAATAGTGGAAACACTATTTTTTCTTTTATAAATCTGCTATAATATTTGAGAGGTGACATATTATATGTTTGAAAGTTTAGGAGATCGTTTACAAAATGCACTTCATAAAATTAAGGGATATGGAAAAATAACCGAAGAGAATATTTCGGATATGATGCGTGAAATTCGTTTGGCACTTTTGGAAGCAGATGTCAACTATACCGTTGTTAAAGAATTTACGAATCACGTAAAAGAAAAAGCTTTAGGAGAAGAAGTGGCTTCTAGTATTAATCCGGGAGATCTTTTTGTTAAAATTGTTAAAGATGAACTTACTGAACTATTAGGTGGTGAAAGTAAGCCTTTGATTTTAAATGGAAATCCGACTTCATTAATGTTAGTTGGATTACAAGGTTCTGGTAAAACAACTACGATTGCGAAACTTGCGAATTATTTAAGAAAAAAACATAATAAAAAGCCTTTATTAGTAGCCTGCGATGTTTATCGTCCAGCTGCAATTGATCAGTTAAAGCAATTAGGTAAACAATTAAATATAGAAGTTTATGAGGAAGGAAAAAAGAATCCAGTAGAGATTGCTAAAAATGCTTTTCAATATGCAAAAGAAAACAAGTTTGATTATGTTTTAATAGATACCGCTGGTAGACTACATATTGATGAAGAATTAATGGATGAGTTAGAGCAAATACGTGTTGAGGTTAATCCTGATGAAATTCTTCTTGTTATTGATGCTATGATGGGACAAGATGCTATTAATGTCATTAGTGGTTTCCATGACAAGCTTCCATTAACGGGTGTTATTTTAACAAAGTTAGATGGTGATACCAGAGGTGGTGTGGCTTTATCTGTTAGACATTTAACTAATGTTCCAATTAAGTTTATTGGTGTTTCTGAGAAATTAGATGGACTTGATTCTTTTGATCCTGAAAGAATGGCTGGTAGAATCTTAGGTATGGGAGATATTATTTCTCTTGTTGAAAAAGCTACGGAATCTATTGATGAGAAAGAAGCAGAAAAGACTGCTAAAAGGATGCAAGAAGGTAAATTTGATTTAGAAGATTTCTTATCTACTATGAAACAAATGAAAAAACTAGGACCATTAGAAAACTTAATTAAATTAATTCCTGGGGCTAAGAAAATGGGACTTAGTGATATTAAAATTGATCCAAAACAAATGGCTCATATTGAAGCAATTGTTTTATCGATGACTCCTAAGGAAAGAAGAAATCCTGATATAATTAAGGCAAGTCGTAAAACAAGAATTGCGAATGGTTCTGGTACTTCTGTTCAAGAAGTTAATCGATTATTACAACAATTTGATCAAATGAAAAAAATGATGAAACAGATGAGTAGTGGCAATTTTAAAATGCCATTTTAGGAGATATTATGGAAGAAAATATTCAAAAAAGCAGTTCGGGTTCGAAGGTTGTACCTATTTTAAAATGGTTATTATTTATACAAATTATTCTTATAGTTCTTTGTCTAGTTCGAAATCATAATATGAATGTAGATCGATATTGTTCTGAACATGGGTATCAGCATGAAATACATGATGTTATTAATGATTGGCATGGTAGGGGTGATGATTAAATGGATAAGTCTAGAAATAAATTCTTAGTTGGTACTTTGGTGATTTTAAATGTTTTTGCATTTATTGGTTTATTTTCTATTTTTTTGTGGCCTGATATAAGATGCAGTATAAGTTCTGAATGGAAACCTATTATCTATGTTTATCCTACAGAAGATATAGACGTAACTATCAAGTTATCTCATCCTGAAAACTTAACTACTACGTATCCTAAATATAATCATGAATGGAAAGTAAAAGCACTTACAGATGGTACATTAATTGATTATCAAAATAAAAAGTATTATGCGTTATATTGGGAAAGTGAAAGCAATAAGAAGAATCCTATGAAAGAAGATGGATTTGTAGTTAAAGGAGAAGATAGTGCTCGCTTTTTAGAAGAAAAATTGGAAATATTAGGATTAAATTACAAGGAAGCTAATGAATTTATTATGTATTGGTTACCTAGATTAGAAAATCATAAATATAATTATATAAGATTTCAAACTATGAGTGAGATTGAGCGTAATATGGGTCTTGAAATTGATCCAAAACCAGATACCCTTATTCGAATTCGAATGGAATATAAAGAATTAGATAAGAAGATTAAAGTTAAAGAGCAAACTTTAAAAAAAGTCGAAAGACATGGTTATACAGTAGTAGAATGGGGAGGAACTAATGTTAATTAGTTTCTTTTTTTTGTGTCAATATAAAATGTATACTTTTGTCAATTTACTTGATAATTTACATTGTTCGTTTTATTCTAATAATAGGGAGTGTGATACTATGATTTATCCATCCATTGACCGTTTACTTAATATTGTAAATTCTAAATATGAATTGGTTCATATTGCTGCGAGAAGAAGTAAGCAAATTGCGAAAGATGGATATTTACAGATGCCTGAGTCCGAGTACAAAAGTGAAAAGAATATAGGAAGGGCCCTTGAAGAGGTTGCGGAAGGCCTTATCGAGGTAAAGAAAGAAGATTAGTCTTCTTTTTTTATGTTATAATTTCATTAGGTGATTTTATTGAAAATAGTAAAGTATAAGAAAACAACAAAGAATCGTTATAAGGTTTTATTAGATAATGCTAAGGAATTATTACTTTATGAAGAAGTTATCTTAAAGTATAATTTACTTTTAAAAAAAGAAATTGATGAACAACTTCTTATTGAGATGGATCGTTATAATCAAGAATGGGATGTTTATTATGTAGCTTTGGAAAGTATTAAACATCATTTTCGTAGTGTATATGAATTAAAAGAACTTTTACTTCGTAAAGAATATCCTGATGAATATATTGAGAAAGCGATTCATAAATTGCTAGAACAAGGTTATTTGAATGATCAAATGTATGCGAGGAGTTTTATTAATGGACAAATATTAACATCTAATAAGGGACCATATTATATTGAAAAAGAATTGTTAAATAAAAAAATCAGTTCGGATATTATTCAAAAAGAGTTAGAGGCTTTTTCTGAGGATATTCAGAGTGAGAAAATTAAAAAGATGATTGAGAGAGGAATAAAAAGTAATCGAACTAGGGGAGGTATTGTTTTAAAACAGAAAATATATAATGAATTAAAGAATTTTGGTTATGATATTTCTCTTATTAATTCAGAAATATCTCATTATTCTTTTGGAAATGATGATGAAATTGCTAAAAAAGAATATGAAAAGTTACTTCGTAAATATAGTCGAAAATATAGTGGTGAAGAGTTAAAACGGGTTGTTAGACAAAAAATGATTTTAAAAGGATTATCTTATGAGAAATAAAAAAATAGTTAATGATTATTAACTATCTTTTTTAGCATTTTCAATTTGTTTATTAACATATTCATTATATGCTTTTTTTAGAACGTCATCATTCCATGATATTTTTTTATCTTCACGAATTGCTTTTAAACTTTCATAGTATAATGAAGAATCTTCTTTTAATTTTTGATCTCTTAATTTTTCTTTGATATTTTCTTTTACTTTATTTAATTTTGGTTTTTTCTTTTCACCTGTTTTTAATATAACATGGTATCCATATTCTGTTTTAACTGGTTCTTTTGTATATTCGTCTTTCTTTAGTTCTTTTACAGCATTGGCAAAATCTTCTACCATAGTATCTAAATCAAAATATCCTAGGTCTCCACCAGATGATGCGGTAGCATTATCTGATGAATATTTTTTTGCTAAGTCTTCGAACTTTTTACCTTTGTCTAATTCTTTGATTACTTTTTCCGCTTTTTCTTTTGCTTCTTTTTCCGCTTTTTCTTTTTCTTCATCCGTTGCATCATCTTTAACATCAACAGAAATTAAAATATGACTTGCTTTCATTTGACCAGTTGTTTTTTCATTATAATATTTTTTTACTTCGTCATCTTTTATATGATCTTTTACGTAATCTTTTACTGCTAAGTTTCTTTTATACTCTAGACTTAATTTTGTTCGTAATTCTTCTTCTGTTTCTACTCCAAAGTATTGTTGTAAGATTGAAGCATATGTTTCTTCATCTTCTCCATAATATGATTTGATTTGCTCAATTTGATTATTGATAGATTCTTTTTCGTCTGAATCTGTTTTGTATTTCTTATCAAATAAACTATGGTCAATCATATCTACTAGATGTGATATATTATCTTCTTTTATCTTTTCGTAATACTCTGTTGCGGTAAATTTATTCTTTCCAACGGATACTGCTACTTTTGAACCATTTTTCATTGCTATTTCTTTTCCACATCCTGTTGCTAGTAAAGAGATCGCTAATAATGAGGTAAAGGCAATGATTATTTTTTTCTTTTTCATACTAATTCCTCCTGTACATATTAAATCATAACAAAAAAATAGATTTCATGCAATAATATGATCGATATAAGCTATTCTATATAATAAAAAATACCATGTATTTGGTATTTTTATTTTGATAATTCTTGATATATTTCATCTAAATCTGATAGTTTAGATTCATCATATTTCATATCAGCATGATCATCTGGATATCTTGGAATCAAGTGTATATGGTAATGCTTAATTTCTTGACCTAAGCCATTGTTTTGTGCTAGTGTTAAACCTTCACAATTCAATTTTTCTTTTAGTAATGGGAAAATCTTCTCTCGCACAATATCTAAAGCGTGTGTTATTGTTTCATTATTTGTGTCCATTAAATTGACCACATGTTCTTTTGGTATGATTAGAAGATGACCATCTGTTGCTGGATTAATATTCATTATTATTTTTAGAATATCATCTTCATATATTGTTTTTGATGGTAATTCATTTTTTATTATTTTACAAAAAATACAATCATTCATATTATTACCTCCTAATTTAAATATTGATATGTAATTTTGCTATCAATTAATTGTTTTGAGTTGTTATTATTTATTATATCATTGATTCGTTCTAATCTATCTTCTTTTTTTATAAAGTCTTCTGTAATGTTTTCAATTTTAATTGATTTTGTTATTTCTTTAGTATCTGTTATCGTAAATGTATAGTTTTTGGGAGTAATATTATCTTTATTATATTTGGTAATTGTAGTCTCTATTTCTTTTAATATTTCTTTACTATTCCATTCTTTTATAGGTAATTCTTCTTCTATTGTATAGATTTTTAAATTTAATAGTTCTTTTTCAGATATTAGTTTTTCTTGAACGGACTGTGTGAAGTTATTTAAGGTATTTTGAATCGTTACTCGAATGCTTTTCTTTTCTTTTTCTTTTATTTCATTTGTTATTTCTTTTTCTAAATATGTTATTAGTGATTTCCCTTCAACATAGTCTTCTTGATATGTATCTGATATTCTTCTTTTAGAATATGTTACATAGAAATAGTGATGTTTATTTTTTTTATTCGTAATTTTCATTTTAAATGATTTATTCTGATAATTAGGGGTGCTTGTTTCTACAGTTTCTTTTAGACTGGTATAATTTGTTTCTAAGTATTCTTCTATTTTCTTGGTTGCTTTAGGGGTTAGTATTGTTTCTTTTTTTTCATTTATTACGATTAGGGCAAGTAGAACAAAAACTAATAGGAAGAATAGACTTTGAACATACATTAATTTTTTTTGTTTTTTCATATCATCACCAAAATAATTGTATCGTATCTAAATATAGAAAGCAAATTTATTATTTTTTTAAAATATATTGTTCTTTCTGTTAGTATGTGTTACAATACTAAATAGATTAATGTAGAATATTGGGTGGTGTTTTTATGGGAATGACAACGCAATTGGGTCAAGTAAGTTATAAAGGAAGTAGTGATTATAAAATCTACTTTGGTGTAACAGATGACGGAAGACAATACTTTTTTATGGATCCAGAAGATAAACTAAAACTTAGCAATGGAAATCGTATCGCTAGTACTGATTTGAAACCAATTATTGATCAATCCGTAGAACATAAAAATGTTGGTGTTATTAATGAAAATGGTGATGAGGTTATTCCTTTTACCAATCGTTCAATTCGCCCTATCAGTGATAGTTTGCTATTGGTTGAACTTGATGAACCAATTGATACTAGTGTGAAAGAAGCAATTGAAAAGAAGGCAAATCCTGAATTTGCTACCGATCTTGTTTCAACTGTTGCGGATATTAAAGCAAATATTAGTCAAAAAATGGGACCTGGAGGATCATTGATTTTTCATAATCAATTTTCAGAGGCCACTATTTGTGATATAAATGGTAATAATTTATTAGATGGTGAGTATTATAGTTTTATTGGAAGTAATGGAGGAAAGTTGTATTTAAGCAAAAATACGAAAGACTCGGAGATTAAAGAATTCTCTATGTTACCTCCAGAAGTTCAAAATAATGCTCCTGCTGCTAGTGAAGAACAAAATATTGATGTTAGTGAAGTAAGTGTTTCTAGTGATTTGGTTGAAAATGCTTTAACGGGAACCACTGAGAATGTAAATGAAGGTTTTTCAAGTCAAGATATTGAAATTCCAATCTCTTTAGCAAAAGAACAGCTTGTTGAAGAAACTTCTACTAATGAAGAAGAAACTACCGAAGTTGCTGCTGCTGTTTCCAGCGAGGAGGCTATGAATAGTACTGTTGCACCGATTGCTCCTCCTGTCGGTGAAGCGGATAAGAATTCTGAACAAGAAATAACAATTCCTATGATTAGTGAAGATAATGTGGAGGTTGAACCAGAAGGTGAAGTGGTGCCAGAAGAGACAGGGCCAGATGTTGTTGAGGAACCTAGCGTTGAGGAGGGTGCTGATGTGGATATTCCACAAGAGCCTAATGGTGGAGATGAGAATGAAGAAGTTTCTACTGATCAGTCATTAGTAGGAGAACCAAATGAAGAATCTACTGATGTTGATGAACCAAGAACTGAAGCTCCTGCTGAGGAATCTGTTTCGGAAGAAGTTAGTGAAGAAAACTTTGATGGTGCTTCTTTAAGTGAAGAAGAAATGAATCAAGGTACAGAGGCTTCTGAAGAAGTAGTTGAAGAGACTGTAACAGAGGAAGAGGCTAATAAGGATTCTATGGTTACTATTTCTGAAGAACCACAAGAAGAGGTAGTGGAAGAGACTAGTGAAGTTTCAGCAGAAAATGCAGGACAGGAAGAAATTGCTGAAGAATCTGTTGGTGCTCCTGCAGAAGAAGAGGTACAAGAAGATGCTGATGATGATATCGTTAATTTCAGTGATGACGATGATACGGATGCAGAAGTTAATTTTGAAGAACAAGTAGAGGATACTACTTTGGATAATATGTTTGGTGAAGTAAGAGGTAATAATAGTAATGAAGAATATGAAGAAGAGGATTTCTTCCATGATTCCCTTGTTCAACCAGATACTATTTCGCCTGATGCTTATACAAATGCAGGTTATGAAGAGCCAGTTTATCAAGATTCTTATGCGATGAAAGGTACGATTGTTTCTTCTGTTGCACAATCTATGAATGCATTAATGGCACAAAATAGAGAATTAAAAAGATCTGTAATTGACCTTCAAGCTAAATTAGCAAGTGCAAAAGATGCTAATACGATATTAAATAAGAAATTCCAAATGTTAGGAAATAAAGTAGAGGCTTTGTCTTCTAAAAATCGTAATATGGAGGCTGCTGTTGCTAGAGCTGATTCTAAAATGCAACTTATGTCTGATAAAATTCAAGAACAAGGTTCTGTTATTGCTTCCCAAAATCGTGAATTACAGTCTTTACGTTCACAATTAAGTGGATTTAATGAGTTGGGTCAAATATTAGAAGATGCTCAATCTGTATTGAATGATGATGGACAGTATTATGACCAAGCTGATACTTATTATCGTAGAGCTGCTTAAAATGAGTTAAAAAATCAACTTTAATAGTTGATTTTTTTTGTATTCATTTTTCATTTGTGATAAAATAATAATGATTTTAGATGAGAGGAGAACCATATGTTAGAAATAAAAAACATTCGTTGTTCTATTATAGATGATGATACTCCTATATTGGAAAATTTATCTTTAACGATTCATGATGGAGAAGTCCATGCTATTATGGGACCTAATGGTGCTGGAAAGAGTACTTTAGCAAAAGCAATTATGGGTCATTATAAATATCAGATTACTGCTGGAGATATTTGTATTGATGAAGAAAGTATATTACATTTAACTGTTGATGAAAGAGCCAAAAAGGGTTTATTTCTTTGTATGCAGGATCCTACAGTGATTGAGGGAGTTAGTAATAGTGAATTTTTACGAACTGCTAGAGGGTCTATTACTGGTGAAAAGGTTAACTTATATACATTTATTAAGGATATGGAAACTGCTATGAAAGATGTTCAATTAGATAGTAGTATGTTACATCGTTCTTTAAATCAAGGTTTTAGTGGTGGAGAAAAAAAGAAAAACGAAATATTACAATTAAAATGTTTAAAACCTAAGTATATTTTATTAGATGAATTAGATTCAGGATTAGATGTAGATAGTCTTAGAATTGTTTGTGATAATATTAATCAATATCGTCATGATAATCCTGATACTTCTGTTCTTATTATTACTCATTATCCTCGTATATTAGAATACTTAAAACCAGACTATGTACATATATTAAAAGATGGTTATATTCAAAAGAGTGGTGGAATTGATCTAGCTTTTGAAGTAGAAGAAAGTGGATATACTAATATTCATGCAGCATCGGGAGATGAAAAAAGTGAGTAAGGTATTGTATGTTGTTGATTCAAATGAAAAGAAGAAGTATCAATATAATATAACGGAAGATACTATTATTTATCATTTTTCTATTAATAGTAGTTGTGAAGTGGATATCAATTTAGTTACAGAAGGAGTGACTTTATACTATTACTATAATAATATAAATTATGATAATAATCGTTTTTCTATTAAAGTAACTCATTTAAAGAATCATACGCATAGTGAATTATTTAACCATGGTGTTAATGTTGGATTAAAGAAATTGGATTATTATGTGGATGGTATTGTTCCTAAAACTAGTAGTGAATGTGTTTGTAATCAAGAAAATCAAATTATTAATTTAAAAAATGGTAAAAGTACAATTTGTCCTATTTTATTGATAGATAACTATGATGTTGATAGTAATCATGGTGCTTATATAGGAAAGTTTAGTGAAGATAAATTGTTTTATTTAATGAGTCGGGGACTTACTTTTGAGGAAGCTAATCGTTTGTTATTAAATGGTTTTTTAATCAATATGGATAGTGTTGATTTGAATGAAATTCGTTTATTTATAGAAGAAATAGAAAAAATATAGGAGGTGATACTATGAATCGAGAAGATTTTCCTATGTTAATGGGAGATATGGTTTATTTTGATAATGGTGCAACTACTTTGAAACCTAAAAGAGTCATTGAAAAAATGAATCAGTATTATTTGGAACATACTTCTAATATTCATCGTGGTGATTATGATGCTGCTATGAAGACGAATGAATTATATGATCACGTTCGTGAAATTGTAGCAGATTTTATACATTGTGATTCTTCAGAAGTTATTTATACAAGTGGTGCTACTATGTCTATTAATATGGTTGTTTTTGGTTATATGAGGAATCAATTGAAAAAAGGAGATGAAGTTCTTCTTAATAAAGCTGAACATGCTTCTAATATTCTTCCTTGGATGAAGTTAGCACAAGAAATTGGTATTGTTATTCGCTATGTACCTTTATCTCCTGAATATGAATTAACTTTTGATAATATTGAGAAATGTGTCACTTCTAAGACGAAAGTTATTAGTCTTGCTCATGTTAGTAATGTTATTGGTGATGTAAGGGATGTTTCAAGAATTGGGAAGTATTGCCATGAACATCATATTTTATTTCATGTAGATGGTGCTCAAAGTGTACCTCATATGAAAGTTGATTTTCAAAATTCTTATATGGATTTTTTAAGTTTTTCTGGACATAAGATGTGTGGTCCAACGGGTGTTGGAGTGTTGGTTGGTAGAAAAGAATTATTGGAAGAAATGGAACCTATTTTTTATGGTGGGGGAATGAATTCTATTTTTGAAGATGATAATTCATATGAATGGAAAAGTATTCCAACACGTTTTGAAGCAGGTACTCCTCCTATTGCTGAAGTGATTGGATTAGGAGAAGCTATTCAATATTTGATGGAAATTGGAATGGATTCTATTCATGAGAGAGAAAAACAATTAAAGAACTATCTACTATCTAATCTTTCTGATATGCCTAATATCATTGTATATAATCAGAAATCTGATAGTGGAATTTTAGCTTTTAATATTGATGGTGTTTTTGCTCAAGACACGTCTGTCTATTTAAATCATTATCATATTTGTGTAAGGGCTGGGAATCATTGTGCTAAATTATTAAAGGATATTTTACCAGTTAAAAATACAGTTCGTATTAGTTTATATTTTTATAATAGTCAAGAAGATGTTGATCAATTGATTGAAGCATTAAGAAACAGTAAAGATCTTTTTAAAATAGTATTATAGGAGGCAATATGGATAGTAACTTAAGAAGAGAGATTATTCTAGATAATTATCAAGATCCTATGAATCGAGGATTAATTGAAGATGATGGGTACTTAAAAGTTAATACAAATAGTGAAAGCTGTATTGATAATTTAGATTTTATGATGAAAATTGAAAATGGAATTGTAAAAGATATTCGTTTTGATGGAGAAGCTTGTGCAATTAGTACTTCTGCTACTTCTATTATGATTCGTAAATTAATTGGGAAGAAAATTTCTGAGGTGAAGGAAATATTAAAAAATTATCAGAATATGATTCATGAAAAAGAATATGATGAAGAACTTTTAGGAGAATTAACTGTTTATGATGAAATCAGTAAACAACCGAATCGAATTCATTGTGCTTTAATACCAAGTGAAGCCGTTGAAAAAATGTTAGGGGGATTAGAAGATGCAGGAGATAATGATTGATTCAAAGAAAATAAGATTAGGAAAGGTTTCTTATTATTCTATGAGTCATAATGGAAGTTGTGTTCCACCTATAGATGCATATGTCTTTATGGTTAATGTAAATGGGGTTTATGTGAATCCATTTGATGAAGAAATGAATCTTCCTGTCTATGATAGATCTCCTTATTCTTGCACTACAAGAGATGGAGATGACTATGGAAATCTTATTCAAAATGTACAAGGTGAAGATCGAAATGGGACGTGTATAGTATTAGAGAGATTTGATGTAGGGGAAAGTTTTGGGGAAAAAGAACTTAGTCTAGGAATGTTAGAAGATTATATATTAAGTTCTAATAAATTTTTTGTAGATCGATTGAATCTTATTCAAGAGAATATATCAGATAATGTGATATTAAGATTTTTACAAGAGAAAAGTAAAAAATGTAAATATAAAAGAAGTCAATTATTGAAGGATAAGAAATCTTTATCTCAACTTACTAGTTTCTTATGGGACTGTGATGTTGAAGAGCCTTTTCAATATAGAAAATAGTCAAGAGGTGTTTATATGGAAATAGTTGGTATAGATGAGAAAAAAGTAGAATCTATATCTAAGGTTAAAAATGAGGATGATTGGGTTACGAATTACCGATTAGATAGTTATCAAAAATTTGAAAAAATTGGTTTACCAACTTTTGGTCCCGAGATAGACTTAGATTTTTCTAAAATCATTTATTATAAAAATAGTGAAGCTGATCAAAGAATTCAAGATGATTGGAATAATGTTTTAAAGCCTATTGTTGATGATTTGGATTCTGTTGGTGTAAGAGAATCAGAAATTCATATGGGTGGAATGGGTGTCCAATATGAAAGTGAAGTTATCTATCATTCTATGTTGAAAGAGATTGAGGAGAAAAATGTTATATTTACTTCAATTGAAAGAGCAATGAAAGAATATCCAGATTTGGTCAAAAAATATTTTGGAAAAATTGTTTTGAATTCTGAAAATAAATTTGCTGCTTTAAATGGGGCTGTTTTTAGTGGAGGAAGTTTTATATATGTACCTCCTAATACAAAATTAGATCGACCTTTACAAAGTTATTTTCGAATTAATAGTAAAAATATGGGCCAATTTGAAAGAACTTTGATTATTGTAGATGATAATAGTGATTTGCATTATATTGAAGGATGTACGGCTCCTACTTATAGTGAAAGTAGTTTACATGCTGCAGTAGTTGAAATATATGTTGGTAAGAATAGTAGGTGTCGTTATTCAACGGTGCAAAATTGGGCTAATAATGTTTATAATCTTGTTACCAAAAGAGCTCTGGTTGATACTCATGGAACAATGGAATGGATAGATGGTAATATTGGTAGTAAAGTTACGATGAAATATCCTTGTTGTATTTTGAAAGGGGATTATTCGAAAGGAACTTGCATTACGATTAGTGTTGCTGGAAGAGATCAAATACAAGATACAGGTGCTCGTATGATTCATATAGGAAGTCATACAATTAGTAATATTATTTCGAAAAGTATTGCTCGAAATGGAGGGAATGCGACGTATCGGGGGAAAGCATTTATCCAAGGAAAAGCCAAAAATAGTGAGGCATCTGTAAAATGTGATACTTTGATTTTAGATGAAAAATCAAAGAGTGATACCATTCCTGTTAACTCTTGTTTTCAAAGTAGTAGTCATATAGAACATGAGGCTACTGTTTCAAGAATTAGTGATGATAATTTATTCTATATGATGAGTCGTGGGATTTCCAAAGAACGAGCTATGGATTTGATTGTTTTAGGTTTTATAGAAAAATTTCGGGAAGAGTTACCTATGGAATATGCTGTTGAATTAAATCAATTAATTAAGAGGAATTTATAATTTCTCTTTTTTTTGGGATTTTTACTAAACTTCTTTTTTAGTACTATTTTGTTTTTGAAAATTCATTTTTATAATATGGATTCTTCATGATTGAAGATTCCTATCCAATGAATTGTTTATTTTCTCGATTTTTCTTATTTTCTTGATTCTATTATAGTATCTCCCAGAAGGGAGGTGAATTATGTTAAATCAGATTATTTTGGTTGGGCGTCTTACTCGAAATATTACCGTTCATAAAAGTGAGAAAGGAGCAAAAGTTGCGACTATTTCTTTAGCAATCCCAAGAAGTTTTAAAAATAGTGAAGGAAATTATGATACAGATTTTATCGATTGTGTTGCTTTTGATAGTATTGCTGAAAATACTTGTGAATATTGTAGTAAAGGAGATATTGTGGGAGTTAAAGGAAGAGTTCAATCTAGAGTATTAGAAGAGGAGGATAAGAAGAAGAATGAGATAGAAATAATCTGTGAAAAGATTACTTTTTTATCTAGTAAAAAAACAGAAGAGGCAGATGAATAGTCTGCTTCTTTGTCAATTTTTGTTGAGTAATTTATTATTCTTGAAATGAAAAAAATAATATGTGTTATCATTTTTATAGAGGTGTTTTAATTGTATGAGATGTAGCAAATGTAAATCCCCTGTATTAGATAATAAACAGTTTTGCTCTAAGTGTGGTAATAATATTCAAGAACAAAAATCTAGGAATAGTAAAATATTTGCACTAATATCTATTTTTGGTGTATCCCTACAGATTTTATTTGTTGCTTATTGTTTTATTCAGTCATGGGATGTTGATGAAAGTCCCTATGCATGGATGCTACTTTTTTATTTTATGACTATTGCCCTTCCTATTATGGCTGTAAATATACTTTTAAGTTTACATAGTCTTATGTTAAAAAAGAATTATTTGTCTATTCTTGCTGTTATAATTAATTCTATTCCACTTGTTGTTTTTTATTTATTTTACTTTTATATGAGATAGTTGACTTTTTTATAGTTACTTTATTATCATAGCTTTCTTGCAACCCTAAATAAGAAGAATCATCTTCTTTTTTATATGTTATAATACATTTAATGGAGGGCTTAGTATGAGTGAATATAATGAAAAAACGATTAAAATGTATAATTCTGGTGGAGCTTCGGAGTATTTAGATCATGGCAAAATTGATCCGGAAACAGAAAAACGGGAGAGACTATTTCATTATGTTGATGATCAATTGCATTAAGATTTTACAAAAAAAGTAGTGGAATTTGGTAGTGGTGGTGGACAGCTTGCTTTAATGCTTCAGTCTGCTGGTTATGATGTTACTGCAACCGACGCGGTAGAAACTTTTTTAGATGAACAAACTAGAATAGGAATTCGAAAAGTAAAAAGATTTAATTTTTTAACGGATGACTATGATGCGGTTTTTGATGATAAAGCAGACTTGATTCTATCATGGAGGAATCCTCATTTGGATATAGAGGATTTGGAAAAACTATTTGATGTAGTCTATCATGAATTAAATGATCATGGATTATTCATTATCAATTTTTAAAATGTAGAGGTTCATCCTAATGCGGAAGTTTTGCCCAATGGAACAAGGTATGAGTATAAGATTTTATGCCTATTATAGTAAAGATGATATTGAATTTTTAAGAAAAGAATTATTTGCTATTGAAGAATATCATAATGAAGGAGGCAGTCAACAAAAAAATTGGCATGTCTATACATTGAGAAGATTACCAAAAAATAGTTAATTATGAATGAGGTGTTTTATGGAAAATGATC
>CACZOQ010000016.1 GCA_902782835.1 uncultured Erysipelotrichaceae bacterium | reverse complement strand
TTCCATGGCGGAATTGGTAGACGCGGCAGACTCAAAATCTGCTTCTAGCGATAGAGTTCCGGTTCAAGTCCGGATGGAAGCACCATTAGATTTTCCAGCGAACGATTGTGTTCGTTTTTTTATTTCATATTTAACTGTAAAGTAGAACAT
This sequence comes from uncultured Erysipelotrichaceae bacterium, assembly GCA_902782835.1. Classification (GTDB taxonomy): domain Bacteria; phylum Bacillota_I; class Bacilli_A; order RF39; family UBA660; genus UBA3789. Next base: position 10,146 of record CACZOQ010000016.1, on the reverse strand, counting down.
TATTGTATTGCGTTCTTTCTATTATATGTTAAAATGAAAGAGAATAGAATATTTCTTAAGATAGGAGTATGATTTATGCTGAAGAAAAAATTATTTTGGTTTGTATTTTTATTTGCAGTGATATTACTACCTAAACATGTTATGGCTGAGGATTCAACAGTAGCATTTACAACGACGATTGAAAACTGGAAGAATAGTAGTGATTTACGATTTGTTTGTGGAAGTAATGGTTATGGTATTTCACCTACTGTTTATTATGGGGTTAATGGTGGAAGTTTTACTGAATTAACTGGTCAATGTTCTTTTTCACTTGCTAGTTTGAATTATTCTAATGGTTCTACTTTTGTGATAAAGGAAGTATATGATTTCGCATCTTATCAAGGATCTGCTCCAGAATATGAGACACTTACAATTACTCCTGGTTCTGTTATTTCTGATTCTATTGATTATGATGATGATTTATATATGTTTGGTGAATATATTACGGGTGATCAAGATGTAACTGTTTATATTTTGAATCAATTAGATGCAGAAGATAATCCAACAGGGACTCGTTATGTTTCAGAAGCATATTTTAGAAGTTCTGATGGAAGTAGTAAAACAGAAACAATGAGTTTAGGTACGATTTATATTCCATCTTATTGTGTTAATTTAAATTTCCGTGTAAAAGGTTCTATTGCTAATACGTATGGAGATTTTGCTGTTAATCATATTGGAACTGGTGCTTCTATTACAGATTCTGCTTCTAATGGAGATGCACTTCAATTTTGTGAAATTGATGGATTATCTATTACAAAAGCACAATTTGATGAATTTACAAATGGAGACGGTTTGGAGGCTTTGTATTCTGGTGTAAATAGAGCAGATGATTATGAAATCAGTATTGATAGCAAAGATGATGGTATTAATGTTGGATCTGGAGAATTTGAAACTACAATGGATATTATCGCTCGCTTAGATTCTGATGGTTCTCCAACTGGTTTATTATATCGAGTTTTTCCATTTTTCGTTTTAATGGCTTTAGTAGCTATTGGATATGTTGTTATTCATAAAAATAAAGTTAAAGAATAATTGCTTCCCTTAGGGGAAGCTTTTTATTTGCAAAAAAATAGTAACAACGTTATAATGATAGTAGTAAAGGTAGGTGAGGAGAATGGATTTATCATTTATAAAGAATAGTAAAATAATATTTGTTCTTCTTGCTTTTATTATTTTCTTTCCTTTTCCCGTTTGGGCTGATCCAACTGTTCAAGGGCATGAAGATGCTATTTTGGTTTATTTTACTGCTACTATTTCTAACTGGAATCCATATGGTTATCTTTCTTTATCTCCTGGTTCTAACGATGCGGGAGATGCTACTATTTTGTTTGAAGGAACTTATGAGGGAGCACCTGTTGTTTATTCGGATCAAGAGTGTGATTTGAATTCTTGCCTTTTTGATATGGGGTCAGATGTTTCTATACAAGAAACTCATAATGTCGATGCATATTATACAGGAACTTCTATTGAATATACTCCTTTTTCATTTGAATCTCCAATTTTTTCCGGAACGGATATTGGTGATGCAATGTTTGCTAGTTTTTCTTCGGGAAACTATTGTTATGATAATTCTAATAATTCTAATAATCCTGATAATCCTGATGATCCTAATAATATTAATTATTGGAAGAAGCCGATACAAGTGTCTTCCTTGAATTATCATGGTGGTTCATCTGTCCATCGTTTGAGTGATGAGGTTTGCTATGACTCTGTTATTGATGGTGGTACTTATGATTTAGGATCTATTGAACTCCCAACTTTTTCAGTTGAATTTAGTTTTTCGGTTGGAGGTGAGTTAGGGGATCCAAATAGTATTATTTCTGTTGATATTGATGATTATGCAATTTCTACTACTCAGGCTCCAGGAAGTTTTCTATCTGTACCTAATGTCAATTATTCTGATTTAGCCTCTTTTGCCTCAAATACTTCATATTTTACTTATAATTCTTCTATTCCAGAAGGAAGTGATCCATCTTTTCAATTGATATTACCACAAGGTACTATAGAGGATTCTTTGCAAGGGTATGTTCTTCCAATTGAAGTTCGGGCTATTGTTAATTTGGATTATGTTAGTACTGGATTATCTTATTTTATTTTTCCATTTCTTTTATTAATTGGATTTGCAATTTTATTTTTTGTTTTCTTTCACAAAAAATTTAAAATTCAGGAAGAAGAAAAAGAAATATTTAAAAAGGTAGAATGATTATTGAATTCTACTTTTTTTATGTGGTAAAATATAGGAGAATAGGAGGATTTTGATGAAATCATTTATTCTATCTTGTATTGTTGGAATTATTGTTTTTTTATTCTTTCCTTTTGACGTACACGGATTAACAATTAGTAGTTCTATTCAGAATTGGGATTTGAATACCGATTTAAGTTTTACTTTTGGAACGATTACCGGAGATTCTTCTAATGGTATTACCTATCAGCATAATGTTATTTTACAGAGTGCTAGCCAACCAGATATTACGATTTCTAGTGTTGATACTACTACATTTTCATTAAGTGATTATTCTTTTTCTGTTGGAGACGATATTATTCTTACTGAAACATTTGATGCTATAGTTGATTCTAATGCTACTCCTGGGTATCATTCTTTTAGTGTCATTCCAGGTGAGTTTTCATATGGAACTACTCCATCTAGTGTTCAGTCTTACATGACGACTAATTATCAACCTGTTAATTCTTTAAACGGTTCATTATTAGTTTTAAATGAAGTAAATCAAAATTCAGTTCCAACGGGGAATCGAGTTTTAGATGGGATGTATTTTATTGATTCTACTGATAATAAGATAGAGGAAATATCACAGGGTATTATTAATATTCCAAGTTATTGTGTCAAGTATACAACGCATATTAAAGGGAATATCGCCAATGAGTATGGAACTTTTTCGATGAGTTTTCCTAATAGTAATGATGACTTTTCTTTTAGTGTATCTAGTTTGACTTCTTCTCATACGGTTTCTGATAAAAGTCTTTCATTTTTAGATACTGTATTTTCACAATCTGGAGAGGTTTCTTATTTAGATTCTTCTGCTAATGATGATTATACGATTACGATTCAAGAAGAAAACAACTCTTCTAGTTTAGATGATGCGTTAGTATTAGAGGGAGATGAGTTCTGTCTTTATATGAATGTTGATGCACTATTAAATGCGGATGGCTCTAATACAGGTTTGTTTTATCGTATTTTTCCATTTGCTCTTTTAAGTGGTATCTTACTGTTTGTTTTGTTTTTTACTTTATATCAGAATAAGAATGGTTTAAATAATAATAGGTGATGTTTATGAGAAATAATAAAGGATTCACTTTAGTTGAATTACTTGTTGTCATTGTTACTTGACAGTTATGAGAAGGAGACAACTTGTATTCTTCTTTTTATTTGTGCTAGAATGGAATAGAATAGGAGAGTACTTATGAAAAAATATTTATTTATTCTATTTTTTTTAGTCTTCTTTATTCCAAAAAGAGTTTGGGCATCAGAGACTTTTGTTTTTACAACAACTGTTGAAAATTGGCATCAATATGTTGAAAATCGGCAAAATGTTGATTATGCTACTTTCTACAGGGGTTCTTACACCACTGATAATTCTCTTTTGGTCAATTATTCTGTATATTTGATGTGCCCTAATCAATCTGAACAATTACTTGATGATTCTTCTTTCAATTTTGGAAATTATTGTTCCGGTGATGGAGATGTTGTTATTCGTGAAGAGTTTGTTGTTGATGTGGATAATGATTCTAGTGCTACTATAGGGACTCATACTTTTAGTATTACTCCTAGTGTTGTTGCATTTGATAATGTTCCCTATGATATTTCTCCATCAACGACACTTCAAAATTTTGTGTATGGAGATTATGATCGCGTTAATTCCATCAATGGGTCTGCTATCGTTGTTAATGAGTTGGATTCTAATAATGTTATTACAGGAAGACATCTTCTTCATTCTGCTACTTTATATGATTCTAATGATAATAAAGTTACTGACTTTGATTTTGGAACGGTTCATATTCCGTCTTATTGTGTGAATTATACTACTTATATTAAGGGTAATTTAGCAGAGACTGGGGGATCGTTTCATTTTTACTATAATTCTGACGTATTGTTTTCTTTTTCGGCAGATACTCCTGTTTTTAATTATTATTTTGATGGGGATTATGTAGTTTTAGACATGTTAGAAGCTGCATATAATCAAGAATTTGAAGTTACTTATGGAACAGGAAATCCAGCTAGTTCGAATTATACTGTAACTGTTACAGAAGATAGTAATGCAGGCACTTTTGAAGATGCGCTAGATATTAATGGAAATAAAGTATGTTTGAATATGTCAGTAGAGGCATTTTCAGAAGTGGATTCTTCTAATACCGGTTTATCGTATCTTTTAAAACCATTTATTATCATTTTGTGTATCATTAGTATTACTTTTATTACTTGGATTATCATTTCTAAGATTCGAGGAAAAAAGAAAGACAAAGAAGAAATAATATAAAGAACAACTTGTTCTTTTTTTCTAGTACTTTTCTTTTTTTTGTGTTAGAATGAAGAAGAATAGGGAAATGTTTATAAAGAGGGGATAATATGCAGAATCAAGAAAAACAAGAAGATATTGAAGTATTACAAGATACTTTTTATTATATTCCAAAGATTATACGTATTCTAGATAGAGTTGATAATAGTAATCTTTCTACTGAAGAGAAAACTCTAATTATGGATACTATTATTGAATCAAATGAAGAATTATCAAAAGAAGAAAAAACATTTATTCGTGATTCTGTTATTGAAAAAACGCCTATTCAAAAAATGCAGAAACAACGTAGTATATTAATTGAAAATATAAAGATGTTAATTCGCAAAGTTATTTTTATTGTTCTTTTATTTTATATATTGTTCTTTCATATATTTGGATTCTTTAGAATTCCGAATCAAGCTATGTCTCCTAATATAGCTGCAGGGGATTTGTTATTATATTATCGTTTGGATAAAGATTATCATGTAGGAGATGTTGTTATTATTAAACATGAAGATAAATGTTATGCCCTACGTATTATTGCATTGGAAAATCAAGTTATATCTTTAAATATTAATGATGAATTTTTAGTAGATGGAGAATTGGAAACACATCAGATTTTTATTAATAATAAGTTTCCAACAGATTCTTTGATTGTTTATCCATATACAGTTCCTAAAGGAAAAGTATTTGTGGTTGGTGATTATCGAGTTAATTATAATGACTCTCGTCTTTTTGGAGCAGTTGATGTGAAGAATATTCGTGGAAAAGTCATTAGTTTTCTACAAACGAAAGATATTTAATAATTGAGGGGATTTCTATGATAGTCATAAAAATAATTAATCATTTATTAAATTTTATTGTTTTATCTTTTTTTGTTATAGCACTTTCGTTTTCAGGATACGCTTTATATGATGTTTATTCTGTATATGAGGATACAGAATTGACTGATGAAATATTAAAATATAAACCTTCTATTCAAGGAGAAAATTCATTTGGAACGAAGTTTTCATTAACAGATTTGAAATCGATTAATAAAGATATTGTTGGTTGGATTCGAATTGATAATACGAATATTGATTATCCTATTTTAGCTGGTCTTGATAATAGCCAGTACTTAAAAAGCGATTATCGTGGAAATTATTCCCCTGCTGGTAGTATTTTTTTGGATTATCGAAATAGTCGATCTTTGGACGATGATTATATTGTTATTTATGGGCATAATATGTCTAAGGGATTGATGTTTTCTGATATCAAAAAATTTCAAAAGAAAGATTTTTTTGAAGATCATTCGACAGGGGTCTTATATACAGAGAATGGAGTTTATGATTTAAAAATCTATACTTTTAATATTATAGACGCAAATAAAAGTATTGGTTATAAATTACAGAAATATAAAAATGGTTTAAATCAAGAACTTATTGAAGCGTTTTCTAAAAGTGCTATTCAAAAAAGAACTATGAAGTTTGAAGATGGTTCGAAATTAATCTTATTATCTACTTGTTTTGGTGTTGGTACTTATGATCGGTCTGTTATTATGGCTAAATTAATAAAGAAGAATGAAGATTCTGAATTTATTCATGATGATACGGATAAAATAAAGCAGAAAGAAGTTCAAGAATTTGAACGGAAAGTGATTGAGACTGAAAAGAGAAAGAAGATTGTTGATTATATCATTGTATTGATTTCTTATATTTTGATTGTTGGTATTCTTTATATTCGAATTGCTCTTCATCGAAAGAAGAAAAAAAATAAAGCGTAAAATAGACAGTAGTATTATTGTCTATTTTTTTTTGGTATGCTATACTTTTAAAAGATAGGTGTTGAGTGAATGAGTAAAATATATGTTGTATTAACTTATACAGGAACGGTTCTTTCTCGATTTGTAAAGCTATTTACAAAAGGGGAATATTCTCATGTTTCAATTTCTTTAGATGAAAATTTAGAAGAAATGTATAGTTTTGGACGTATTAATCCATATATTCCTTTTTGGGGAGGATTTGTACAAGAATCTCCTCATTATGGAACTTTTAAACGCTTTTATAAAACTAAAACAAAGGTTTATGCAGTAGATGTGGATGATTATCAATATGAGAAGATACGCAGAACAATTTATAATATTCATTCTCATAAAGATGCTTATCGATTTAATGTTATTGGTATGTTTATTGTACCTTTTCATTTACAGGTTAAACGTAAAAATTATTTTTATTGTGCAGAGTTTGTAAAGTATATTTTTGATATTTCTAATATAGAAATTGATTTACCTGAGATTGTAAGGCCAATGGATTTTGATAATATTGTTGGTTTTCAAGAGATATATTCTGGTATTTTGCGAGAATATAAAATATAGATTTGTAATTTTTTGTAAAAAAGTATTTTTTTGTATTGATTTCATAAACCTTTCTCGCTATAATTATATTAGGCATAGTAGGAAAGGTGGCATTGAGGTACTGAAAAAAATATAGAGTGAACAAGTGGTGATTGGATGAAAAATGAAGTAGAATTAAAAGCACAGACAATTTATAAAAGAGAAATGTACAAAAAGGCAATTAAAATTGCTATCTTGATTTTGCTGATTTTGATGTCCGTTATTTATTTTGTTCTCTATGTTGTATATAACGGTGGAAGATTTACTGTTACGCTAGATCCAAATTTAGCCAATCGAAAGGGAATTTATTTATCGGAAGATGGTAAAGTTTCTGGTAAGACTAGAGAACTGTCAGCTAAGACAATCGATTATATGGATAATATATCGATTCAATGGTTACCAGAGGATATTGATGATGAAGCTACAGGCTCTCATAATGGAGACAATTATATAGCCTATACGTTTTATGTAATCAATTCTGGAAAAGAGAGAGTTCATTATTGGTATGAGATTGATATTGACGATACTATTTTGAATGTAGACGAAGCTATAAGAATTATGGTTATTCAAAATGGTGAAAGAACGGTCTATGCGAAAAGAAGTATCATTACTGGTGAGTCAGAACCGGGTACTGAAAAGTTTGATTCAGAATCTGTTGCAATTTTGAAGCAAAGAAAAGATTTTAAACCTAAAGCAAAAGATAAGTTTACGATTGTAGTTTGGATTGAGGGGGATGACCCTGAATGCAAAAACGATTTATTAGGTGGAGAAATTAAAATGCACATGGATATAACCGAGGAACATGTCGATAATAATGATAGTAAAAAGAAAAAAGACAAAGGAGTATGAGTTTTATGACAAAAGCAGAAGCAAAAAAAGATAGAAAAAGAAGAAGAAAAATATTTTTAGCATTTATTATGATTTTATTTTTAGCCCTAGTATTAACTGCATCTACATATGCATGGTTTACGGCTAATAGAACTGTTACAGTAGAATCTATTGATGTTAATGTATCAACCTCTCAAGGTTTACAAATATCAACAGATGCTACCAATTGGAAATCTATTGTAACAAACAATGATATTACAAGTGCTAGCTGGACTGGTGTTAATAACCAATTACCACAAGGTACTAATACAATGGTTCCTGTATCAACGGTTGGAACTGTAGATGCATCTACGGGATATATGAATATGTATAAAGGTACTGTTGAAACTGATCTTACAACTGGTAACAACGTTCTAGTTGCTGAGAAAACAACAGAAACAAATGGAACAAGTGGAGACTTCGTTGTATTCGATTTGTTCTTCCAATCTTCACAAGCACAAACTGTTTATTTAACTTCTAATTCAAGTGTTGTAGCTAGTGGAACTGATAAGGGTATTCAAAATGCTGCTCGTGTAGCATTCATTAAAGAAGGTAGTGTAGCTTATGGATCAACTCCTGCTTCTGCACAAGCTTTAAAAGGTGAAATTACTAAGATGTTCTGGGAGCCAAACTATGATGTTCACTCTCCATCTGGAGTTGCTAATGCATCTAACGTTTATGGTATTAGTGTTGGACAAACTGGTGGTTCTAAATTAGCTTATAAAGGTGTTAAAGCTCCAATTGCTGAAGCAAATAAGATTCCTTTAAATAGTACGGATACTAATTATTTTGGAGATATTACTACGATTGGTAGTGTTGCTTCTGGTATTCCATTAACTGCTTATATAAATGCTTTTGATGTTGCTGAAGGTATTACTAAAATAAGAATTTATTTGTGGATTGAAGGACAAGATGTTGACTGTGAAGATCATGCTTCTGGAAGTTCTTTAACATATAATCTACAATTTAGCATTGACTCAAGTGCTTCTTAAGATAATGGTTAATTTTTAAAAGCCTTCCTGTAAAGAAGGCTTTTTATTCTATGAGGTGTTAGTATGGAAAATGAAAATTTAGAAGTGAATGAATTAGGGGAAGATGATTTAATTGCTCTATATGATATGGTGTCTAATCATATTCAGTATTTAAAAGAAAGCGTTATTGTTATTTCTGAAGAAGAGGGGGAGTCGACTGATGAGTAGAATAGAAGACGTTAAAAACCAAATTGATATTGATCGTAATCATATCGATTCTTTTGTGTTAGAAACAAATGAAGGAACAAAACGTACGAAAGATAAATTTTTTCGTAATGCTAGTGCTCAGCGAAATGAATATGTTAACCGTGAGTTAAATATTTTCGAAGGATATTTAAATCGTATAAAAGATGAAATGAGACTTAGAATTCAAAGGTTAACTCCTGTTGATAAAACAAATGAATATGCTGTTGGATTATTAGAAGTAGATCATTTATTAGACCTTGTTAAATTAAATGCCAATATTTCTAATAGTTTCAAGTTAGGAATTTCTTTTATTATTGCATCTATTGATGAAAATACTTCTTTGGAGAAGATGAATTCTATTTTAAAGGAATTTGTTGACAAATTTCGTTCTTTTGGAATTTCTTTAACGATTACGGATTTTCAATATACAATGTTTACTGAACAATATATGAGTGCTTTTTTTCAAAACCCTGATCCTGTTTTTATGAAGGATGCTTTTGAAAAAATATATTTTGGTTGTCCTGATATTAAATTACATTTAAAGATGAATCTAGAGTATATTGTAGAAAAATATGCTAAGGAATTAGATAGATATGTTACTACTTTTAAACAAACAGAATTTTCAAACTATTCTGTTAATGAATTTACTGTTGTAGATAAATATATTACAACTCGTTATAATGTTGGAAATAAAATGGCTATTGATGAATATTATAATTCTAAGTTATTTTTAGAGGGTAAAAGAAAGATATCTGATTATTTAGAAAATTCTGCTGCTCGTACAAAGAATTACGATACATTTGTTGTGAATGGTAAGTATCAAGATTTAGATGAAGAAAGTAAAAATGCTTATGATTCAGCTATTATGGGATTTTATCTTACTTTAAATGAATTAAAAAAATATTATAAGTATGAGTTTATTTTGAAAGATTTATTAGAACGCTATAAAAATAAAGATAGTGCTAAAACCCAATTTATCAATAAGAAAAAGGAAATTGAAAAAGAAGATAAGAATCGTCAGGCTATTTATAAAGAGTATTTAAAAGCAATGGGAATTGGTTTCTTAGCTCGTAAAAATGAAGTTGCTATGAAGAATGCTATGTTAAAGATGAATGAAATGATAAAAAAACTTCATACATTA
>CACZOQ010000015.1 GCA_902782835.1 uncultured Erysipelotrichaceae bacterium | reverse complement strand
GTCATATTTATCATTTATTTCTTCTAATATTTCTTTAAAGATTAATACTTTTTCTTCTAATTTATTATGCGGTTTACTTCTATTATAAAATAGTTTTTTTATTCTTATAGATTCAATATTCAATTCTAAAAGTTTAACCAAGCTACTTACCATTTCAAATTGCGTAATTTCAAATAAACGCTGAAATAATTTTGGATTTTCTAACAATAGGTAATCAATTTTAACTTTATATTCATGAATCATAGAAATAAAAAATATAGTATTATTATTCCAAACTACATGTTCATTACAATCTTTTAAATATCGAGAAAAACTAATTCTTATACCCATAGAAAATCCTATACAGTAAACCACTCGCCGTCTTGGTGAATTTCAACATTCTTAAATATTTCAGAATAGCTTTGTGGATAAAAAGTATGAATTGGAACTATTTTTGGAGAATTCAACATTTCCACATACTTTTTCAAATCAGCAATACTCGCATGACCAGAAGTGTGGATATCTATCTTTTCCAAATTATATTTTTCAACAAATTCCCTAGCTTTTTTGTAGTAATTAGAATCTTCTTTCCAATACCCGTTCCACATAGAATAGAAAAATCTTGAATTTTCAAATAATTCAGAAAATTTCTCAAAATCTGCAATATGGATTTCTCTAAACAAAATAGTATATTTTTCTGGTGATTTTACTATTTCTTCTATATATATTCTTGGTTTTGAGTATTCATGCATCATGTCAAACAAATTCTTCTTAACAACTGTTCCTCTTTGCTTATTGGGAACATATAAAACAGCCTCTGGGAATAAAGGTCGACTCATATTGTAACAGGTTCTAAGAACACTCGCCTGATACAGGTCAACCACTAGTTTTCTTCCTGATTTTTTGCAAGCATGATAAATAGAAGTAATTCTATCTATATTTTGTGAAGAACAATGAACTAAGGCTAATCCTTTCGTTTTTCTGAATTCTTCAGCAAAAGTATTTTCTAACTCATCTTCTTTAGGGAATTGCAAATCTTTATCTAATCGACCAAAAGATGAACCTTCAAGCAATACCAAGTCTAGATTTTTAAGAAGTTTATTTTTTGGAAGTATTTTTGAAAGTATTCCTTTTCTTCCATGACAGCGGAAATCACCGCTATATAAGATTTTCTTCTCAGCTATTTCAATGAGTAAAGCATAAGAGTCAAATGCTGAGTGGTCTACGAGAAATGGAGTGATTTTTATTTCTCCTTTACTTGTAGAGCCTATCACAAAAGGCTTTTTATCTTCGTAAAAGTGTTTGTTAGGTATTTCCACAGCAGCATTAGGAACAAATATTGATGTAGTTTCAATTATCTTATAGGCTTTTTCACCTATGTATACAGGGATTTCTGGTGAAGCGAACTTAATTAAGCCATAGTGATCTTTATGTGGATGAGATACTATTAAACCAAGTATTGAGGAGTCGCCCTCTTTCAGTCCTTTTATATCAGGAACAAGGCTTTGAGTTTCTTCATCAGCATCTAGCGGAGTACCCATATCGATTATTATTCTCTTTCCTTCACATTCTATTTCGACGCAGCTTCCGCCGATTTGGTTGCTGCCTCGATGTATACAGATTTTAACTTCGCTAGATGTTTCTGATGATTGGTGCATGGGGGGATCCCTTCTAGATTCTATACGTCTAATAATTAGCCAACAAAATCTTTAAAGAACAGCAACGAGTGCCATCATTTGTCTTTTTGTAAGATGCCCATTAATTCTATATAAAGTTCTATAAGAGTCATCTTTTATAGTATCACCATCTATTCTATATATAGTCCTATAAGAGTCATCTTTTATAGTATCACCATCTATTCTATATATAGTTCTATAAGAATTATCTTTAATGGTATCACCATCTATTCTATATATAGTTCTATAGGAGTTATCTTTTATAGTATCACCATCTATTTTACATATAGTTCTATAAGAATTATCTTGAATGGTATCACCATCTATTTTATATATAGTCCGATAGGAATTATCTTGAATATCAACCATTATTTCCTCCAATAATATTTTAATAATTAAATATATAATTTTTAGTTACTAAGAACAATAAACTAATCTTTATAACGATAAAGATTTATATTTTTACCACAAACAGTGCTTGTAACACCTTCAGAAAACTGCATCTTCGATAAAACTTCTTCTGACATCTGCGAATATTCAAAATGACAAGAAGACGGAGAATTTGGAATATGTTTAGTAGCAAATTTAACTGCTATTTTCTGTGCAAATGAAATATTATCATCTGTGCCTTCTCCACCTATTTTCAATCCATAAACTTCTTCTACATTTTCATATTCCCTGTTATATATAATTGCTATTTGATAAGAAGTCATCCAACAATATTTAGAAATATTGCCATACTCATTCCGTTTGTTTTCTAAATCACCATTAATAGTAAACCTTTTCAAAATATCAAGAAACTTCTGAAACATAGAATCTGTTATTTCAAAATCTTTTACTGTCTTTTTAATTACGGGGTTATTAACTTTTTTGATTTCCATTTTTGTTTCTCCAGCTTATGTATAAAAATAATAATTTTAATCAAATAACTTTTGTTCAAAACAATTAGGTAATAAATCGGATATCTTAATACTTGCAGTTTCTATCTTAAAATCGAAATAATAACTTCCTAATGCTTTATCAATAATATTATTTCTTTTCTCTTTTTTATTAATTCTTTTCTTTTTATTAGATAATATGAAATTTAATAATAAAGGCATATCTGCTTTCAATTTACTTTCACCAATAAGTTTTCTACATATAAAATCAGCTATATAATACTGAACTTGAGTTTGCCTTAAAATATAAGATTTCTTACGAAAACTTTTATCTTTGTTATCACATTTAATATTTAATAAATGAACAGGACTTTCTTTTGAAACATACTTACATTCTATGAATTTTAAATATTTATTCCCATTTTTTTCATAAATAATACCTATATCTGGTTTAGAATTCATCATAGTTTGCATAAGTTTCATCATAAAATATGGTATATCATTATAATTAACACTATCTTTTTCTATGGAACCATAATTTTTATCTAATAGCGGAATAAACGACTGTATTTTTTCAAAATTGTGAAAATTCATTGAATGTGATAATGACATATCCTTTTTATTAAGACTAGAATAATAGTCAATAGATTCAAATAAATCAGATAAGCCATATTTGCAATTTTTATTATAAAAAATATCTAATACATAGTCATATAGTTTTTTATTAAAATTTAAATGATTTTTTAATTCATCTCTACCTTTTTTAAAGAAATCTCTCAAAAAAGAAACTTCATAATAAACCCTTAATATTTTAGAATTATTTAATTCTTTTCCAAATATCTTTTTAAATAATTCTTTATCTTCATCGTTTATATCTTTATATTCTTTATCAACCATATTTAATAATCTATTATATAAAAACAAAGCATATTGTCTTTCTTCACGACAAACTGGTTTGTTATTATAACTGTAAAAATATTCATTAAAACAACTTAAATATTTACTATAATTAACCGCTTCTGTATATAAAGTATAAGGTGTTTTATAAAGTTTTCTTAATTCACTACAAATATTAATATACTTTTTAAATGAACATATAGAATTAAAACCATTAATATCTTTTCTTGATAAATCTATATTTTTATATTCATCTTTTAAAAAGCAAAACACTGTATTGTCTAAAGAATAATACCTATTTGGCTTACAAAGATACATTATAGGAGATAGATTACTAATTTTTAGTCCATTTATTCCTTTGCCATCAATATCTTCATCTGGTATTATTTTTTTAAAAGAATCTACAAACTCTATTTTTTCTTCTTCATATAAATCATTATTTTCTACCCTACTTAGCTCAATTGCAAAATTCCACAATTTATCCATTGATTGTTTATAATTTTTTATATTATCTAATAATGTTAATTTGAGTATATAATTATTATTAAATATATCTTTTGATTTTATTTTAAGTTCTTGAAACAAATCAATAACAGTTTTTTCTTTTGGATTAAAAATTTGGAAAAATGCATTCAAACGATTTTGTCTTATAGATGCTTTTGCTGATGAGGCAAAATAACCAATTAAAGTTAAAGGATCTATTTGTTTTAAAGATTCTACTACTTTTAAGAATGAGTGATCATCTTTACTACTTATAGAAAAAATATTTTTAATATCCTCATATAAAGCTTCTCCTCTATTCTCAACATTATTATATTTAATACATATTATCTTTAACAGATCACCAAAAAAATTACCCCAAAGTGGTTCGTCTGTTTTAGTTAGATTATTAAAATTTTCTATATTATCTTTATTTATATTTCTATTATTTACCATATCAGTCATATTTTTCTCCTAATTATAAAATCACAGGTCTCAACATTAATTATGTATTATATAACAGATTAATATAATACACAATAAAGCTTACAAAACAATCCTGGACAGATGACTTTGGACAAAGGGGGCTATTAACAACATCAAGCTAAGTTACGATAAATAAAAACCTCTCTGTCACTTCGTGACATCTCCCCTTAAAAAGGGGAGCATAGATTGCCACTCAGTCTTCGACTGCTCGCAATGACG
>CACZOQ010000014.1 GCA_902782835.1 uncultured Erysipelotrichaceae bacterium | reverse complement strand
TTTTTTTATGTTTTCAATTATTTTATATCATAAAATGAATGATTAATCAACTTCTATTCTTTTGAATGAATAACTCCTCTTGTATTTCATGTGTATAGTTTTCTATGTTTTGTATTTCTTGAATTGGTATTTCTACATAATAAATAATTTGTTCTTGAAACTCTTTTGATTGAATTCTATAATTCTTTAAAATATAATCTAAGTTTTTCATTTCTTGATAATTGGTAGTAATTTTTACTAAATATCCTTTTTCTAATTGTATGTAGTTACATTGACTAAGCGTATTACTGACTGCTTTAGTGTATGCACGTACTAATCCTCCGGCTCCTAATTTGATTCCTCCGAAGTATCTTACAACAATTGCTAAAACGTGATTCAATTCTGTTTTTTGTAGAACATGATAGATTGGTAGACCTGCTGTGTTTGACGGCTCTCCGTCATCTGAATAGTGAAATACATTGTCATAGATATATCCATAGCAGTAATGGTTTGCTTTGGAATGTATTTCTTTTACTTTGTTTAAATAACTCGATATATCTGGTGAGGCTATTGGAAAGATGTATGTTATAAATTTTGAATTTTTTATGATAATTTCACTATCAATTTCTTTTTCAATGGTTTTCATAATATCACCTAATACTATTATATCGTATTGTCATTTTTAAGAAAATAATTGTTTTACTATTTCTTTTCTATGTTATAATTAAAATAGGAGGGATTTGAAATGTTTAAAAAGATTAAAGAAAAAGACTCAGATGTCGATATTACAAGTTTAAATCATATCCTTAGAACTGGTAAAAAAATAATGAATATTGGTTATTTTATGGCTATTATAGCGGTCATATTATTATGTACCTATTTGTTGAAAGAGTGGAGTATATTAAAGTATGTAGGGGAGTTTTTAAAAGTTATTTCTCCTATCTTTATTGGTTTTTTAATTGCCTGGTTATTTGAGCCAGTTGTTTCTTTTTTAGAAAAGAAAAAAGTTCCTAGAATTATTGGTTGTGTCTTAGTTTATGCTGTTTTATTAGGTTTAATCTTTTTATTCTTATATTTATTGGTTCCTTCTTTGATTTCTCAAGTGAAAGATTTTGTCCAAGCAGCTCCTGCCATATTTGAAGAAGTTACCAATTTTATTATTCAATTTTTACGAAGAATTGATGCTAATCGTATTTTTGATATTTCTCATGTTAAAGATGACATTATGAGTTTTATTACGGAATGGGGATTACGATTTGGATCTGATATGCCTCGTCATATATTTTCATTTGGTAAAATGATTATTAGTGGAGGTCTAAATATTATTTTGGGGCTTATGATTGGTTTTTATTTATTATTTGATTTCCATAAGGTTAATCATTTTATTTCTTCTCTTCTTCCTAAAAAATGGTTGAAGAGTTATCATGAATTAACGCATCGTATTAATACATCTTTACGTAGTTATGTACAAGGATTATTTATTGTTATGTTTTTAGTTTTTATTACGCAAAGTATTGGCTTAACAATAGCTGGTATGGAAGCTCCGATTGTATTTGCTTTATTTTGTGCTGTAACTGATATTATCCCATATTTTGGACCTTATATTGGGGCTATTCCTGCAGTTATTGTAGGATTTACGATTTCTCCTATTACAGGAATTTGTGTTATTATTTCAATTTTTGTTGTTCAATTATTGGAAAATAATTTCTATCAGCCTTTAATTATGGGACATACTATGAAACTTCATCCAGTAACGATAATGATTGGTTTATTGATATTCCAACACTTCTTCGGAATTATCGGTATGATTGTTGCTACTCCATGTATTGCTTGCTTAAAAGTAATTGCTTTATTTGTTGCTGAAAAGACTGGATATAATAAAGATGATGAGACCATAGCAGAAAAAGAAAACGGTAAGATAGAAAAAGTTCCAGAACTTTTATAAGAAACTAGAAATTGTATTGAAACTTATTTTATTATTTGATATACTATTAACGTATTAATAAATGTTGATAAGAGATGAGTACTAATTGGAGATTTAGAGAGACGTTCTGGTTGGTGTAAAGAACGAATTGAATATTAGGAAGCTACTTTTGGAGTTTATTCGGGAGACCGTTATCAGAATTAAGAATCAAAAAGGATGGTACCGTGCCTTTGGCACTCCTTTCAGTACCATTCTTTTTTTGTAGGAGGGATTGTATGAAATTATTTGTGATTGGGGGACGCGCGAAAACTGGTAAAAATACTTTTGGGGAATTTTTACGGGAGGAATTAAAGGATTATGGTTATAAGCCTTGTGTTATGCATATTACCGAACCTTTATATGAATATGCTCGTAATTATTTTGCTTGGGATGGTAATGAAGATTCTAAACCAAGAGAGTTTTTACAAAAAGTAGGGATTGAAATTATTCGTGATAAAATGGGAAAGAAAGATTTTCTTATCAAACGTTTAGAGGAAGATATCGAAATCCTTTCTAATTTCTTTGATACTTTTATTATTGTAGATGCTCGATTAATTCATGAATTTGAAACATTAAAAAAACTATATGATGATGTTGTTACCATTAAGCTTGAGAGAAGTCATTATGATGCGAATTTAACGGAAGAAGAAGCAAATCATATTACGGAGAAAGAAGTAGATCAATATGATGGGTTTGATTATGTTTTGGAAAATCGTAATTTAGATGATTTAAAGAATGCTGCTTTAGAAGTTGTTCGAAACGAAGAAAATTATGGAGGTTAGGTATGATTATTGCAATTGATGGTCCTGCTGGAAGTGGCAAAGGAACTGTTGCCGAATTCGTTGCTGAAAAGCTTGGGTTAACGCGTATTGATACAGGGGCTATGTATCGATGTGTTGCTTTGGAGACTCTTCGTGAAGGAGTTTCTATTGATAATAAGAAAAAGATTATTGAAATTGCGAAAGCGATTGAGATTCGTTTTGATGAGAAACAGAATGTTTATTTAAATGGGGAAAATGTTACGAAAGAGATTCGTTCTGCAGAAGTTTCCAGTACAGTTAGTAGTGTTTCACCTATACCTGAGGTTCGTGAAGAAATGGTAAAACAGCAAAGAGCTTTAGCAAAGGGATTGAATGTTATTATGGAAGGACGCGATATTGGTACTGTTGTTTTTCCCAATGCAGATTTTAAATTTTATTTAGATGCTTCTCTTGATGAGAGAGCCAGAAGAAGATTATTACAAAACTCTGAAAATAATGTGGGGATGTCTTTTGAAGATATACGAAAAAATCTAGAAAAAAGAGACTACGATGATTCTCATAGAGAAGTTGGTGCACTCATACGGTGTGATGATCAAATTTATATTGATTCTACTAATATGACAATTGAGGAAGTTGTAGAATATATATTACAAAAAGTAGGTGTTAGAAAATGAAATATATGAGTCATGATGAAATTCGAAATACTTGGTTCCGTTTCTTTACGAAACATGGCCATAAGATCTATGATAGTGCTCCTTTAGTACCGATTAATGATGATAGTTTATTATGGATTAATGCTGGAGTAGCACCTTTAAAAAAATATTTTGATGGAAGTGAAGTTCCCGATAGCAGACGCATTGTTAATATTCAAAAGTGTATTCGTACTAATGATATTGAAAATGTAGGAATTACTAAGAGACATCAGACTTTTTTTGAAATGATGGGTAATTTTAGCGTGGGAGATTATTTTAAAAATGAAGCAATTGAATTTGCTTTTGAAATATTAACGAGTGATGAGTATTATGGTATTGATAAAGATTTAATCTATGTTACTATTTATACAGATGATGAAGATGCTAAAAAACGTTGGATTGAGGTTGGTCTTGCAGAAGATCATATTATTCCATTAGAGGAAAATTATTGGGAAATTGGAGAAGGCCCTTGTGGACCTGATTCTGAAATCTTCTTTGATCGTGGAGAAAAGTATGATCCAAATGGAGATGCTTTTGAAAAGTTTAGTCGCGATGAGGATCAAGAACGTTATGTTGAAATTTGGAATAATGTATTTAGTCAATATAATTCTAAAGAGGGAGTAGATCGTAAGGATTATCAAGAACTTCCTAGTAAGAATATTGATACTGGTGCTGGATTAGAGAGATGGTGCTGTATTTTTCAAAATGTTGATTCTAATTTTGAAACGGATTTATTCCAACCTATCATAAAACATATTGAGGAATTATCTACGTATTCTTATTGTGGGCAAAAAGAATTTAAAATTATTGCTGATCATATTCGAGCTATTACATTTGCTTTAGCAGATGGAGCTGCTTTTGATAATGTTGGTCGTGGGTATGTTTTACGTCGCCTTCTTCGTCGAAGCGTTCGCTTTGGTAAAGCAGCTGGAATTGCATGTCCATTTATGTATAAGATTGTTTCTGATGTCGTAGATGTTATGAAAGAAGCTTATCCATATTTGATTGAAAAGAGAGCAGAAGTTGAAGTAAGTGTATTAGAGGAAGAAAAATTATTTTTAAAAACATTAGAAGCTGGAGAAAGACGTTTAAAAGAGTTAGTTGAATCTGCAGAAGATCAAACGATTTCTGGTGAAGAAGCTTTTAAATTATATGATACATATGGTTTCCCTTTTGAACTTACAGAAGAGTATCTTGAGGAACAGGGTTTTAAAGTTTCACGTGAAGAATTTGATCAATTTATGAATGCTCAAAAAGAACTTGCTAAAAAGAATGCTAAAGTGGTTGCTTCTATGGCAAGTCAGAAAAAGTCTTTATTAGAGTTTAAAGATAAAAGTGATTTTGTTTATGGTGTTTATCGATTGAAAAGTAAAGTTTTAGCAATCTTTTCTAAGGATCAGCGAGTTCCTAGTATTGATCATGATACTTATATTGCAATTGAGAGAACTTGTTTCTATGCTGAAAGTGGTGGACAAGTAAGTGATACAGGTATGATTATTGGTGATCATTTTAAAGCTCGTGTTGTAGATGTTTTTAAGGGACCTAATGGTCAACACATTCATAAAGTGCGTTTATTAGATGGTGTTATTACATCTGGTGATGATTGTGAACTTATATTAGATAAAGAACGTCGTAAAAAAATAGAAGCAAATCATTCGACTGTTCATATTCTTCAATATTCATTGCAACAAGTTGTATCTAATACGATTCATCAAGCAGGTAGTTATGTAGATGACGAGAGACTTCGTTTTGATTTTTCTTATTCTGGTAAGATGACGGATGAGATGATTTTAGAAGTTGAGAAGTTTGCAAATCATATGATTGCTGAAAATCATATTGTTTCTACCGAAGTTATGCCTCTTGATAAAGCAAAAAAATTAGGAGCTATGGCTTTATTTAGTGAAAAATATGGTGAGAAAGTTCGTGTTGTAAAAATTGGTAAATCCATTGAGTTATGTGGTGGTACACATGTTTCTAATACGAGTGAAATTGGACCTATGGCTGTATATAATTGTGAAAGCAAAGGAAGTAATGTCTATCGTATTGAAGCTGTTACGGGTGAAGTGATAGAGTCTACTTTATATGAAGTCATTAAACCATATAATGATGAAAAGATTAAATTATTATTAAAAGCTCGTGAAATCTTAGATGATGCTAGAGGTAATGGAATTAAGTTAGATTTTGATGTTGATATTAGTAATGATATGCCTGTTTCTTATAAGGATATTATTTATCAGAAGAATGAACTTCAATTTGTTCATCATGAAGTTAAGAATTTAGAGAAGAATTATCATGCAATTCGTGAAAAATCTACCCTTCAGAATTTAGATCTTTACCGAGAACATATTCAATTAATTCATGGGCTTGATATATTATTAATGGAAGTACATGACAAGGATACTACATTATTAAAAAGTGTAGCAGATAGTCTGATGAATGAAATGGAACAAGGATTTTTATTCTTTGTAAATAATCAAAACGATACATCTCTTCAATTTATTGCAAAAAGTAATTGCTCTATTTCAGCTGGTAACGTTATGAAAGAAGCAGCTGCTATTGCTAACGGTAATGGGGGAGGAAGTCCAACTTTTGCTCAGGGTGGAAGTAAGGATGCTTCGAAAGCTGAAGTTGTCTTAAAACATATTGAAAAGGTTATTCAAGATTATGAATAGTTACGTATTAGAGAGTTTAGACTCTCTTTCTTTACAAAAAGAAAGAGAAAAGATTATATTAGAGAATGGATTTTCTGATGCTTTTATCAGTATTTATGATTTAGAAGAAACAAATCTTGAAAATGCTTTAGAAGATCTAGATACTTATGGTTTCTTAAGTGAGAAGAAAGTGGTTATTATTCAAAATATAGATTCTATTAAAATAGATGATTTTAAAGATGATTTTGAACATTTCTTTCATTATTTAGATTCTCCTAATCCTGATAATCTTTTAATCATTGAAGTAAAAAAATTAAATGCAACTTTAAAAATTACGAAAGAATTAAAAAAGAGATGCCAAGTAATATCTGTTACTATGGATTCAATTTCTTATATGAAGAATGCTTTTCAGGGATATAAAATATCACAATCAACGATTCATCTTATTCAAGAGTTATGTTTAGATGATTATTCTAAAATCGTTAATGAATGTGATAAGTTAAAGAATTATAAAATGGATTCAAAAGAAATAACGAATAAAGATGTAGAAGAATTGGTTGTAAAGAAGTTAGGAGATTCAAAAGATTTGACTTTTGCCTTTAGTCGTAGTATTGCTTTAAGAGATAAGAAAGAAGCTTTAGAACAGTTTAAAGAGTTATTATCTTATGATATTGAACCTATTAGTATGATTGGATTACTGGCAAGTCAAATTCGTATTATTTATCAAGTTAAACTATTGGAAAAAGATCGATTATCTGACAAAGAGATAGCTACTACTTTAGGCGAAAAATCTGATTATCGTATTAGAAAGACTCGAGAATTAACTCGATTATATACGGAAGAGGAACTATTATTATTGATGCAAAAACTCAGTAAGATGGATTATCAATTAAAAACATCGGATGTGGATGGGATTCATTTATTAGAGATGTTTATTTTGAATTTATAAATAAAAAAATGGCATATTTTCATATTTGTCATTTTTTTAGTCTTTCTAATTTCTCATAGATTTCTTTTAATGTTTTTTCGTATCCAATATCTTTTGGCTGATAATATTTCTTATTTTTTATTTTGTCGGGAAGATATTGTTGTACTACATAAGCACCTGGATAATCATGAGGATATTTATATCCACTATCTGGAGTATTTTTTAAATGATTGGGAATATTTCCTGTATTTCCTTTTTCAATATCTGCTAAAGCTTCATCAAAAGCTACATGGGCTGTATTACTTTTAGGGGATAGGGCCATTTCTGCTACGATGGTGCCTAGAGGAATTCTGGCTTCTGGAAGACCCACTCTTTCAGAAGCATTGATAGCAGCATCTAGACGAGGTCCTATTGCAGGATTGGCTAATCCTATATCTTCATAGGCAATTACACTTAATCTTCGATAGATGGATTCTAAATCTCCCTCCATTACAAGTCTTCCTAAATAGTGAAGAGCTGCGTTGATATCACTTCCTCGAATTGATTTTTGAAGTCCACTTAGAACATCATAATGACCATCTCCATTTTTATCGGCAAAGAAGACTGGTCGATTATTAATACTTTTAATTTTTTCTTCGGTAATTGTTTTATTTTCAGATGAATAATATGCTATCTCTAGAAGGTTATATGCATATCTTAAGTCTGTTCCTGAGAGTTTTGCTATTAATTTGATACTTTTATCATCTATTTGTATTTTGTCTAAATCCGGGTGTTTTAAGGCCCTTTTAAGACCATTTATAATATCTTCTGTTGTTAGTTCATGTAATTCAAATAATTGACATCTACTTCTTATAGCTGGATTAATGGCATGATATGGATTAGAAGTTGTCATTCCAATTAATGTGATTAAACCACTTTCTAGATTGGGTAGTAATATATCTTGTTTATCTTTATTTAATCGATGAATTTCATCTAATATTAATACTAATTCTCCATACATTTTTGCTTCTTCTATAATGATATCTAAGTCTTTTTTCGTATTATTTGTAGCATTAAAAGAACGATATCTAACACCTAAGTCTTTTACAATTGCATTTGCTATACTTGTTTTACCAATACCTGGTTTTCCATATAAAATCATAGAAAATAATCTTTTATTTTTTACTAAATTTGTTAGTATCTTGTCTTTTCCAATTAGATGTTTTTGCCCAATTACATCTTTTAATGAATTTGGTGCTAATTTCTGTGCTAGTGGTTTTTCCATATTGTCACCTTCTTATACAACCTCATTTTAGCATAGTTTTTATCATGAAAAAAGGGTTTGTGATTTATTTGCTATTTCGATATTCTTCTACTATACTATTATTAGGTGATTGTTATGAATATAGAGGATGCCATAAAAGATTTTTTAAATTATTGTCTTTTTGAAAAAGGATTATCGGATCGTACTAAAGAATCTTATGAAAATGATTTAAGAGTCTATCAAGAATTTTTAAAAAAACGTCATATAGTAGATGTTTGTGATATTTCTAATGATGATATTAAAGAGTTTTTAAAAGTTCGTAATGATGAAGAAAGTACGACAATTGCTCATAATTTAACTGTTATTAAGAATTTTCATGCTTATTTATTAAAAGAAGGAATTGTTCGTAATAATGTCTCAGAGTTTATTGAACGTCCAAAATTAAGAAAAAGTCTTCCTAAGACGTTAAGTGTAGAAGATGTCGATTTATTATTAGATATTCCACTAGAGACACCATTTGACTATCGTAATAAAGCTATGTTAGAATTAATGTATGGATGTGGTTTAAGAGTAAGTGAGTTAGTGAATTTAGAAATCAATGATATTGATCAAACGAATTGTTTGATTCGTATTATGGGTAAAGGAAGTAAAGAGAGAGAAGTCCCTTTAGGTGAATATGCTATTGATTATTTAAATCGATATTTGGAACAAAGAGATCTTTTATTAAAAGGAAAAACTTGTGATAAATTATTTTTAAATAATCATGGACAAGGGATGACTAGACAAGGTTTTTTTAAGAA
>CACZOQ010000013.1 GCA_902782835.1 uncultured Erysipelotrichaceae bacterium | reverse complement strand
CATTGATAGACTCTAGAAATTTAAAAGACTCAGATGTTTATAATAAAGTAGACATTGATAGACGATTATTTAGTAAAATTCGTAGTAATAAAGATTATCATCCAAGTAAAGAAACCGTTATTTTATTAGGAATTGCTTTAGAATTATCAGAAAAGGAAATGGAAGATTTATTAGAAAGTGCCTCTTATTCTCTTCCAATGAATACAACATTTGATTTAATTATACGATTCTGTCTAAAAGAAAAAATCTACAATTTAAATCAGATAAATGAATTTTTATATGAGCATAAGTGTAAAATATTGAGTGATAATTTAAGTGTATAGTTTACGCTTATTTTTTTTTAGTTTATTTACACGTAAAAATTCGTATGATAAAATTAAATCAAGATAGGAGGACAGGAAAATGAGAAAAGAAAGTATAGTTCAAAATGTCGTAATTGTAGTACTTGCAATTGCCGTAATAACAATGTCAGTAGGATACGCAGCATTATCCCAACAATTAAAGGTAACTGGAGAAGCAACATTCAAACAAGCAAAGTGGGATGTTCATTTTGATGAAAATTCCTTTAATGAAACTTCAACGATTCATGCAACAGACTTTGCAGTTGGTGAACATGATGTAACCTATGAAGTTACTTTACCAGCTCCAGGTAGTGAGTATTCTTTTACGGTAGATTCTAAAAATTTTGGTACAATTGATGCAAAATTAACAAAAATCTCAATTTCAGGATTAGATGCATCAAAGAAATTTATTGAAACAGTAATTGACTATAATGGTGTTGAATATGACGAAACAACAGATGGCTTAGCAATCGCTTTAGCAGCAGATGCATCTCATACTTTAACTGTAACATTAAAATATGTATTACCTGAGAATGCTGATGATCTTCCAACAGATGCAGACGTTACCATTAATCCAACTATTACTTTAGATTATGCAGATAACACAAATTAATACCAACGGATAAGAATTATCCCTTTCACGGGGTAATTCTTATCATACGATTGGGGTTGTTCAAATGAAAAAAATTGAATTGTATAGTATAGAATTATTATTATTTATTGCGATTATAGTATTTAATTTTGGGTATCGGAATATTTATTTATTAGATGCCTCTATTTTAATAATAGGAGTTTATTGTCTAATAAGATTTGGTCTTATGAAAGACAATAATTATTTAAAAAAGAATGTAACAAAATTAGTAATATCTTGTATATTAGTGTATTTTCTAACGATATATGCTTTAGGCTTAGTTTTATGCTTCCATAAAACAGTGTTTTCTTTTCATCTAAAATATATATTTGGAGTTATCGTATTAGAAGCACTTGTAATCATTGCCGAAGAATTAATTCGCTACATCATATGTCGAAACACACCACATCAGAAATTACCAATTATTTTGTATACGTTGATTTTATCGTTATTGAATATTATCATCGTCATAAATGGTTATAATTTAAAAGATAATGAAGTTTTTTTTATCTTTATCACAACCATTGTAATCCCTTCAATTGCTAGAGAAAGTATTTGTAGTTTCTTAACATACAAAGTAAGTTATTTACCAAGTATGATTTATAAACTAACCATTATATTATATCCATATATACTACCAATTATTCCCAATTTAGGAAATTATCTATCTGCTGTATCAGGAATCGCACTTCCGTATGCTATATTCTACATGGTAAGTAAAATGCTTCATTATAAAGATAAAGCCAAAGAGTATCAGCAAAAAGCTACTAGAAGAATGATATATGCCCCTGCCATAGCAGTATTAATTGTAATTGTCATGTTAGTATCGGGATTGTTTAGTCATAAAATAATTGCAATCGGTTCAAATTCTATGTCACCGAAATTTGAAAAAGGTGACACCGTTATATTTGAAAAAAAGGACATTGAAAAAATACAATTAGGAGAAGTAATTGCTTTTCAAAAGAAAGGAAAGTTAATTACACATCGAGTGATTAATAAAAAAGAATTAGGAAGTAAAGTTGTTTTCAAAACTAAAGGAGATGCTAATAATGCTCCAGATAGTTTTGAAGTAGAAGATAATGAAGTATTAGGAGTTGTAAAATATACAGTTAAATATCTAGGTTATCCAACTTTATGGTTTAATGAATTATATGAAAGAAAGGGGACAGATTCATGAAACATTCACATGCTCAGAGACAAGCAATTTTATTGATTTGTTTCCTTGTCTTTTTGTTTTTTGGTATCTTAAGTTTAACATTTGGTTTAGATAATGAAAAAAAAGTAAGTTTAAGATATACCGAAAAAGGTGATATTGATTACAAAGTATATTTAAAAGATAATAACTTCTTTGATGAACAATATATTGAAAAAGATAATAAAAACATCACAACATATATTACCAATTTAATTGATCATATACAAATTGATTATAAATACAAAGTAAATTTTGATAAAGAAGTAAATGGTACTACAAAATATAAAGTAATTGCCAAAGTAGAAGCAAATAAAACCAATAACGAAAATGGTAATTATTGGACAAAAGAATATGATATGTCAAAAGAATATTCAAAAGAAATTAACAATAGTAAAAGTTTAAGTATTAATCATAGTATGGATGTAGATTATGGAAAATATAATGAAATATTAAATCAATTTAAAAAAGAAATGGGATTATCCTCAGAAGGAATCTTAAAAGTATATCTAAAAGTAGAAAGTAGTGTTAAAAGAGGAAAAATAGAAACTCCAATTGACAATAATTTAACATTGAAATTACCACTATCACAAATGGC
This sequence comes from uncultured Erysipelotrichaceae bacterium, assembly GCA_902782835.1. Classification (GTDB taxonomy): domain Bacteria; phylum Bacillota_I; class Bacilli_A; order RF39; family UBA660; genus UBA3789. The sequence goes on along the minus strand of CACZOQ010000013.1, from coordinate 28,488 downwards.
AATAGAAGCAACAATTGATAGTAAAGTAAATAATAAAACCAATATTATTACAAAAAAGATAAAAGATAATAATCCTTTATATTTAGGTTTAGACATTCTAGCAATTATACTATTTGTTATGAGTTTCTTTGCTCTATATGCATTATTAAAAAATCATGCTATTTATAAGAAATATAATCAGTATGAAATTGAACTTCAAAAAATATTGAATACATATGATAGTATTATTGTAAATACAGAAGAAGAGCCAAAGATTGAAAATTATAATGTCATTAAAGTAGAAAGCTTTGAAGAGTTAATTGATGCCCATAGTGAAATCAGAATGCCAATCAATTATTATCAAACGGATCATTCCAGCGTATTTGTTTTATTAAGTGATAAAACAGCTTGGAAGTATGTATTAGAAAAAAAAGGAAGTGCTAGGAGATGAAAGGTAAGGGAAAGATTATCATTACTTTAATAGCACTTTTTCTTTTTGGTTTGATAAGTATTGGCTATGCATCCTATGGCGCTAGAAATACAGCATCAGGCTTAGCAACTTTTACAAAAAATGGAGAAGTATATATCGCCAGCGCCATATTAACAGATTATCATAATTTACAAAATATAGAGAATCCAACTGTAGATGGCAGAACAATTAGTTTTAGTTTAGATTTTAATGTAGCTAGAAATCCAGAATCATTAGAAGAAGAGTATAGTGCAACCTATACAATTACAATTACAAATGATACGTTTTTTGATTATGCCTATACTATCAATAGTTTTAATCCACATTTAACAATTGCCAACGAAGAAGACGGACAGATTGTTTATGATGTAGAAGGAATTGAAACTGATGAGATTATTCCATCAAAAGAATCTAAAACGTTTCATGTAACGGTTTCATTAATCCCCAATCAGTATGGAGATTATAATGTTTCCGGAGATATAGGAATTGATTTAGAAAAAGAAGAAGAAGAAGGAAGACTACTAGGTAGTATTCCAAGTGGAATAGAAGGAGATTTAACGACCAGTAATAAAAGAATCGCAATACCTATTACCGTTATCAATACGTATCCGACAGAAAAATCATTTTCCTTTTCCATTATAAATAACAATTTCTATCTAGTAAATAATGATAATAATCCACCGGGAACATTCACGATCCCTGGCAATGAAACACAAGAAATAACAATCTATTTAAGAGTAAAAGACGATGCCCAATTTGCATCTTCAAGACAAAAAATGAACTTATATTTTACTCCATCAGGAGGTTCTCATTACAGCATGGGAGTTGTTACAGCTCAAGTTACAGTAGATGAAACACTAACAGACGTAGAGCCACCAGTAATAGAAAATGTTACAGGTACAATAACTACTACCAGAGGGAATATTGAAGTAAGCTATAATGGTAGTGATAATGTAGGAATATCACATTATATCATTGAAACATATAAAGTAGAAAACAATACTGCATCACTCGTATCAAGTAATCAAACAGTTGCTGATGAGACTAGTTATACAGTAACAGGATTAAATGATGGAACTTATTATTTTAAAGTTCAAGCCGTTGATACAAGCGGTTTGACAGCAACCTCTCAAAGTGAGGAGAGGACCTATAATTGGACTATGAATGTTACCATTAATATTAATCAAGGAGGGCCTAATGGAAATTCTACAGTTGATTATGGGTCAACCTTTACTACAACAATAACGGCCAATTTTTTAAGAAATCTACCAACCCAATTGACAATTACAATGGGAGGAGAAAACTTAACTGCTAATCAGTATACTTATAATACTTCCTCAGGAAGGTTAACGATTCCAAATGTAACAGGTGACCTGGTAATTACTGGAGAAACAAGAGGTGGAGGAGGATGTCTTTTAAAAGGAACACGCGTAACATTGGCGGATGGAACCAAAAAAAGAATAGAAGATATCCAATATACAGATTTACTATTAGTATGGAATTATGAAACAGGAAAAGTAACAAAAGAATATCCAATTTGGATTGAAAAAGCAAAACAGACCTCTCAGTATACACGAATTACTTTTAGTGATAATTCTACTATTAATGTTGTAAAAAGTCATGCTTTCTTTAGTATAGATTCTCAAAAATTTGTAGATTATCAAGATCATAATCAATTCCATATCGGAACAACAGTATTAAAAATATCTGATAACAATCAACTAGAAAAAGTAAAAGTAGAAAATATAGAAGTAATAAATGAAACGGATTGGTATTATTTTATAGCATCTACTAGATATTATAATATTATTTCCAATGACTTTATAACAACAGATGGCTATACGGATATCACAAATCTATATCCATTTGATCAAAACATTAAATGGAAAGAGTATAATCCAGTTCCAATCGATTATTCTTATTTAGAAGATGTTCTACCTTATTATTTATTTAAAGGTTTAAGAGCAGAAGAATTAGGTATTTTACTAAAATATCAGATTACAGATTTAGAAACATTTAAAAGATATATAACTTCTTTAGTAATGGGATCTCATATGCTACAAGAACCAATTATGAAAGAGGGAAACCGTTACTGGATGGTTGGAAATAGTAGTGAAAGTATATTGATAAAAGAAGGTTCTATATATCAATTACCAGAAAAAGAAGGAATAGAGTACTGGTATAGTACAGCTGAAAATAAAAAATATAAACCTGGTGAAAAAGTCCAAGTATGGACCGGAATGTATTTCGAAGAAATAAAATTAGAGAAATAATATTTCTCTTTTTTTTTGATTTTTGTTATAATAACGCACAAAGGAGAAGTTATGACAGCAGTAAATATTGTAGGACAATTCAATAAACACATAAAAATGATTCAAACCGAAGATTTTTATGATTACTTTCCTCATATGATAAATCAATTATATTATATTTGGAATGGTTTAATAGATGATATAAGTTCTCTTAAAAAGAAAGATTATCGAAATCATATTTATAGAATTCAAGAGTGTATTATTACATATTTAATGGAAATGATAAAGCTAAGTACAAAAATGCAATATCAAATAGATTTAAAATATGATATAGATGAAATTAAAACATTATTAGGAAGTGCTGCCTATTCTCCAACAGATGATACAATCTATCTTTCGGTATTTAGAATGGTTGATCAAGCAATGAATACAGGATATTATATACAATCAATCTTGCATGAGAGAGAACACAAATGGCACCATATGTTTTATCAGTCTCAAACGTTCGTAGAATACAATGCGTTTCCACCATATTATTTATTAATTGGCAAACATTATGTTTATACACAATGGAAAAATAATACAGATTTAGCATTCTATTTAGATAATTATAATTCTATTTACCCAGAAGTAGATGCTGAGACAATGAGTTTAAAGAGAATGACAGAATTAATTCCAGGGCTAGTTTCCATTTATGAAACAAAATATACAATAGGAAATGAAGTATTAGAAAAAATACTAACACTACAAAGTCAAATACGAGAAGATGCTGAAGAAATTGAAATGAATTTAATTCAAAGGGGAAGAATTAGAAATCAATCATCCAAGGAACTTTACGAGCAAGAAGATATTACAACGTATTTTACTCCTGGCGAAGATAGCTTAATAATGGTTGATCAATATATAAAAGATCATCCAAGTTTACAAGAGAAATACCCATTTCTTAGAGTTTTATTGATAGGTGATCGAATAAAAAACTATGATGATTTTCAAAAAGAAAAAAGTCAGTATTCCAAAGAGTTATGGAGAATCATTATAAAATCAGATCCATATTTACAATATCAAGAATATCAACTATCAGGAAACGAAGAAAAAATGAGAAGTTTTTTAAAAAGGCATCCATCGTTTCAACCACCAGAGAAACCATTCCAAAAAATCAAGGAGCAATAGCTTCTTTTTCTATGGTATAATAGAAGAAAGAAAACTAAGGAGATTTTATGGAAGAAAAAGAAGTAAAAGTTGTTAATACCGATAATGCTGAAAAACATGGAGAAAATCGCTGCCCACAATGTGGAGCCAGTGAGGTTACCTATAATACGAAAAAAAAGAAATTAGTTTGTAATTATTGCTTTACAGAATTTGAAGCAGAAAAAGTTGATGGAATTGAAGAAAAAGCCAAAAACCTTGTAGGGGAAACAAGAGCCAGTGGTACTCAGGATATTAAAGAAGGTAGTGACGATATTATCACACTAAAATGTGGTGGCTGTGGAGCTGAAGTTGTAATCAATACAGCAACATCAACCAATGCACGTTGTCACTGGTGCCGAAGTATTTTATCTGTAAATTCTCAAATTGATAATGGAGCAATTCCAGATGTTGTATTACCTTTTGACCTAGAAAAGAAAACAGCGGAAGACAAAATAAGAAAATTTGTAGAGAAAAGACAATTCTTTGCTAACCCAAGATTCAAAAAAGAATTCACTACCAATAATATAATGGGTGTATATTTTCCTTATATGTTAGTAGATGCGAAAGCCCATGCAACATTTACAGGAAAAGGAGAACATCAAACCAGAAGATATACCGTGAAAGTAAGTGATGATAAAGAAGAAACAAGATATGATGCCGATTTATATAAAGTAGAAAGAGACTTTGATATTTCAATTGATGATCTAACGATTGAATCCAATGCTGATCGATTAAATAAAAAAAGTAAAGAAAGAACCAATAATATTATTAATGCTATCATGCCATTTGATACGGAAAACTGTGTAAAATATAAAGGAAATTATTTAGCGGGATATTCCTCTGAAAAAAGAGATGTTAATATTAGCAATTTAGAAGAAAAAGTAGATAAAGAATTAAAAGATATTACCCGACACGCAATAAATTCTGAAATAAAGTATTATGATAGGGGAGTAAAATGGGAAAATGAAGAATTTAAAATCACAGGAAAACAATGGGTATCTGCCTATCTACCAGTTTGGCTTTATTCCTATCAAGACAAAAAGAAAGTATTACATTATGTAGCTGTCAACGGAAGAACGGGAGAAACGATGGGAAGTATTCCTATGAATAAAATGAAATTATGGATTCTCTCTTTATTAATTTTTATTCTTCCCCCATTAATTTGTATGATCTTTGGAGGTTCCAAAGGAATGGGAGTAGGGTTTGCTATTTTTAGTATTATTATAGCTTTAATATTCTTAGGGACCAAAAATGCTAAGTATAATAATAAAGGTGCTCGTCATACATATGAAAAAGAAACAAAACATGAATGCAGTAATATCAAAAAAGTAGATGATCTACTAGAACATAAACGAGGATTAACAAGTGCTTCTATGCAAGGAGCTAATAATAATAAGATTGAAGGAGAAAACGTTAAAGTAGAAAAAGTGTCAAAAACAGAAATAAAAGAAAAAAAGAAAGAAGAATAATTAGATACATGATACAATAATAATAGATAGGAGGAATACTATGCCAAATGAAAATATAGCAGTCAGTAGTTATGGGGCTTTTCAAGATGGAGTTTCTACTATTAATAATCTAAATTCAGATTTAGAGACGAGTCAAAAAGAAATTGCTAACTGCAAGAGTTCACTAGATAGTGATGCGGTTTTTATGGGGCCAATTTGTGATTCTTGTATGGATGCATTTTCAAAAGCAGATTCCATAACAAGTGATGTTGTTGCAACATTTTCTTCTATTGCAAGTTATTTAACTGACACAGCAGCATCTTATAAAGAAGGAGATACCGCTGGAAGTCAATTATTATTAAGTATCGATCCAAATACAAATAGGGTAGTAACGAGTACAAAAGCAACCGCTGCTCCCTATGCAAATAAAGGAAATATATCAGGGGACAACTTAAATTTCATTAATTCCATCAAAGATGGAGCTGTTCAAGCATATAATGAATATGGAGTTCTACCTTCCCTTACAATGGCCCAGGCAATATTAGAAAGTGGTTGGGGAAAACATTCGATTGGGAATAATATATTTGGGATTAAAGCAGGTAGCAGTTGGACAGGAAAAACACAAAATTGCCTTACTTCAGAACAAAATGCAGATGGTAGTTACTATCAGATTACGGATACATTCCGAGACTATGATTCAATTGATGAATCTATTACAGATCATGCAAAATTACTTACGAATGATCGTTATAAACCAGTTTTAGAAGCAAAAAATTATAAAGAAGCTTGTGTTGCTGTACGACAATGTGGTTATGCTACCAGCCTAGATTATGCAAATAGTCTAATCAGTCTAGTGGAACAGTACGGTCTTGATCAATGGGATCCAGTATAAAAAAAGAATAGTTTATATTCTTTTTTTTATTCTTATGATACAATAATGCCAACAAATAGAAATTGTGAGGGAAAAAATGAAAAAATATAAAAAACTAACTCTATTACATTCCAATGATTTACATGGAGATTTTTTTAGTGAAAAAGAAAAAAATGAATTAATAGGAGGTGCTTCTCGACTATCTGGATATGTTAGTAAAGTAAGAGCTGAAGAAGAAAATGTATTATATTGTATTGCAGGGGATATGTTTCGTGGAAGTATTATTGATTCCGAGTATCAAGGAATCTCAACAATCGAAATTATGAACATGATTTCTCCAGATATTGTTACAATTGGTAATCACGAAACAGATTATGGAATTGCTCATTTATTATTTTTAGAAAAATGTGCTAAATTCCCAATAATCAATTCCAATCTTTTTATCAAAACCAATCGTTCTAGACTCTTTCAACCATTTAAAATTGTTGAAATAGATGGAATGAAAATACTATTTATTGGAATTGTTACAGAAGATGTTTTAGCCAATGCAAAAAATGAAGGATTAATTGGAACCTTTGTAGATATTAGTGAAGCAGCTGCTGAAATAGGTCATATTTGTAATACTTATAATGCAATTGATATAGATTATACAGTCTTATTAACCCATATTGGTTATGAAGAAGATCAAAAACTTGCTCAATTACTAGACCCAGCCTGGGGTGTTGATGTAATTATAGGTGGGCACTCTCATACCTTAATCGAAGAGCCTACGATTGTGAATAATATACTAATCGTTCAGGCAGGAACTGGAACGGATCAAATTGGACGTTTTGATTTAGTAATTGATACTGAAAATAATTGTACACATAAATGGAAATGGCAGTGTATCCAAATCAGTGATAAAACTTGTCCAAGAGATGTAAAATTAGAAGAAATGATAAAAAAATATAAGAATGAAACAGATTTAAAATATGGTAGAGTAATTACCAGATTTAAAAGAGAATTAACTCACCCAGACCGTTATCAAGAAACAGAATTGGGGGATTTATTTTCAGATATATTGAAAGACAGTTTAGGAATAGATATCATGCTTCTTGGCTCTGGTTCTATCCGTAAAGAAGTTCTAGGACCTATTGTCACATTACAAGATTTAATGGAAATATTTCCGTATGATGACTCAATTCACTTAGTACAAGTATCAGGAAAACAATTAAAAGAAATGCTGTTATACATGTTAAGAGAAGAAGCATTTGAAGGAGATCACACGGAGTTCTACCAATTATCATATGGTTTATATGTAGAATACTCTCGAAAAACAAAAGAAATGTTATCATTTACCTATGAAGGAAAACCAATAAAAGAAGATACATTATACAAAATTGGTTTACAAAAATATCATTTTATAAATTTACAAGAGGGATTTAATAAAGACATAAAAGAATTAGAAAAGAATGGTCAAACAAGAATAATCGCAACATCTTGTCGTGACGTATTAGAAGAATATATGGCATCTCATCAACATTTAGATGTCCGAAAATTAAATCGATTAATAGTAAAAAAATAAATATCATATTGGATATTTATTTTTCTTTTAAATACTGATAAAAAGGCATAAAAGCAGTTGGAATTGCATATGTACTAGCAATTTCTTCAAGAGAAACCCATAAATAATCATCCAATGGAAATGGTATTTCGACATAATAACTATTCATAAACCATTTTTTATGAGTAAAAATATGAGTATTCGTAATACCTAATTCAATATGATTACAGTTAGGATAAAGCTTTTTTACTTCTTCATAAGTAAAAAAACCAGTTTGATTGGGAAATTCCCATAGATTCTTTAATAATCCAGATTCCCTCTTTCGAATAGCATATTTCTGTTTCCATTTTAATAGAAAAACAGTGTATTCTTCCTCTAGTTTTTCATTCTTCTGAATTTTTCGAGGAATAAGAGCCTCTCTTCCATTTAAATGAGCCTTACAGTGATATTGTAAAGGACAAATATGACACTTAGGAATTCCACTAGGAATACAAATGACTTCACCTAATTCCATAATTGCTTGATTATAATCTCCAGAGTTTTCGGGTAATATCTTTTTTAAAGAATTGGCAATTTGTTTTTTTACTTTTAAATCTTTTATATTGATATCGTGATCCATAACCCTACAATAGACACGCATGACATTGCCATCTACTGCAACTTCTTTTTGTTGAAAGCAAATAGAGGCAATGGCTCCTGCCGTATACTCTCCAATCCCGGGTAATCCCAATATATCGGAATAAGTACTAGGAAAAACACCATGATATTGATCTATAATGATACAGGCAGCTTTTTTAAGATTTCTTGCACGACTATAATATCCTAACCCTTCCCATAGTTTTAACAATTCATCTTCCGATATTTCACTTAATGCCTGAATAGAAGGAAGAGATTTCATAAAACGCTGGTAATAAGATAGAACGGCTTCAATTCTAGTTTGTTGAAGCATAATCTCACTGATCCAAACATGATAGGGATCTTTATCTACTCTCCAAGGAAGCAATCTTTTATGTTCTTGATACCATTCTAATAATAATTCAACACAATCTTTCATAAAAAAATTATATCATAAGAAGACTTGCTTTTAAAAGAATCCATAATTCATCTATTCGAAAAGAAATTATAGGGGTATAATAAAAATGAAATCAATAACACAGATATATATGATAAAATAATCAACATGAGGAAGTGATTAAATGAATCATCAATGGATAATAGCAGGACCATGTACCTTTAAAGATTATGAAGAAATATATGAGATAGCCATCGAATTAAAAAAGAGAGGAATTGTATATTTTCGTGCTGGGACTTTTAAATTAAGAACGGATCCTAATTCCTTTCAAGGACTACAAGAAGAAGGCATGGAAATGCTTTTAAAATTAAAGAAAGAATTAAATATAAAAATAGTAACAGAACTCACAACTATTAATCAAATAAAAAAGTATGGTGATAAGATTGATATCATACAGATTGGTGCTAGAAATATGTATAATTATGAATTACTAAAAGAAGCTGGAAGACACCAAACACCTGTAATCTTAAAAAGAGCTTTTAGTGCGACATATCAGGAATGGATCAAAGCGGCAGAATATATTAGACAAGCAGGAAACAATAATGTCATTCTATGTGAGCGTGGAATTCGAAATCTGTTTTCGAATGAAACAAGAAATGTCTTAGATTTGCAAGCAATTCCATATATACATAAAAATACAGATTATAAAATAATAGTTGACCCATCACATGCCAGCGGCTTATCGTACATGGTGGAACCTATGGCAAAAGCAGCTTTAGCAGCTGGAACGGATGGACTCCTAATAGAAGTCCACACTCATCCAGAGGAAAGTATATGTGATTCCAATCAAACAATTGATTTAGAAACATTAGATAGAATAATAGAAAGGAGAAAATAATGAATTTATCAAAGTCAAAATATTGTAGTGGTATTCAGTGTATGAAAATGCTTTGGCTTGAAAAGAATAAACCAGAAGTCGCAGAAGAAGTCTCCAATCAAGCAACACTAGATAATGGAACCGAAGTTGGTATAATAGCAAAAAATTTATTCGGACCCTATGTAGATATAGACTACCAAGAAGATTTACAAAAAATGGTCGAACAAACAAAGAAAGAAATCGAAGAACCAAAAGATAAAGTCATTACAGAAGCTTCTTTTTTATACGAAAACCTTTTCTGTAGTGTTGATCTATTAAGAAAAATAAAAAATCATTATCAAATATACGAAGTAAAGAGTTCTACTGAAGTAAAAGATATTTATATTGAAGATGCTTCTTATCAATACTATGTATTAACATCACTAGGTCTAAAAGTAGATAAAGTCTGTATTGTTCATTTAAATAGTCAGTATAAAAGAAAAGGAGATCTTGAATTAGATAAACTATTTTGTACGAAGGATATCACAAGCATTGCCAAAAAATCAATTCCCCAAATTAAAAAAAATATAAAAGAAATAAATCAGTTTATGGAACAAATTACAGAACCACAAACACCAATTGGAATCCAATGTTCCAAACCATATGATTGTTTATTTTTTTCATACTGTACAAGACATTTAGAAAAACCAAATGTATTTGATATTCGGGGAATGAGATTTTCCAGTAAAATGAAATACTATCATCAAGGGATCATTACTTTTGAAGATTTAATGAAAATTGAATTAAATTCAAAATACAAAGATCAAGTAGAATTCACACTAAAAAAGAAAGAAGATAAAATAGATATCAAAAAAATAAAAGAGTTTTTAAATACTCTTTCTTATCCATTATATTTTTTAGATTTTGAAACCTATCAACAAGCAATCCCTGAATATGATGATATATCTCCTTATGAACAAATTCCTTTTCAATATTCTTTACATCTATTAAAAGAAGATGGGAATTTATCACATAGAGAATTTTTAGCAGAACCCAATATAGATCCGAGAAGACAATTAGCGGAACAATTAGTAAAAGATATTCCAAAAAATGTATGTTCCATTGCATATAACATGTCATTTGAAAGAAATATTATAAAACAACTTGCAGATTTATATCCGGATTTAAGAGAGCATCTTCTAAACATCAGAGAAAATATGAAAGACTTAATGATTCCATTCTATCATCATGATTATTATACGGAAAATATGCAAGGATCATATTCAATTAAATATGTATTACCAGCGCTATTTCCAAATGAAGATTCATTGAATTATCATAATTTAGAAGATGTACATAACGGAAGTGAAGCAATGAATGCTTATGCAAATATGGGAAAACTAACCAAGGAGGAACAAACAAGGCTTCGCAAGAATTTATTAAAGTACTGTGAATTAGATACGTATGCCATGGTAAAAATATTTGATAAATTACAAAAAGTAGTAAAAAAAGGAAGACAAAACTAAAAAATATGTTATAATGGGTTTACATCTTATAAAGAGTGATGGAGGGACTAGCCCAAAGAAGTCACACCAACCTATTGAATTAGGTGGTAATGCTAGAGCTATAAGATAACTTGGAAAGACTTAAGAGTTATCTTAAGTCTTTTTTGTTTCTAGCAAAGATGTAGAAAGGAAAAATAAAATGATAGAAAAAGTAAACCCATCTCATCCAGATAAACTAGCAGATCGAATTGCCGGAGCCATTGTTGATTTAGCATATCAAAAAGAAAAAGAGCCAAAAATTGCTGTGGAAGTATTATTAGGACATGGTAATTGCCATATCATAATAGAAACAAATGTTTCTTATACCAAAAATGAAATCAAAAAAATTGTAACAAGAATAGCGGGATCATTGGAACTAGATTTACAAGTAGTAAAACAAGATCCACATCTAGCATCTAATCAAAAAGGAAAGATACGTTGTGGAGACAATGGAATCTTTAAAGGAGTACCTTTATCAAAAGAAGAAAAAGAATTATCTAAAATTGCCAAAACGATTTATCAAGAATATCCATTTGATGGAAAGTATATTTTAGATCATAAAAAACTAGTAATATGTCAAAGCAATGCATCAACAGAAGAATTAAGAAAAAAATATCCAACAGCTATTATTAATCCATTAGGAGATTGGTCAGGTGGTTCAGAAGTAGATTCCGGAGCAACAAATAGAAAATTAGGAAGTGATATGGCAAAGTCCGTAACCGGCGGTGGACTTCATGGAAAAGATCTATCAAAAGCAGATGTTTCTATTAACATATATGCATTCTTAAAGGCTCAAAAAGAGAAGAAAACAATTCGATTAAGTTGTGCAATTGGTGATGATATAATTGATGGTAAAGAGTATAAGGAAATTGTACAAATAGCAAAAGATTATATAGAACAAATCGGTGGATTCGAAAAACTAGCAGAATGGGGATTATTTTAAAGAAAGACTTTTCTTTCTTTTTTCTTTTTACTATAATAGAGAAAAGGAGACGAATATGAATAAAGTAATGGATAAAATAAGTCAAGGGGTTTATGTTTTAACAACATTTGCAGGAGGTTGCATTGTAGATTCTGTTAGTCAAGTATCATCAGAGGAAAATCCTCTTCTAACAATCTCTGTTCGCAAAGAAAATTATACAAACGAATTAGTTCATGAAAATAATAAAATAATCCTATCCGTTTTAGGAAAAGATGTAGATGGAAGAATAATTGAAACATTTGGATTCCATTCCATGAGAGACTATAATAAGTTTGAAAATATTGACACAATGGATGTTGATGGTATCAAAGTACCATTAGATAGTCTAGGATATATTGAATTAGAGATAGAAGAAAGAATAGAGAATAATACGCATACCCTTCTTCTTTGTCGTTATCAAAATAGTAGAGAATTAAATGTGGGAGAAGAGCTAACATATAATGAATATCGAAGAAATAAAACAAAAAATAAAAAGGAAGGATCAACATGGGTATGTACAGCATGTGGTTACATATATGAAGGAAAAAACATACCGGATGACTTTATTTGTCCAATTTGTGGAGCAGATAAAAGTATGTTTGAAAAAAAATAAAAGAATCATATTTGATTCTTTTTTTTCTGTATTTCTTGAAAAAGATCTTGAAAAATCTGATTCTTTTGAGCAAGGTAAGAAGAAATATCGGGTACCATAGTATCCATAATAGATATTAAAGACTGTATACTACTACTATCGGAAGCAACATCTAATATATATTCTTTCAAAGAAGTATTCAATACCATTTCCTTACTATCAAAAGCATCTAAACAACCCTCTTCCGAGAAATGACGATAAAATTCTTGAGATACTGGGAGTCCATCTTCCATTTGTGCTATAATCTTTTTTTGGGCAATTCCACCATCTTTACTATCCTCTGTTTTTTTCATATGAGAATATTCACGAAGGATTTTGAGCCCATTAGCAACATATTTTTTATCCCCTGGAGAATCTTTATAATAAAAATCAACGGTTGCAGAAGTAAGATTAACACAATATTGATTAAAGCGATCCTCTTTTGGTCTTTTATGATAAGAAAAACAATCCGGTTTCAAACTCATAAACTCATCACTTTCATTAGCAAGAGAAATACCTTCAGAATCTATACGAAAATGAATTGGATTTTCTCTTTCAATCGTTCCTAATAAAGCATGTCCCTCTTCTTGTAAATGGGTTGCTTTCTCTGTAGAAAAATCCACTAAATAATAATGATTATCTCTCAAAACAATTCCTACTGATATAGGAGCAAAGATATCATTAAATGCTTGAATCTTAAACATATAAATCACCTAGCTCTTTATTATATAGAATAATAATTGAAATAGCAATGAAAATCTTTACTTTTATAATCAAATTGATTATAATAAATAACCATCAATGGGTGGTGTTGGGATGAATAAAAGAGCAAATATTTATTTGAATAGTATCAGTTTCATTTTTCTCTTATTAGCAATTTCCTTTATGGGACTGTTTATAACAGAGAATGATTTGTCTTATGATATACCTATCTTTTTAAAAAGTTCATTCTTTTTAATAGGAGCAGTTTGTGGAATTATCTTTCTATCAATAGAGTGTTTTTTATTTCTACTACTAGAAAATAAATTTAAGATTATTTCTATCAGCTATACTTTTATAGGAATAACAGGGGCGATTTTATTAAACTCCTTATTTCCATTCTTAGGTTTTATATTAATACCATGTATTATATTATTAAAAGAAATAGCAAGAGTTTATTTTGTAAAAATAATATATATACCAAAAGAATTTGATTATTACTGTAAAATGTTTGGTATAAAAATCAAAGATTTTCCTAAAAAAAGAAAAGCAGTATCTAAAACCAAAAAAGAAACAGAGAAAGTACCTGTTCCTTTAGAAGATTCTGTATATGTATAAAGTAGTCTAACTACTTTTTTTATGCAATGGATTCATTTTTCTTTTTATGATTCAAGATTTTAATTCTTAATTTTTCAAAATAATTAAAGATACCTGTAACATATCTAAAAATAGCTTCTGTCATAATTGAAAAATTAATACATAATAGAACTCCTTGTAAAGACATATCACTAGCAATTCCGAAGAAGTCTTTAAAAAAGATGATAGAGATTAAGATGGCAAAAGTACATCCTAAAAAGATTCCCCATTTATAACGATTCATTGGCTTACTAATACTTAATAAAACCATTAATCCAATAATGGATAAGAGAATCGTAGATGAAGTCGCTACATCTGCAGAATTAATACCAAATACAATACCAAAAGCAGTCATACTACAAACCATAATTGTATCTGTAATTCCACCCGGGATCGCTTTACGAATAATATTGGTAATAAAATGTCCATGAATTAGATCTTTGTTTGGAATTTGTGACAAGAAGAAAGCTGGAATACCAATTGTAAACATACTTACAAGAGATACTTGAGCAGGTGTTAGTGGATATCTAATACCAAAATAAATTGCTAGAATAGATGTTAACAATGAGAAAATATTTTTAACTAAGAATAAACTACCAGATCTTTCTAAGTTATTCACTACTTTTCTTCCTTCATGTACAACTTCCGGCATTCTTGAAAAATCAGACTCTAATAAGACAACTTGGGCAGCCTCACAAGCTGCTTGACTTCCGCTAGCCATTGCAACAGAACAATCAGCATCTTTTAAAGCTAAAACATCATTAACACCATCACCAGTCATTGCAACCGTATGACCATTTCTTTTTAACGCTTTAATAAATTTACGCTTTTGTTCGGGAGTAACACGTCCAAATACCGTGTAATCTTCAACTGCTTTAATAATATCATCATCTTCAACTAATGTAGTTGCATCGATATATTTTTCTGCATTATGAATCCCAGCTGCTTTCGCAATTTCACTAACTGTAATGGGATTATCACCTGATATAACTTTGATATCGACATGTTGTTCGTAAAAGTAATGGAACGTTTCTTTTGCATTTTCACGAATCGGATTCGATAAAAGAACAAGAGCAATTGGTGTGACTTTTTTCGTTAATTTCTTTCCTTCTATTTCATCTGGATAAGTACCAAAAACAATCACACGATATCCTTTTTTGCTATGTTCTTCAATTTTATCTTTATACGTAGAATAGTTATCTTTTAATAAAAATTCAGGTGCTCCCATAACGTAATGCTCTTTTTCAAAATTAACAGCACTATATTTATATTCTGAGGAAAAACCAATAACGCTAACAGGTTTTACGGTAGCTCCATTTTTAAAGAATTCTTTAAATGCTTTCATAGTAATATTATCTTTATCTTGTGCTTTAGCAAAATTACTAATCGTTTGCATGATTTCTTCTTCTGTATGCTTTCCTAATGGTTCAAAACTTAATACTTTCATATCATTGTTCGTAATAGTTCCTGTCTTATCTACACATAAAACATCGACTCTAGCAAGTGTTTCAATAGACTTCATATCATGAAGTAATACTTTTTTATTGGCTAATCGCATAGCACTAAGAGCAAGGGTAACACTAGATAGTAAAAATAATCCTTCTGGAATCATTCCAATGACAGATGCTACCATGGATTGGATACTTTCTTTGATACTTTCTCCTGCAATGAAATAAGATTGATAGAATAAAGTAATACCAATCGGAATAATGACAATTCCTGCAAAACGAACAATTTTATTTAAAGAACGAATAATTTCAGATTGTTCTCCATTCTTTCCTCGTTTGGCTTGCAATGTTAATTTTGAAATATAGGAATCAGCCCCAACTTTAGTAAGACGTGCATAACATTTTCCAGATACAATAAAACTACCAGATAAAAGTTCTCCATCTTTTCCTTTTTTTATCTCATCTGCTTCTCCTGTTAATAAAGATTCATTAACAGAAACATTTCCTTTCACAATAATGGCATCTGCACAGATTTGATTACCAGATGAAAACTCAACAATATCTCCTAATACTAAATTCTCAGTAGGAATCTCATAAGTTTTACCTTCACGTACTACTTTAGCAGTTGGTACATTAATCATTTGTAAATTATCTAATACTTTTTTAGCTTTTAATTCTTGAAATATACCAATTAAAGCATTCGCAATAATGACAGGTAAAAAATTCAAATCTCGAAAAGATCCAACTAAAATCAATAATATTGATAAAAATAAAAACACAAAATTAAAATAAGTAAAAACATTTTCTTTTATAATCTGTTCTTTCGTTTTAGAAGGAGGAAATACTAAAAAGTTATTTTTTCCTTCTTCTTCTAATTTAACAGCTTCTTCTTCTGTTAATCCATAAATATCTTCTTCCATCTTATCACCTAATTAGAATCATTTTATATAACATATCATATCATAAAATAAAAGAATGCTGTACTATTAGTTTAAAAAAAAAAAGGATTAGTATATAATAAAAATATATAAAGGAGAAAAATATGGATCAACTTATATTTTACAAAAATACATTTATAAATAAAGAAATAGCCTTTATATTGAATATTCCCTATCAATATACAGACACACTAGAAAGAAATGACCCAGAAAAAAAACTATTTGTATCAGAAAAAAAAGATCAAAAAAAGCTAGAAAAAATGAACTATAAAGCATCAATCGATTTTTATACAATCGATAATTTATATGATTATTTAGAGCAGTTCTCTAGAAAATATGAAACTCATAATCGGACAGAATTCTATCGTGATTTAGAAAGTATCAATATGATACCTAATTATCTTTTAAGTTTACCTGAGATGTTGATCAAAGTATTATATAGTAAACCAAAAGATATTGAATGTACCATTCTAGAAAGAGAAGCCAACATAGACATATATGGTAATGTTTGGGGTTGTTGTCCAACATGGATTTCAAAATCTTTTGGAAATGTATTTTATGAGGATGACTTTTATAATAACTATTATGCTAGAATGGTTAAACTATCTTCAATCAATAAAACATTTTGTTTTTGTAACTTAAATATGTGTAAATACTTTGAAAGAGACTATAAAAAATTATCAACAAAAGACATTCAATTAAATTCATTAGAAGTACCAGAGCAATTAACATTATCGATCGATAGAACCTGTAATTTAAGATGTAATAGTTGCCGTCGAGAGTTTTATAGACCATCAGAAGAAGAAAAACAAGAATCATTATTAATTTCCAATATACTAAAAGAAAAGGGTTGGTTAAATAAATCTTGTCTTTTAATTGGAGGACAAGGAGAAGCTTTTTTCAGTCCTACCTATTTAAAGATTCTAAAAGACGATGAAATATTTGGAAAAACGATTAAAATTATGTCAAATGGAATCCTATTTACAAAAGAAATGTGGAATTTACTTGAAAGAAAATATAAAGAAATCTATGTAGCAATTTCTATCGATGCAGCTTCAAAAGAAACCTATTTAAAGCTAAGACATGGTAATTTTGACATATTAATGAAAAATCTAGAAATGTTAGGGGAATTGAGAAAACAAGGAAAGATTGTTTCTTATCAATTTAATTATGTTATACAAAAAGATAATATTCATGAAGTATTAGACTTTATTCATTTAGCCAAAAGATTACATGTAGATATTTTACAATTTACCAAATTAAATGATTGGAGTACGACGAGTAAAGAAGAATATAATGAGAACTCTCTCTTAGACGGAGATTGTCTATCTTATGAATTATATACATTACTTCAAGATCCACTATTTCAAGATGAAATGGTAAATATAGAAAGTTTTGATACGTATATGAAGAATTCTAATAAAAAATATAAGAATGGTGAGGCAAATGAATAGATTGAAATGGATATTCTTAGTATGCTTACTAATGATAGTAGAAATAGGTATTATAGGATATCAATATAGTCAAGATCAAAAGACAGATATTCCAACAGACTATGTAGCTATTTTTAAAGGAGAAAATTCAGATACGGTACATACAACCTATTTATATAAAACAAAAAAAGGAAAATATAAATATATTAATACCGTTAGTACAACCAATAGTTATGATAGTGTTGGATGGCAAGAAGAAATAATAAAAAAAGGAAAAGTGAAAAAGAAAAAAGATATTTTTAAAATTGCAGAAAAAAACGATGCTAACTCTTATGTGAAATATATAGAAGAAGATAAAATTTATAGAGTAGAGGAATTTAAACTGATATGGAAATAATCAAAGAGAAAAAAACAGTACCAACACGAGAAAATGCTTTTGATATTTTAAGAGTTATATCCATGATTATGGTCATCACAGTACATGTTTCTAATGTATATTCAAGAAGCTTTGGTATCATAAATCATTCTTCTTTTCTTATTTCACTTGTATTTAATACTATTTCTAGAATTAGTGTTCCCATATTTTTAATGATTAGTGGGGCATTATTATTGAATAGAGAATGGAATAAAAATAAATATATTAAAAGAATCATAAAATATATAGTATTAATAATTGCTTGGGATAGTATCTATCTAATATGGGAATATTTATATTTAGGCATTACTTATCATCAATTATATCGCCTAATATTAACTCCGTATCGTGCCCATTTATGGTTTCTTTATACAATTTTAATACTTTATATTCTTCAACCACTGTTAAAAATCATAAAAGAAAAAAGTAATAGAATCATTCAATCTATATTATTCGTATTATGGTTATTATTTTCTACATTAAGTATTACAATTCCTTTTCTAGCACAATATTTTACTTTATTTAGTTATATAGGATTCTTTGTTATGGGAGATGTTTTATATTCTTATATCAAAAAGAACGATTTAAAAAAATATAATGTTCTATGGATACTAATCATGTTAATCTGTTTTATTAGTAGTATAGCATTAAACTATCAAACTTCTATCAAAAGAAACCAGTTCTATAATTTATTCTTTGCCTATCGTACTCCATTCATTATGTTTTCTTCTTTTGCATTTTTTATATTAGTAATATCGAATTATAAAAAAGAAACGGTATCTAAAATCGGATCATTATTATCTAGTTTATCTTTAGGCGTTTATTTAATACATGGAATATTTTTAGATATTACAATACAATGTTTTCAATATCAATCTATCAATCCAATAATAGGAATTCCTATATTTACAATGATGATTCTATTAGGAAGTTCTTTAATTCTAATCATCATAAAAAAAATAAAGATCTTAAACTACTTTATTTCATAGTAAAGGAGAACCAATATGAGAAAGAATAATATTATTCCTACTATAATCTTAATGATGGGGATTATATTAGTAGAATTATCAAGAAATATAGAATGGCTAAGTAAAATACTAAACATAGTTGGAACCATCATATTAGCAATTGGAGTAATAGCGATTATGATTGCGATCATCCAACAAATCAGAAAGAAAAGAAAGTAAAAATATGAAAAAAGAAAAAGTAGAACATACCTTAGAACCAGTCATAGAAAAAGATTCTGAAATCTTAATATTAGGAAGTCTACCGAGTGTTAAGTCAAGAGAAGAAATGTTTTATTATGCTCATCCCAAAAATCGATTTTGGAAAGTTATGGCAAACGTCTTTTCAGAGTCAGAACCACAAACAATCGAAGAAAAGAAACAATTCTTAAAGAAAAACAAAATTGCTTTATACGATGTCATTCAAAGTTGCTCGATCAATGGATCTAGTGACTCATCAATTCAAGATGTAAAAGTAAACGATATTCACAAACTTGTGGAAAAAGCAAAAATAGCCAAGATATATACAACAGGAAGATTAGCATATCAGTTATACAACAGATATTTAAAAGAAACCGTAAAAATAGATGCGATTTATCTTCCAAGTACTTCTCCAGCGAATGCTCAAATATCATTCGAGGAACTAGTAAAGTATTATAAAAACGAAATAATAGAATCAAAAAAGTTATAATCCTATAACTTTTTATTATGGAAAAATCGTTGAAATAATAAAATGGTCTCTATATAATACGCATTAAAGAGGGGAGAAAATGAACTCATTACTAGAAAAAAAATTATCGATAGGATTATCCTTAGAAATTCGTATAGAAGAATATGAATCTTTATTTCGTAAATATAAAGGATACATAGATAGTATATATTTCTCACCACCATTAGGAGAGAGATATCATTCGCGAAAAGAAATTGCAAGACAGTTTCAGGATAACGAAGAAAATATTCATAAGTTCTACGAAATATTAAAGCGATGTAAAGAAGAAGGAATCAAACTAGACTGTGTTTTAAATCGTCCATCTATGACCATGGAAGAGGTAATCTCCGCAACACCCTATGTGAAAGAACTCGGAGTTTCCGATATTACATGTCTAGATCGCCATATTGATTGGGTTTCTGAACAATTCCCTAATGCCAGAACAATTTGTAGTTTTAACAGTTCTTTTTCAATTCAAGACTTAGCTACTATAAGTTCAAAATTTCATACAATTGTAGTAGGAAGAGAATTTTTAAGAAGACCAGACTTAATGAAGCAAATATATGAAAATGGCTTTCAAATAAAACTGTTAGTGAATAATGGATGTAGTTTGAATTGTGGGGGTTGTAAAAGGAGTACAACAGAACACTGTCTGAGAGTATTTAGAGAAAATATAAATCGATATGGAGCAAATTATATTTATGCACTACAGAGTTTTTATCCTGAAGAATTAGATAATCTTTTAAAGAATATAGATTTTCCAATTGAATCAATCAAAATATCGAATCGAACAAGTAATTATCGGTATTTAGAGGATTGTCTAGATAGTTATATCCAAGTTCGTGAAACCGATGACTATGTGCAAAAAAGTCCTTATGCTTATCGGTTGTGGGCTAGATCAGCCGGATTTAATCCGGTTATAAAATCACTTGATAATGAAGAAATAAAACAATATAAAAAACAATTTCAAGAAAGAATAAAATACTAGGGAGGATCGGTATATGGAAACAATTATTTTTCGTCCTACAAATAATTGTAATCTAACTTGTACATATTGTTATGATAAAGAAAATCATTCTGATTGTAGAAATCTTAGAAAAGATGCAACAGAATTATTTCAAAAAAATGAAGGAATGATTATAGAGGGAATCTATAAATTATGGGAAAAGGAAAAAAGAAGAAAACTAATATTTCATGGAGGAGAACCATTATTAGTAGATAGCGAAGTATTAGATCATTTCTGTAATCAATTAAGAGATTTAAATATACGTTATAGTATTCAAACCAATGGAACACTAATTGATCAGGGAACCATTCAATTTTTTAAAAATCATAATATTCATGTAGGAGTTAGTCTAGATGGGTGCAACGAACAACAAAATAGCGCTAGAGTTTTCCCAAATGGTAAAAATAGTTTTCAAACAGTTTCAAAAAAACTAAAACTATTAAGAGAGCATTCCATATCTCATGGAGTAATCATGTCTATTTCAAAACAACAGCTAGGTCATGAACAAGAAATATACGATTTCATTGCAGAACAAGGCTTTCATTGTAACATACGCCCTGTATATAATGCCAATGGAGATTTTGCTCCAAACATATTAACTCAAGAAGAATATGCTGACTTTCTAAAGACATTATTTGATATCTGGTATGATGATAAAGAACAAAAAGTTGGAACAAGACAAATCAGTGAATTATATGAAGCCTTAAGAGAAGAATTAGATGAGGATTATCATCCTAGATTGTGCAATTCCCTCCCAGACTGTTTTCGTCATTTTATTTCTTTAGATGTAAATGGAGAACTACATTCCTGCAATCGTTTATATGGAATAGATAAGTTTCATTATGGTAATATTGAAGATTTATCAATAACGGATATTAATAGTTGTATTGACCAATTAGAACGTGAGAGAAAACAAACTATCCACAATAAATGTGGAAATTGTGAACGACTAGATATCTGTCATGGTGGTTGTGTTGCAGAATCTTTCGATATGAATCATTCATTGCAAGAAGTTGCCTGCGACAAACAATCAAAAGTATTATTAAAGAAATATGTAATGGAGAAGATTGCAAATGATTAAAGTATTAGAAGAAAAACTAAATTCCCATATTGTCTTCTTATTCAATAATCCAAAAATGAATGATGCCATGATTGATGAAGAACTTGCTTTTCAATTCCTGGATACTATCAAAGAATTAAATGAATATGATTCTCTTTTAGTAGTATTAAATACAAGAGGGGGAAACCTAAAAGCAGGGACAATGATGGCACGGGCAATGAGAGAAAAATATAAAGAAATATCTTTCTATATTCCAGAAAGATGTGGTTCAACAGGAACATTCATGTTACTAATGGGAGATCGTCTATACTATAATCCCAAAGCCATAATCACTCCATGTGAACCTCAAATGGACACGGTAGAAGGAGATAGTATTTCAACGAGTGTCATTCGAAATTATTTAGAGAATGAATCAAACAATCAATTAAATCCAATCGATGAAGGCCGATATTATGCTACAACGCATTACTTTAAAGATATAACAAGAGGAATCTATCATGAAAATCGAGAACAAATAATAGACTTTATGCTTCATAAAGTGAATAGTCATGAATATCCATTAAGTATAGAAGATTTTCAAACAATGGGAGTTACACTAGAATCTCTAGAAGAATCGATAAGAAAAGAATTAGATGCAATCTATCAAGAATTAAAAAGATTATCTGAAAAGAATAAAAATGAAAATGTATATAATATTATCTTAAGCAGAGATGGATTACTGATATATAAAAGAATATTTGATCAAGAAAAAAGAAAACTAGGAGAGAGATATTATAAAACAATTGAAAATCCTTTCTTATATGAAGAAAGTGATGATAGAAGGAGAGAAAAAATGAAAACGAAAGAAAAAACCGAAGAACAGGAAAGGAGAATAAGACTGCGAAATTGTAAGAGTCTAGATGAGGTAGATGACTATTTTAGTGGGTTACTAATTAGGGAACATCAAAGTCATAGACAAGAAGGATCAATCAATTATCAAGATGGAGAATCAAGTGTATCAGATATAGACTACATCGATGCATATCTGGATACAGGATATTTAGATGGTTCATCAGACTATGCTGATAGTGATTATTATGACTTAGACGAACCACCAACATATTATGATGATGCAACCGGTATTCATCAAACCCGTAGACAACCAAAAACGAATAGAAAACAAGATGTACTAAGAGACATTAGAAAACCACGCCCAATGTATATAGATGCCTATACAGATACAGGATATTGGGATGGCTCATCAGACTATGCTGATAGTGATTATTATGACTTAGATGAACCACCAACATATTATGATGACGCAGTAGGGATCAAAAAACCATATCAGAAAAAAAGAGGAGCTCAATAAAGAGTTCTTCTTTTTATTTAATAGCAATTTCTAACTTAAATTCAAGTTCTCCACCACTTACTTTATTTTCCAAATCAACATCTTGACCCTCTAACCAAAAATAAATTCTCATTTTTGTAATACCTCTAGTAATAGTAGTAAAATCTTGATCTCCAGAAAAACCTTTGGTAGTAGTAATCTGAGGATTAACTGTAGAAAAATAAGGACTAGAATCAGTAGCGGATATTAAAACTCCTTTTCCAGTAATCTCACTATTAACACCCTTATAGGGAAGTCTAGCAGCACCAGTTTGAGATGTTGTTAATCCATATATACTTTGAGCATTTTTTACCCCATTTTCAGTATGAGTATCATAGTTTGGTTCCCATATAATACTACTAGATGCATTTGCTAGATATTGAGCAGCAGAACCATTCGATGTATCTGCTAATGTGCCTAAATTAACAAATCCAACTCGGGCACTATTTTCTCCACCTTCCACTTTATTGTTTTTATTATGCACATGAGATTCTCCTGTAACAACTAAATTAGCACTTTCATTTACTAATAAGAAAATGTCAAAGGCAATATAATGTTTTCCTGAACACTGCTCATCACCAACACAATTAATTTCTGTTTGTTTTGTTGCCGTTAAGAAGTAGCCTTCCTCACCATGTAAACGAGTATTTCCATGGTACATATTCATTGTCTTTCCACTAACACTTCCATCCGTTGAACATCCTGATAATGTTTCTGGTAATTGATTCGTAGCACTTGGATAGGTTTTGATAGCATTAATAAGATCATCTTTCGTAATGGTATTACTCCAATTAATTCCATTAGCAGAAACTTGAATACCAGCCATCGTTTCAACATTAATATCCATCGTATCAATCGTTAATTTCATATTAGCAGAAAACCAAGCATAGGTTACTGTTCCTAAAACAGCCGTTAATAATAACAATATTACAAATAAAGCAATTTTTCTTCTTTTTTTTCTTTTTTCTTTATATTCTTTTCTTCTTTTATCGATTGCCATAGTATCACTCCATATTATTCTAGTTTCATTATATATGATTTTTTAGAGATATGCAAAAGAATTATCAAAAAACAATACAAGTTTACCTCCTCCCAGGATTATTAATAATATGATATACTAACAATATAAGGTTGGGATAAAATGGAAATAATAGAATATAGAGACCCTTATTTAGAAGATGTAAGAAATCTATTGGTAGAATTAGAAGAATACTTATTGTCGGTTGATCAAGATGAACTCGACCAACTTCACCCAGAATATCGAGAAAAAATGGCCTTACTAGACTTACAAGAGATAAAAGATCATCAAGGTAAATGTTTTTTAGCAATAGAAAATGAGAAAGTAATTGGTTTAATTATGGGAATCATTGTTCCATTTAGTGAATTTGACTATTTAGATTATAAATGCCCAAAAGAAGGAGAAATTACAGAACTAATAGTTTCTTCTAAAGCAAGAAGCAAGGGAGTGGGCATAGCCTTAATGAATAAAATGGAAGATTATTTTAAATCTCAAAATTGTGAATATATTTTAGTAGATGTATTTGCATATAATAGAATAGGAATAAACTTTTATCATAAACAAGGATATCATCCTAGAATGCATGTAGAAATAAAAAAAATAGAAAGATAGAGAAGGATTATTATGAAAAAAGAAACATTTCAATATTTATATAGTTTTCAATACAAAAATAAAGAATATATTTATTTAATATCCAAAAATTACCCATTTTATTTTATGGAATATAATCAAGAAAAAGATTGTTTTCAATATCCAGACATAGAGGTATTTAAAGAATTATATGATATGTTTTATCATAATAATTTAGTATTAATACCATTAAAAGAACGTTTAAAAAAATTAAAGGAATCTTTATTAAAAATCAATATTAATATTGCTCCCTTTGTCCGAACAACAAGTGGTGTATTATCACTAGTTCTAGTATTATCGATGTGTGGTTGTACACAAACAAAAGATAGATCCAATAATTATCAAACAGAAGTAGCTACAATGATGAAAAAAGACGATGAAACACAAGAAATCATGGCTTATTTTAAAGAATATGACATGGATGTAACTATAAAAGAATATGATGGAAATGATTATATATTTGCACAAAACTTTATAAACAAAGACAATAAACGCCAGATTATTCTTCAGAGTTTTGAAGAGTTTAGAGAATATACTCAAATGGATTTTACTCCAACATGGGAAGATGTTGAAAAAGCGTTTCAAGATAATCAAAAGATAGATGATGCAAAGAGAAGTATCATTCTAGAATGCCTAAATAATATGAAAAATACAGAAGAACTAAAAGATCTAGATCTTAGTATTTTATATGGAAATGCCAGACGAATGCAAATCCAATATCTTTCTAAAGAAGAGATGCAGCAAACAGTCAAAAATGAATCTGTATATGCCTATTTTGATAAAACAACGGGAACTGTATTTTTACCGAATGATGTTCCATTTAAAGAATTTGAGTTTATTCACGAAGTGCTAGGACACGGAACATTAGCTTATCGAAATAAGATGGAAGATAGTATAGTTTCATTTGATGGTACAAATTATCTTATGTTACCAACAAATAATCGTTACACGGGTTTTTCGATTGGTTCAATGATTGGAGAAGGTGGAGCAAATATGATTGCCCATTTCGCAACCAATGATTATAATAGCCATAGTTTTTATGAAATGTATGAAGAAGAGTTAAGAGTAATAGCGAGATTATGTAATGTTTCAATCGGAGAATTATTAAATCATAAAGGAATGAGTTTCTATGATTTAATGTACCAAAACGGAATCAGCTCACCAGTTGAATACATATATAAAATGGATGGTCTTATGAAAGGACAATTATATTGTGAATTTTCAGATCTTATGGAAAGACTCTTAGTCGATGCTACGGAAGAAAAATATGATATTTCTTCGAAAACAGAAAAAGAAGACATCTTGAATACCACAATAGATATCATTAGAGACAGTTATTTTAAAGACCAAAAAGAATTGAGCTATGACTATTCAGAGGGAACTATGAATTATAATTTCGAGGAAATGGCCAATCAATATAAAGACAATATGAATCATAAATAATAAAGAGTTACATAGAACTCTTTTAAAATCAGAAAGGAATAATAGTTCCTTTTTTTCTGATTCCTTCCTGCATTCTTAAATAAGCAATATTACAACAAGTATCATAATAATAAACAACGATATAAAAGAATTATTTTTTGGAAGAGCTATGATATAATAGTAGTAAAGAAATATGCGTAGTAGTGAGGTGAGGCTTATGTTTGATTTAAACCTTTATGATTTAGGGCATTGCCCAGATAGTGAACTAACAAGAATTGTCGGATTATTATGTTATTGTGAATATTAGAAATGGAAAAAATTATGTTTTCTAAAACTCTTCCAGATAATCTTACATATCCAAACTCTTTTAAACTATATTTTGATACCGTAAAAGAAAGGCTTTAAATAAGAGAGGTGTTATAATGGAAACTATAGATCGAAATAGTCTAAAGAAAAAAGCTCATCTAAATATGAAAAAGAATTATTTAATGAGTATATTGATTGTTTTTATTTTCTCATTAATAATCAATGATGCCTATATGAAATCTACAAAGATAGTTACGAAAAGTGAAGAAGGGAAAGCAGTTCAATCAGTCGTATATAATAATGATACAAATAAAGTAGATATTAGCAAATTAAATGAAGAAAATAAGGAAGAAAATAATGAAAAAGCCAAAGGAGTTTTAGCTCCCATTGTTAGTCGATTAGGAGTATCAATATCCCCACTTTATAATTTTACATATTCAATCAAACTATTTTATTATAAACATGATATAGGAAGTGGTTTATTTTCTTTATTTGTAGCGTTTATTGCATTTATAATCTATTTCTTTATTAAAATAGTCTTAGAAATTGGTAAGAATCGATTTTTCTTAGAATCTAGGATTTATCCCAAAACAAATGTTTTTCGCTTATTATTCCCATATAAAATTAAAGGAACAATTCATTTATCTTTAATCTTATTTGTAGAAAGAATTATATTATTTCTATGGCTATTTACAGGAATAGGTTGGATTATTAAGATTTATCAATATAGAATGATTCCCTATATTTTAGCAGAAAACCCAACGATAACTATGAAAGAAGCATTTAGACTATCAAAAGAAATGATGAAAGGATATAAATGGCAAGCTTTTAAATTAGACATATCATTATTGGGTTGGACTATTCTAGGACTAGTTACATTTGGTTTAAGTAATATATTATATGCAAATGCTTACAAAGAATTTATAGAAGCAGAATTATATTGTGATTTAAGGGATAAGACAAAAAAACGAATTGATAAGAATCATGTATTAAATGATAATGAATTATTTAATGAAAAAACAAAATTCAATGTTTACCCAGACAACAAACTAAAAGTACCAGTTAAGAATATCCAGATTAATACGGATTATAATCAATCCTATCCAATTAGAAATATAATCTTGTTGTTCTTCTTAGTATCTTTTATAGGCTATGCTTATGAAGTAGGAATTCACATCATTAGAGATGGACAATTAGTGAATAGAGGAACAATGTTTGGTCCTTGGTTACCAATCTATGGAACGGGTGCAGTACTAATCTTATTAGTACTAAAACCATTTCGCAAAAATCCATTATGGTTATTTGGTTCAGCAATGGTTTTAGCAGGAATAGTAGAATATCTTAGTTCTTGGTTATTGGAACTATTTGTTCATAAAAAATGGTGGGATTACACAGGTTATTTTCTAAACTTAAATGGTAGAGTTTGCTTAGAAGGATTATTAGTATTTGGTTTAGGAGGAGCTACGATTATATACTTTATTGCTCCCTTAATGAATTCAATCTTTAATAAGATAAAATACAAAAGAGTAATTATAATATGTTTTATATTATTAACTCTTTTCGGAACCGATATGATTTATTCTATTAAAAATCCAAATACTGGAAAAGGAATTACAGATTACGATTAAAAAAAGAATTTAGTAT
>CACZOQ010000012.1 GCA_902782835.1 uncultured Erysipelotrichaceae bacterium | reverse complement strand
TGCAGAATGAATTCTTATTGAAGCAGTATCATATGGTACATTAATAAAATGATATTCTTTTATTAACCTAGACCACATATCTCTTTCTTGAGTTATTCTTAATTTTTTATTAAATAAACCATATTTTTCAAATGCTTCTTTTGGTATTAAAACTGAACCACCATTTATTTCTCCTTGCAATAAAGAATAATAATTCTTTAACTTTGATATTTTATAATCCATGCAAAATATTTGCGAATCAATTGTTTTTGGAATATCTAAATTTCCATTTTCATCAATTATTTTAAAAGAGGAAAAAGGTATTACTTTCTCATTTCCTTCTATAGAAACCAACTCAACAAGTTTTTCAATATGGTTTTTCTCTATATAATCATCATGAGATAACCAAGCAAAATAATCACCTTTCATTTTTCTTATACCATAATTAAGTGCAGTTGACACCCCACCATTTTCTTTATGATAATATCTAATTTTCTTTCCATATTTTTTGGCTATTCTTTCACTTTTACCATTGTCTTTACTTCCATCATTAACTACTATTATTTCTATATTTTTATATGTTTGATTTAAGGCAGCATCAATAGCGGTTTTTAAAAATTTATGTCCATTATATACAGGAATAATTATAGATACTAACGGATTAAAGTTTTCCTTTTTCTTAGAATTTTTAAGATAATTTTCATATAAAATTATATTGGTACTATTATTATATTCCCATATTTTATATCTATATGAAAAATCTAAATCTTCCATCATTTTTAATTGTTCTTTTATATTTTTATTCTCATCACTTAACCTACTTATTTCTTTTTTTAATTCAACACTCGTGGATTTACCTATTCTTTTGAAAACTTTTTTTAAACCACTTCTAACACCCATATAAACCTCCTAATAATTTTACTTTTTTATCTTTTCCTCCAGACCATTTTATTCACAATTCCTGTGTATGATTGAATAATTTTAACTACTTTATTAGAAACATTTGTATCTACATAGTTAGGAACTGGTATTCCAAGATCTTTATTTTTATTCATTTCCACTGCTACTTCAACAGCATTTAATAAATCCTTTGTATTTATTCCTGCTAAAACGAAATCGCCCTTATCTAATGCTTCTGGTCTTTCAGTTGATGTTCTTATACATACTGCAGGTATTGATTCTCCTTTAGAAATATAAAATGAACTTTCTTCCGGTAATGTTCCAGAGTCACTTACTACACAAAAAGCATTTTTTTGTAAATTATTGTAATCATGAAATCCAAGTGGTTCATGTTGTATTACTCTCTGATCTAATTCAAAATTCATTTTTTCTATTTTCTTTTTACTTCTTGGATGACATGAATATAGTATAGGCATGTCATATTTTTCAGCTAACTTATTAATAGCATTAAATAAACTTAAGAAGTTTTCGTCAGTATCAATATTTTCTTCTCTGTGAGCAGAAAGTAAAATATATTTACCTTTTTTTAGTTTTAGTTTATCTAAAACATCAGATTTATTAATTTCATCATAATTATTTTCTAACACTTCAGCCATTGGCGAACCGGTAACATAAACTCTTTCTTTTGGTAACCCACATTCATGTAAATACGTTCTAGCTTGCTCTGAATAAGCTAAATTAACATCACTAATTATATCAACAATTCTTCTATTAGTTTCTTCTGGTAAACATTCATCTTTGCATCTATTACCAGCTTCCATATGAAAGATTGGAATATGCAATCTCTTAGCTGGAATAGCAGATAAACAACTATTTGTATCTCCTAGTATTAATAATGCTTCTGGCTTAATTTGATTCATTAGTTTATATGAACAGTCAATTATATTACCAATAGTTGAGCCTAAATCATCACCAACTGCATCCATGTATACTTCTGGATCAGATAGTTTTAAATCTTTAAAGAAAACACCGTTTAAATTATAATCATAGTTCTGCCCAGTATGTGCCAAAATACAATCAAAATACTTTCTACACTTCTTTATTACGGCAGATAGTCTTATTATCTCTGGTCTGGTTCCTACTATAATTAATAATTTTAATTTTCCATTTTCTTTCCATTTGATATTACTATAATCTTTATTTGTTTCCATAAATACTATCTCCTTATTATTTATCTTTCAAATATATGAATAAAATCTTTAATAACAACGAATGGGAATTTTAATAATCTAAATATTATTTTTCCTATTCTGTATAAATGATATTTCTTTAAGTAATTACCTATTTTTT
>CACZOQ010000011.1 GCA_902782835.1 uncultured Erysipelotrichaceae bacterium | reverse complement strand
GAGCGGATGAGGAGAATCGAACTCCCGTAGTCAGCTTGGAAGGCTGGGGTTCTACCATTAAACTACATCCGCATATGTCTTTAATCGAACCCAGCCTAAATTTCCGAACGCCGAGTCGACTAAATAAGTAGACATATTTAATTATACTAAAAATTTGAGTGTTGTCAATGTTTTTTTAAAAATAATAAGAAAAAGAGTCATTTATTATGACTCTTTTATGATAAAGTTATTTCTACTTCTCTTTCTTTATATTTTCTGCCACTTGCATAACTTATTTTTATTTTTACTTTATCTCCTTTTTTCTTATTGTAGATTACGTCAGTTAAATCACTGAATTTTTCTACTTTGTTTCCATCAATTTCTGTAATAATATTCCCTATTTCTAATTCTGCTTTATCTGCACCACTGCCTTCTACAATTTTAGAAATATAGAAACCTACTGGCATATTGTATGATTTGCTTTGATCCTCTGTAATCATATATCCTTCAACACCCATTGCAGCATCATTACTATCTTCACCATTCATTAATGAAGTAATCAAATCTTTTACATCACTAATTGGAATTGCAAAACCCATTCCTTCAATACTAGCAGAGGTACTTGAACCACTTGATGAATACTTGGCAGAGTTAATACCTACAACTTCTCCTTTACTATTTAATAATGCTCCTCCACTATTTCCACCATTAATAGCTGCATCAATTTGAATCATTTTTGAAGTTATATTATCAATTGTCACTTCTCTGTTTACGGCACTAACAACTCCTGCTGTTACAGATTGTCCATAACCTAATGCATTCCCAATTGCAATAATACCATTTCCTGCTTTTAATTCTTTGCTGTCACCTAGTGTTGCAATTTTAATGGATTCAATGGTTGCATTATCTAAGTCACTTAATTTTACAGCTATTACAGCTACATCTTTTCTTTCAGAAGTTCCTTTTACAGTTGCATCTACACTTTTTTCATTTACAAATTGAACAGATAATTCTTCAGCACCTTCAATAACATGATTATTCGTTAAAATTAATAATTCTGTATCATTCTTACTAACAATAATTCCTGAACCTGCCCCTTCAGAGTATTGTCCTTGACCAAAATAACTTGGTCCAAACATACCAGATTTTACTAATGTTTTACTTGTAATTGCTACAATGGAAGGGATAGCTTCTTCAACAATTTCAGATACATCAGTAATATAAATTCCTTCTTTTACTTTATCTGTTGTTTGTGTATAGTTTAATTCTGCTTTCTTACCACCTACTGGTTTTAATTGTTCTATTTTTAGTAATCCAACATTATTTAGCGCAATTACAAAGGCAACTATTATTAATAAGATAAAGAATGTTACGATTAATGTAATTCCTTTTCCTTTTTTCTTGGTATTCTTTTTTGGTTTTATATATTCTTCTTCGTCATCTAATCTTTCTGACATATTATCACCTCTTACTTCTTTCTTAATCATCATATTCTATTATTGTGAAATCTATATGAAATTTTCATTATGGTTCTGTGAATTTTTAGCCATGGCGTCCTCCACCACTACTGTGACCTCCACCAGAAGAACCACTATGGGATGAAAATCCTCCACCCCCTCCTCCACTACTGGAAGAAGATGTATAACTACTTGTATGCGATCCTACAAATACATCTTTTCGATTGGTTATATGAATAGAATCTTTATTTACGTAATCTTCAGCTTGTCTTGCCTTGGTTACCATTTTATTTTTATTTACTAAAATAATCATAATAATTAATGTTAAAATGGATGATATTCCTATGGATATTAACCAAGGAATACGATAGTATTGTTTTAAATATCCCTTTTCGTCAACATAATAGTTTTTCATAGCTGAAGGAGGGCCTGATTTTATATAGGAATCTGTTCTAGAAACGAAAGATAAAAATCCATCTAAATAGTTTCCAGAATGTAGATCATCATAAATACCATCTAAGATGCTATCATATTCTGTTTGTGTAAAATACAATTGGGCATTTCCAAATGAATACATATCAAAATATGGATCTTGTTCATAAGCATTTCTTAATAA
Source organism: uncultured Erysipelotrichaceae bacterium (assembly GCA_902782835.1). GTDB lineage: Bacteria > Bacillota_I > Bacilli_A > RF39 > UBA660 > UBA3789. The sequence continues at coordinate 36,499 of CACZOQ010000011.1, read as the reverse complement.
TAAAACTCCACTATAATTTTCAAATTGCATTCCAAAATCATTATAGTCGTAAAAATCTGATGCATATTCTTCATTTTTCCCATCCGTAGCATAATAAAAACTATCTGTTACAATTACGATATCCATCTTATTTTCTTCAATAAAATTGGACATTTTTTCTTTTAGCATTTCTTCTTGTTCATCTGTTAATAAATCAGCATAATCATATATTTTTTCGGAAGAGTCTACTGCTTTTGTATTTAAAACATTATTTAAATTTTTACTTGTAATATCCCATTTCTTTTTTACTCCATAGTTTTCTAAATCATTTCGATCAAATGTCTTAGTACTGGCTTGTACGTTTGTAATACTTAATCATATTAGTGAGATAAATAATAATTTTAATGCTTTCTTCATATTAATTACCTCCCATAAATATTAAATAACTAATTAATATACATATGGCCATAGAGATTGTGAATATTATGATTGTATACAATAATGTTCTACCTTTATCTAGTGGTATATTCCCAATAAATTCTCCTGTTTGACCATTCATTGCGAAGATGTGCATTTTATTTTTGTACTTTACGTTTACCATCCAAACAGGCAACATGGCATATTTTCTTTCTGTTTCTTTTGCTTCTAATTGATCCGAAACAATTACTTTTGTTGCATATCTAGCATCGTCTTTGAGTATTATTCGAGCAGAGTTTAGTGCTCGATTCGATGCTTCTGGATAAATAACATTTGGATCTTCATCATATTTTTCTGCATAAAAGCCAGATAAGTAAGCATGATTATAGGGAATCATTTCTTTATAATCAAATGGCTCTATCGTATTCATTATATCATTAGCAAAGCGAGTAGATCCGTCAACAGGTATTTTGGAAAAATGAATATTTCCTCCTCTTGTAACTTTAAAGGTATTGGTTTTTGTATAATGTGTATCACCTACTGTCCACTTTTCTACTGTTTTTGCATCCATAACGACATCTCCTGAAACCGTAATATCGTATAGCCAAAATGGAATATATACACCTCTTATTTTCTCTATATTATGAGAATCGTTAAAACCTTTTGGCATTAATGGTCTTCCTTTAGATAATCCTTTAAAAGCATTGGTTGCATCTGTTTTTTCTTTTTTAAATGGAATGATAACATCTGGAGAAAACTTTCCGGATAGTTTACTTTGTAATATCGCTGTATTGCCACAATAAACACAGAATGTAGCAGCTGTTTGGTCATCCGCTATTATTTCGGCACCACAGCTCTCACATTTATAAGATATATAACCATCATAAGTATCTTCTGGCTTTTGCTCTTTTCTATTCTTTTTCTCTGTTGATGCATTATCATTTTCTTTTTGCATTTCTTCTAATGTAAATTCACTACCACAATATTCACATTTCCATTTTCCAACTTTTGGATTATATGATATAGAAGCTTTACATGCGGGGCAACGATTTTCTAATGACTGTTCTGTTTTTTCTTTTGTTTCTTTATTTGCCATTCTATCACCTACTCTTTTTCATTATATACTAAATTGATCAATTATTCTACTTTTTAGTGGATTTCTCATAGATATTTTTCTATGTTATAATATTATTGTGGTGATATTATGCAAACTATTACATTAAAAGAATCTCCAATTATTCTTAAAAATCAAGATTTTCAAACGATTCTTATAAAAGTATTATTTCCTTTTAATGATTCTATCAATTTATTAGCAAAAAATCGTTTATTACCTAGTATGTTATCTTATATTAGTCAATCTTATCCTACAGAAGAAAGTTTTCAAAAAGAAAAGAAAAGACGTTTCATATTAGGAACAGGATGTAGCAGAACCGTTATTGGTAATGAAGGATGTTTTTCATTTTCTATGATTATTCCAGATACTTATGCTTTGGGGCATGATTATTTAGATAGTCAATTTCAATTTTTTCAAGAAATGATTTATTCTCCTTTTGTAGAAAATGGAGGATTTTCTAAAAAAGAATTAGACCGAGAAATTGTCAATTTAGAGACCTCTATTAAAGGAGTTTCTAAAGATTTTTATTCTTACCATAGTCTTAGAGTTAAAGAATTAGTGGATGAAGGAGAATTATTTTCTAAGAGTTTAGTCCACCATCAAGATTTAATTCAAACAGTTACCCCGCAAAACCTTTATGAATATTATTTAGAAGTTATTACTAAGCAAAAACCTATTATTTATATTATGGGAGATGTGGATGAAGAACGTATAAAAGAGCTATGTAGAAAGTATTTCCCACATATGAGTTCAGAAAATCAAGAAATAGAAGCTGATATTTGGAATTTTTTACCTCCTCGAAAAGATGTACAAGAAATTGAAGAAGATTCTATTTTTAAAGATTCTTCTATCTCTTTCTTATATAAAATTCAGGATATGAAAAAGGAAGATATTATTCCTATGGCTGTTACTAAAAGTTTACTTACATCCCTATCTTCTCGGTTACTGAATCAGCGATTGAGAAATGAAAAAGATTTAATATATTCTTCTTTTGCTGCTGCTTACGGTCATTTTGGAGTATTTGAAATTACTGCTTGTATTCATAAAAATCATGTTGATGAGGTAAAAAAAGTACTGATAGAAATCCTTAAAGATTTACAAAATGAAGAAATAGTAACCCCATTACTAAATAATATTAAAGAACGGAAACGTCTTGATTTAATTAGACAGTTAGATGATAAATATTCTCTTTTTAGTGATTTTATTTTTGCAGATTTAGGAATTGATGATACATTACAGGAACATTATCAAAAGTGTCTAAAGATTACTGCTCACGATATTGCAGAATTTGTTCGTAGATTTTATTTAGATACTATCTACTTTTTAAAGGAGGAAGACCATGAATAAAATAGAGACTCTCCATTTAGAAAATGGACTTACCATTTATTTATATCCAGATTCAAGACGTCATTCTACCTTTTTTCAGTTCATTACATTATTTGGTGGAGAAATGAAAGACTTTCAATATCAACAAAAAGAATACCATTTTCAAGATGGTATTGCCCATATTTTAGAGCATTATCTTGTTGAGTGTAATGAAGAAGGAAATTTTATAGAACTTTTAGGAAAAAAACAAATGAATACCAATGCTTCTACTTATATCAACATGACACGTTTTTATTTTGAAACCGTTGAAGATGTCTCTTATGGAATTCAAACTCTTTTAGATGGTATCTATCATGTTTCCTTTAAAGAAGAAGCATTAGAAAAGCTTAAAAATCCTATCTATCAAGAAATACGTGGTAAAATGAATAATCGTTTTTATCATAATAGTCTTTTAACATTTCAGAATCTATTTCATTCTATTTCTTTTCGTTCTGTAGGTGGAAGTCTAGAAGAGGTAGAAAAGGTTACCATTGATGATTTACAGGTATGTTATGATGCTTTTTATCGACCAAATAATCAAATGATTTTCATCGCTGGAAATTATAATAGAGATGAAGTTCTTACTGTCATTCAAGATTTTTATAAAAAAATGTCTTTTGATACTTCTCCTGTTACCTTATTATCTCCAAATGAACCTGCTGCTGTTGTGAAAGAAAAAGATATTTTATATTTTCCAACTCCTCTTGAACATGTTGATATTACTTATAAAGTAGATATTCATTCTATGGATTCCAAAGAACAGTTAAAATTAGATTTTTATTTAGGTTGTTTTTATAATAGTTTTTTTGGAATGGTTTCTCCTCTTTATCAAAAAATGGTTGAAGAAAAAGTTATTTCTAATTCGATTCATTGTAGTGAAACTCGAGTTGGAGATTATTTACTTATTAGTATTGGAGGTTATACTCATAATGCTAAAGTCTTTCAAGAAGAAATATTAAAGGCTATCCAAGAAATGGATTTCTTTGATGAAGAGAGTTTTGAATTAGATAAAAAAAGTTCAATGGTCCGTGTTCTTTTACGAGATGAAAATATTATGAATATGATTATGCCTTTTGTTGAAAATGTTATTACTTATCACTATCCGTATTTAGACTCTGTACAAGATATAGAACATTTGAATTTTGAAGAATTTACTTCTATGATTCGACGGTTAGATTTTAGTCATTATACGATTGTTACAATTAAAGAAAAAGAGTCTTCCTCTTAAGACTCTTTTTTTTTTATATAAATGATGCAATTATAAGTCCAATTGCTATTACTAATCCAATGATTAATAACACTTTTTTGAAAGTATAGGTATAGACTTTCTTTTCTACTCCATCAATTTCCATTGTTTTTAATTCTACATAAGGAACAGGGCTTCTCCGATACCAACCTTTTACTGTTATTTCTTTGTCAAAGTATTCTTTTGATTTAAATATTGCAAAAATGGTATTTACTATTCTTACTGGTTGATTATAATCCAAAAAGATAATTCCAGAATCATCTTGAAGAATAAAGTCTTCATTAAAAATACATCCTGGATTTCCTCTACCTATAATTTTTCCTTTCATAGTACATGGAATCGATGTAATATGGGATACTTTTACTTCTCCTAATAAATCTCGTACTTTTCTTTCTTCAAATGGTTTAGATGAATAACATCTTCTAAATTTAATAAATGAAAATAGTATTGTTACAAGTAATGTTATACCTATTGCTAAAACTATTTTCTTTTCTTGATAAAATAAAAATCCTATTACAATCATACCTATTAAGAAAGATATCAATGGTAAAAAACTGATGAATACTTCTAGTAGGAAATCATCTACGTAAGATTCTTCTTTCTTTAAATCAAATACAATATAGGGTTCTTGGTTCATCTCTTTACAACGTTCAGAGATTGCTAATAATCTTTTTGAAATCAATGGATGCGTAGAATTAATTTCATACCATCTCGCCCAAAGGTTCCATTGTTCCCACTTCATTGCTTGTTTGATATGGTCTTTGGAAATTTGTCCATTATCCATACTGGTAACTACTAGTGCCTTGGATGTTTTAGAATCAAAAATTCCTAGAGCATTTGATTTAGAAGCAGAATGTTTTCCATTGGTAGAAGCGGTTGATAAACCAAAACCGATTTTTACTAAAGCCGAAGCTAAAGCTTGAGGATTGTTGGTCACTTCTGTTGAAAAATAGTCCGCGTAATATTCTCTTGTTCTTGATAAGGCTAAAACGATATAATTACTAACCACATATAGTATATAAGCAATCACTGCTATTAAAGCTCCTGATGAATTGTCATCATTTTTACTAGATTTACTATCTGTATCCATAGCATTTTCATAAATAAAATAGAAAATCAATGGTACTAATTGAGCAACTGTCATAAATAGCATATCATAATGTGTTGCATGCCCTAATTCGTGAGCAACTACTGCTTTTACTTCTTCTTCTGTTAATAAATCAAATATACCTTTTGTTACTATGATTCGAGCGTCATTTTTAGTATGTCCATATGTAAAGGCATTTGGTGCTCCATCATTAATATATCCAATCTTTGGATATTTCATATTATTCTTTTGACATACTTCATTAATAAAGTCCTCTAAGTATTTTGGTATTGTATAATCAAATGTTGCTTTGTAAAACCATTTCATGGAAATGTCTGTTAAAAATGGAGAAATTAAAAATTGAAGAATTAATAAAATAATACTACCTGAAATTCCATAAATTACAGGTATTTTCATTATGATGGTAAGTAAAATAATAACGGCTGCTAGTAAGAAATATAAGCAAGATATTGTCAGTAATGAAATCCCTAATAAACTCTTTTTCATATTATTCCTCTTTCTATATTATTAATGAAGTTCCTGTCATTTCCTGTGGAATTTCTAAACCTAATAGCTCTAACATTGTTGGAGCAATATCCGCTAAAATTCCATCTCTTAGTTTTATATTTTCTTTGGTAATAATACATGGTACTGGATTGGTTGTATGAGATGTGACTGGTTTATGATTCTCATCCCACATAACATCACAGTTTCCGTGATCGGCGATAATTATCAATATACCACCAAGTTCTTCTACTTTCGCATATATTTTGGTCAAACATTTATCCATATCCTCTACTGCTTGTTTAGCAGCTTCATATACACCTGTATGTCCTACCATGTCTCCATTCGCCAAATTCATAATTGTAACATCAAAATTTTCTACTTCCTTTAAGAAATGATCGGTAACTTCATAAACACTCATTTCTGGTTTCAGATCATACGTAGCTACTTTGGGAGAAGGAATTAGAATTTTTTTCATGTCTGGATATTCTACTTCTTTTCCTCCATCAAAGAAAAATGTTACATGCGGATACTTTTCTGTTTCTGCTATTCGTAATTGACTGATTCCTTTCTCATGAAAGTAATCTACCAATATGTTTTTTAAATCTAAATCATTGAATGCATGTGGACAAGTAACAGTTTCAGTAACTGGATACATTGTAAGGGCTTTTAAATTATTAAAATGTTTTACTGTTAAATTTTTTTCATTTGCTTGTTCTTCATATGCTGTTGGATTAGATAGTAATGTAAACATTTCTCTTAAACGATCTTTACGGAAGTTAAAAGCAATAATACCATCATTATCTTCTAATGGCTTTTTTTCAATAATACCTGGAATTACAAATTCATCATATTTTTCATTTTGATAGTTTTCTTCTACTAATTGTTTATAATTATTATATTTAGGTGCTTCATCATACACCATAGCATCATAAGCTAATTTTAAACGCTCAAAATTATTATCTCGATCCATCGCATAATATCTTCCTGAAATGGTATGAATCTTACCAATTCCTACTTCTTCTATTTTACTCTGCAATTGATCTAGGTATGTTAATGCACTTTTTTCATAAGTATCTCTACCATCTAAGCATATTTCAAAATATACATCTTCTAGTTGTTGTTCTTTACACATCTCTAATAATGCTAAGGCATGGTTAATATGGGAATGAACTCCTCCATCTGATAGTAATCCGAAAACATGTAGAGAGGAATGATTTTTCTTTACATGATTTATAACATCTAAAATCTCTTTCTTTTGAAAGAATTCTTTTGATTCTATCGATGCCGTAATATTTTCTAATGGTTGGATGGCAACACGCCCAGATCCTAAATTCATGTGTCCAACCTCACTTGTACCCATCTGTCCTTCTGGTAGTCCTACGGCTTTTCCACTGGCTTGCAAAATGGAATGTGGGTATTTATTCATTAACAAGTCAAGCGTTGGCTTATTGGCATTTTTAAAGGCATTGCCGTCGGTTTCTTCACGAACACCACAGCCATCTAATATACATAATACAATTGGTTTTGTCATAATATCCCTCCAATTTTTATTATATCATTAAATTAAAAAAGAAGGATCCCTTCTTTAACATTTATTTTTTTGACATGTTGTGCTTTCTTCTTCTAAACACTCTATTAAGCATTTAAATTTATTATAAGCATATTTTTTCACCTTGTCATTTAACTTTCCATATGGATCTTCTAATTCATCACTGATTCCTGTTTCTAGTTGCCTTGCTTTACCATTATAAACTGCGACTAAATTTGGGGCATAAATTCTTTTTTCTCCCACTTCTATTTTTTCCTCTTCTTTTGTTAAAATGTATTCTTCTAATACTTCTCCTAATTGTTCTAGTAAGGATTGATATGCTTCAGTTCCTTCTGATACTGTTTTTATATTTCCTTCTTCGTCTATTTCTTTTACATCTCTAATATCTTTTACATCTACATAGTAGATTGTATCTACTTTCTTTTCATTTGCAGCTTTGATTAATTGCTCTACTACACTTCTACACCAAGGACATTCTTTAAAAGCAAAAAATACGTAAAAACTTTCTTTTTTCTCTATTTTTTTGACAATCTCTTCTGCTGTTGTGATTACCATTGGATTATTATCTGGAATATTAACAGACCTATATTTCTTTCCATTTTTTTCATTTACTGTATTGTTTATACTTTCATATTCTTTTTTAAATTCATTGGTAGAAGTTTCCTTTTTTCCCGTTTCACAACCAGTTACTATAAAAAGAGTACTAATCATTAATAATACGAAAACTAATTTTTTCATTTTTTCATCACCTGCTATTATTATATCTATAATATAGAAAAAGGTCTATCAAATTGACGTTGAAAAAGATTCAACTATTCGTTGAATCTTCTTAACAGTTATCATTTAATTTAATAGGAATAATATATTGAATATTTTTTCCTTCTTTTGTACTAGCTATAATCTCTAACGATAATGAATTTGATGTTAGTTTCTTACAACTCTTAGAATAATGATCAACATTTATATTTACTTTCTTTAAATAATCCTCTAAGTTAATATTCGTATCGGATTTACATGTACTAATTTTTGTCTTTGTATCTTTATAGTTTTCATATAAAGTACATTGAATGTTTTGATATATATTTGTATCTTCTTTGCCACAGAATTCTACATTTGAAATATATATAGTTGCTTTTTCTTTATTATAAGCTGCACTTCCTGTTATTTTAAAATCGGAACATTTAGATGATATTGTTTTAAATTCATAATCAGAATTTTGGTTTTGGATGAATAGAAAAACCAAAGTTCCTAATAATAATACCCCAAGAAGGATTATACCTACTGGTAATTTTTTTCTTTTTAAAGAGGTTTTCTTTTCTCCCTCTAATAATTCTTCTATATCGACTGAAAATTCATCACTTATTTGCTTTAAAATCGCAATATCAGGAACATTTTTACCATTTTCCCACTTTGATACAGCTTGAAAGGTTACACCTAATTTATCAGCCATTTCTTTTTGTGTTAAATGGTTTTCTTGACGAATTTTCTTTATGAATTTTCCAATTTTTTCTTGATCCATAATGATTCCTCTTTTGTTTTTATTTTTTCTTTCGAACTCATACATTTTCGATTGATTTTGATATTATTATCTACAATTGTGAGAATTCCTCTTTCTAATAATGATAAAATGCTTGTCGCAAATGATGTTTTTGAATAATCTTCTTGCAATTCATAACAATCTCTTATTTCTTGAATGGTTGGTTGAGATGTTGACAATAAGTATAAAAGAAATTTCTCTTCTAGCAGTGAAAGTCTTTCTTTTTGGTTTGAAGATATTTGATGTATGATTTTTTCTTTTTTTAATTCTTTTTCGATTGTCTTTAACATATATTCTAAATATGAAGTTAAATCTCCAGAACGTGCTTTTTGAATACTTTTCTTATATTCTACTGGAGTAAAAGATACTCCTCTGTTGAATAAAATAAATGGATAGGCTTTTCTTTTTAATAAATACCACTCTGCTAGCATTCTAGCTGTTCGACCATTTCCATCATAATATGGATGAACATATACAAAGTAAAAATGAATGATTTGGGATTTTAGAAGTATTTCTTCTAAAGATTTTTCTTCTCCTTTTTCGTATGAAAAAATATCCTTCATATGAGAGTGGATTTCTTCCGGAGAAAAGCCTTTATCAAAATCCATTCTATCATATGCATTTAGAATATATACATCTCTTGTTCGATAGAGAGCCCCCATATTTTCTTCTGAGAATGAATCTAATAGTCCATTCGTAATCATTTCATATAATGTGTGTACACTCTCTTCGTTGATATCTGGTTCTTCATTCAAAAACTGATAGGCTCTTCGAAGGTTTTCCACACGTATATTTTTTTTATTCCTTTTATCCACATATTCTGGGGATAAGTTTTTTTGTATAAAAAATGTTTTTTGGTGCCAAAAAGATTCTGATTGAGATTCTTTTATGATTTTTCTTAGTAATCTATCTATTCTTTCTTTTTGGTAGAAGAATTTCTTTCCATTTTTTCTTTTTAAATTAATTTCCTTATATCCGAACATTATTACCCCTACTAATTTTTTTTATAAATACCAAAGTTTTTGATTGTTCTTTCGAACTTCTTTGATGATTCCTCCACCTAAACATACTTCTTTATCATAGAATACGCAAGCTTGCCCAGGAGTCACTGATTTTACCCCTTGTGGATATTTAACTAAAACCTCTCCATTTTCTAACCATTCTAATTCTACTGGAACATCTTCTTGACGATAACGAAATTTAGCAGTACATTTTGTTATTTTTTCTTCTTCCCAATAATTCAAATTGTCTACTAAACAAGAAGTACTTATTAAATAATCATTATCTTCTCCCAAGCAAATATATAAAATGTTTTTTTCTAAATTTTTACCTACAACAAACATTTTATCTTTGGTTCCGCCAATATTTAAACCTTTTCTTTGACCAATTGTATAATTCATTAAACCAATATGTTTTCCAATAACTTCATTGGTATCAATATCTACAACATCTCCTGGTTGATTTGGTAAATAGTTTTTTAGAAAGTTTTTAAAATTTCTTTCCCCTATAAAGCAAATTCCAGTTGAATCTTTCTTTTTGGCAGTTATTAAATCATATTCTTCAGCAATTTTTCTAACTTCTTTCTTTTCCATATCACCGATTGGAAATAATACATTTTGAAACTGTTCTTTTGGCACTTGTGATAAGAAATACGTTTGGTCTTTATTGGAATCTACACCTCGTAATAATTTGCCATCTTTTATTCTAGCATAGTGTCCCGTTGCGATATAATCAGCCCCTAATTTTTTTGCTTCTTCCAAGAAGGCATCAAATTTAATATATTTATTACACATGATATCTGGGTTTGGAGTACGTCCTTTTTTTAATTCATCTAGGAAATACGTAAATACATAATTCCAATACTCTTTAATAAAGTCTTTTCGATGAAGAGGTATTCCTAATTTATCACATACTGATTTTGCGTCTAAATAATCCTCTTCTTGTGGGCAGATACCGGAATCTGTTGTTGGACCATTTAACTCTCCGTCAGCTAAAGAGTCCCAGTTTCTCATAAAGAGTCCTATGACTTCATAGCCTTGTTTTTGTAGGATTATAGCTGCTACACTGCTATCTACTCCACCACTCATACCAATGACAACTTTTTTCATAGTACCACTTCCTTTGACCGCCTTATTATAGCATATTATTCTTTTTCCTTCAAGTTACTTTCTTTTCCGTCTAAAAGTATTTCCAATAACGAATAAAGTACTGATTAACATTCCTACTAATATCATCCATGTTTTTAGTTTTTCTCTGAAGATTAGGCACATGATGAATAACATAAATATTGTAACCATTGTGATAATTCGATTTTGTTTTTCTGTTCTTAAAACTATTTTACGGATTGTAAATAATTCGATAATTTTCAATAAGCTGGAATTCATTAACATTCCATCTGCTGCGGAAATTGCAATATCATTTGATCCTTTAAAAACTAGACTTATTGTTGCTGTGGCAAGAGATGGAGCGTCATTTATTCCATCTCCTATTACCATTACTTTTCTTCCCGTTTGAAGAAGTTTTTTGATATTTTCTTTCTTAGATTCTGTTGTTTGATTTCCATAGGCCTTTTTGATTCCTAATTCTTTTGCTATCTTTTTAGTAATTTCATCTGAATCTCCTGATAAAATCATAATTTCGATATTCTTTTCTTTTAAATAATCCATTACTTTTTTAGCTTCTTTTTTCACATTATCTTTTAATCCAAATGTTGCAATTACTTTTTTATTTTTTACAAGATAGATAGTGGTATTTCCTTCTAATGTTAGTTTTCTTTCTTCTTCTTTATAGGAATTAATAATATCTAGTTTCTTTAATAATTCCCCGTTACAAGCATAATAAATTGTATTATCATCTTTTGCTTTTACTCCATATCCATCTAAATCTTCTGTAATAAAATCATTTTTCACCTTGATTCTTTCACTTCTTAGATATTTATTAATCCCTCTTGCAATGGCATGAGAACTATGTTTTTCAATCGCTCCTAGTAACTCTAGTAATTCTTTATCTTCCATTTCACTATGATTGTTGATTCTAGATACACTTAAATAGCCGTTTGTTAAGGTACCTGTTTTATCAAATACTACGGTATTGATTGTTCGAAGTTGTAAGAGAGATTCTACTCGTTTAATTAAAACACCCTTTTTCTTGGCATATTTAGAACTTTTCTGAAATGCTAAAGGCGTAATTAATGTTAAGCTTAGTGGGCATACAATATTCCAAATTAGAACATAAGTAGTAAATGCTACACTTGCTTTTTTAGTTATAAAATAGATTAGTCCTAATATTATGAATGTTATTACTACAAAGATTGGAGTCCAAATGAGACATAGATAATCAATTTTTTTGATTCCTCTTTCTTTATTTCTTCTCTCATCAATGACTTCTTTACTAATTTGACTAGTATACGTATCTCTTAATATTCTATCGACTCTATATTCTATTTCGTTTTCACAGTTCATACTACCTGATAATACTTTATCTTGTTCTTTTCTAGGAGAAGAAACACTTTTGCCAAGAGTAGATGATTCATCCAAATGTGTATTTCCTGAAATGATTGTCCCATCTAATAGTATTCTATCTCCTGGTAAACATAGAATTGTATCTCCTTTTTTGGCATCTTCTAGAAATATTTCTTTGTAGGAATTTCCTTCTTTTTTACTTACTTTATTTCGATTCGTTTTTGATAATTGACTTACTTCTAATTCTAATTCTTCTTGATTCTTTCTTTCTATTGAATGGCCTATTTTTTGAAAATATATTAAGAAAAAACAGATTTCAATATAAACATTGTTCATATATGAACTATTACCTGTTAAAACTTTAAAAAATAAAACATAAGAATAAATATAAGTTACTATAATATCGATTGATAATAAACTATTTAAATTCATCTTTTTTGTAAATAACTTACTGATACCATCTATTATAATAGTCATACCATATCCTATAAATACTATGGATAAAATACATAGAAGGAGCACTTCACTTTTAGGGGTCATTTTTTGAAAGAATGGAATTGGAACGATTTCTTTTAGAGTATGCAAAAAAACTCCTAGTAATACGATTCCTAGAAGAACTGTTATTCCTGTTTTCCTTCTGTGAATTTTAGAAACTAATTCTACTCCTAGTGATGAATATCCTATTTCTTCTAAATACTCTTCTATTTCTTCTATTGTTAGATCATCTTGACAGATAATAGAAATTGTCTTAGCTTCTAAATTTGCTTTACAGTTATGGATTTTTTCTTTATTTTTTAAGTGTTTTTCAATTCTTGAAGATTTCTTTTCTTCTTCAAGAATATTTAATTTAATGATTATTTTTTTCATAAATACTTCTTGTTTCTACTCCTTATAGAAGATCCTCTTCTTATCTCATTTTTACATCTTCTATTATTATATTATGGTATTCTTTTTTTGTTTGTCAAGACTAACGATTTCTTTTTCTTTTCTTTTTTATATCATGCTATAATATCTTTTAAGAAGAGGGATTCTTATGTATTTTATTGAAAAAAATTTAAATCGATTATGGAATCAACATAGTACTTATTTTTTAGATCCAAAAGAATTATCTTTATTAAAGGGAAAATTAAAAAAAGGAGATTATTCTATCTATTATCCCTATAAAGATAGTGAAAAAGTCATTGTTTATCAAAAAGAAATACCAGAAGTTCTATTATATGAGATTAAAATTAAAGTTCCTGTCCGTCACCAAGATATTTTAGGAAGTCTTTATTCTTTGAATATTGCGCCTGAACTGTTTGGAGATATCTTATTAATTGATGGGAGATATTTTCTTTATCTATTACCGATTGTTAGAAATTATTTTGAATCAAATTTTTTAATGGTTAGAAATTGTTCGGTTAGTGTTGAAGAACTTCCGATTGATACCTTATATGATTATGAAAGAAAATATGAATTGATTGAAGGAATTGTTTCTAGTAATCGAATTGATACGATAATTGCTTTCTTATGTCATATTGCTAGAAAAGATGTTGTGGAAAAAATACAAAAGAAAGAAATCTTATTAAATTATGATATTTTAAAAGATTCATCTTATAAGTTAAAAGAGAATGATGTATTTAGTATTAAAAGGATTGGAAAATATCGTTATAAAGGCATTATAAAAGAAACAAAAGGGAATCATGTTGTAGTGCAAATATATAAGTATATATAATAACTAGACTTTTTTACTCTTTTGTGTTATAATATAGGCCGTTATGAAGGAGGAAGTCCCTTATGGGAAAATACGAAGAATTAGCTGATATTATTCAAGATTGGTCCCATCGTGATTATTTTGAAGATACAGAAGAAGAAATTAGTGTAGGAACACTAATATCTATACTACGAGGAAAATTCTCAGAATTACAAAGAGCATATGATACTAGTGAATTGGTTGATAAAGTGAACCGTGTACTTGTGGAAGAAGAAAAAAAGAAAGGTTTTTTTACTAGAAAAAAACATGTAGAATGTGAATATATATGTCCAATCATCTATCCTAGTCCAACTGGGGAAGGAACAATCATATCCATATCTATGTCACTAGCAGGAAAATCGAAGCGATCTTTTCATTCTATAAACAAAGAAGTTGGTGATGATTCGTTCTTTTGTAGTGATTCCACTGAACCAATCAGTCCTGTTATTTTAGAAAAGTGTGGAGATGATTTTTATGAAATAATTTCCACTTTAGAAAAATTTGCCTCTTTATTTGATAGTCACTATGTGTTTGATAAAAGAGATCATCTAGTTTTACCTGAGCAAAAAATTGAGACGGATGTATTTGATATTACTATTAATCTATCTCCTTATGGTGACGTTCATGATACATTATCATTTCGTGAAGGTTTGGATCCTACAAATGTTCAAAATCGTAATTGGTATGATTCTGATAGACCAAAAATAGCTGATTTATTAAGATTTAGAAAAGCAAAAATCTATGAAAGAATTTCTGTTCCGGTAAATCAATTAAATGATTTATGTAAGAAAGTCTATGAAGAAGGCAAAAAAACATATCAAAAGACAAGGTATAATTAATCCTTGCCTTTTTTGTTATATCGGATATTAATATCCACAAGATTATCATCAATCCCATCTACTTTTCCATCTTCACAAATTTGCCATACTTTATAAGATCCCTCATAATTTGTGTTTTTAGTATAATGAGCTAACCATATATTTGTATTGATAGGATACCATATGGTTTCTAAATTGTGTTTGGAAGAATATAACATGCCATGATAGCCTTCTTTCTCTACTGTATCGATAAACGCTTTGGCTACTTGTGTTAAATGATAAAAACTCAAATCATACTCTTGGTAGTAATTCCAATTTTCCCAATCAAAAGCTATTTCTAAATCTACTTTATATTTTTTTATTTTTGAAAGTACCCATTTTGCTTCTTTTTTAGCGTCCTCTTCACTGTTTGCATTTGAATAGAAATAGATTCCAACTGGTATTTTTACTTTATTAAAGCCTTTAATATATTCTTCAAACCGGTCATCTAAAACATATTTTTCACCGATTCCATCTCCCCTACCTACTCGGATATAGACAAATTCTATGCCACTCTTTTTTACTTTCTCAAAGTCTATTTTTCCTTGCCAATGAGAAACATCAATTCCTATTTTCGTATTTTTCTTTTTATAATTCTTTATAATATCCTGAAAATCTGTATATGATGTGAAATGATTCGTCGTCGTATTACTCTTTTTACTTTTTTTTATTTTTTCTTTTACAATTAAATTGAAAGAATAGTTTGAAATATTCCCGGAAGAGTCCTCTCCTTTAAATGTTACTGGATATGTTCCTATTTCTTTTAAATTATAATCTCCTTCTATAGTACATTTTGGATGATCATCATAATTATCTCCACAAAATAGAGATTCAGCTAATTCTTTCTTTGTCATGGAATCTTCTTCTACTGTATAAGAAGATGGCTGATAGATAATGGGAGGGGTACGATCTACTACATAAATATGAATTGTATATGGAACTTTTATGTTTTGATCTGTTATATACTCGAAAGTGATTTCTTGTTCTCCTATTTCTGTTGTATTGATTTTTTTATTTTTGATTAGAGTTCCATTCATTGATTGAATCAAATCTTTTAACTTTACATCCGAAAAAACCTCTAATTCTTGTTCTTTTAATATAACAACTTTCTTTGCATGACGTATTTGATAGTTTCGATAAAAAGATTTACCAATACAAAAAATACATAGAATACTGATTAAAGAAATAATTCCAATCATGATTTTTTTCATAGATTCTCCTTATATTATTTCACTAATAAATAGAAGATTAAGCATAATAGAACGATAAAAAGAATTATCAAGATAGGTCGATGTTTTTGATAGAACTTGAATATTTTTTCAAAGAAAGGGGCATCTTCTCCTTGAATACTTCTTTCAATATTTTCTATATCTTCATATGTATAGTTTTCGTTTAATATTTTTTTCTTACGATTGGATACTCTTATTTTAGTATATAAGTCATAACCAATAATTCCTAATACAGGAATGGCGATAATAGATGGTAGAAACATAACGGCTATCGTATATATTATTGGCAGATATGCAACATCTTTATAAATATCATTGGGAGTATAAAAAGTAGTCCAAAAACCTTCTTTTATTCCATTAAAAGGGATCTTCTCTGTAGTTTCTTCAATATTGATAATTTCATCATCTCTTCTAGTAATTTTATAATATTGATTGATTTCTATATTCTTTTTAAATGTTCTCGTACTAGAATAAAGCTTCCTTTTTTGATTTACAAATAAATATTTATCCTTATTCATTTTACAAATCGTGATTTCTTCTACTGGTTTAGATATAGTATATTTTATTGTTTTTATAATGGCATAGATAAGAATGCCTGTAAAAAATAAAGCATAAGCTAGTAAAGGATACATTGATAGTAAGTATTTCCATATAGGGATATTTTCTTGAATAGCCATAATCGCTCCCCCTATTATGAAAGAAAATCCTATACTAGCGTTGACTCCTATTATTAAGAAAACAATAATCTTATTTTTTATAGATGCTCTCATATTATCACCAATTTTATTATAACATAAAAAAATAGAAAGATTTTTGTCTTTCTATTTTGTTCCAAAAATACGATCTCCTGCATCTCCTAATCCAGGACAAATATACTTATTCTTGTTTAATTCTCGATCAATGTGAGCTGTAAATATCTTTACATCCGGATGTTTTTCCGATACTGCTTTTAAGCCTTCAGGAGCCGAAATGATACAAAGAAAATTAATCTTTTTTACTCCTTTTGACTTTAACAAATCAATGGCATCACAGGCACTTCCTCCTGTTGCTAGCATTGGATCTAATAAGAATACTTCTCTTTTTTCAATTCCTTTTGGCACTTTAAAGAAATAATTTACTGGTTCAAATGTTGTTTCATCACGATACATTCCAATATGACCTATTTTGGCATTAGGAACGACGGTTATTACACCATCTAGCATTCCCATTCCTGCTCTTAATATTGGAACAAATGCATATTTATCTTCTTCTAGTTTCCCTGTAGTCATTTCTTCTATTGGGGTTTTAATCACTGTTTTTTTTAGTTTTACATCTTTCATTGCTTCATAGCATAGAAACATTGCTATTTCACTTATTAATTCTCGGAATTCTTTTGTTCCTGTTTTTTCCTCTCTTAATATGGCAAGTTTATGTTCTATTAAGGGATGATTTAATTCTACAACTTCCATTTTGTCCTCCTACTTTTTGTTCTTCTTTTTTGGATGATCCATTTCTTTTTGAATCATTTTAACAATATCTTCTTTTAATTCTACTGTTAGTTCTTCTTTAATATCTTCTTTTAATTTATTAATATCTTGTTTTACATATCTTGTATCTTCTTTGATTAAAGTTGCTACTGGTTTTTTCTCCCCTGGTAATACACAATTTAAAATGATACCAAAGATTGCTGCTAAAGACATACCAGAAATGGTCAATGATAAGTCTCCACTTACAATAGAAACAGCTGCACCTCCTAATCCTAATACTAACATAGATGATG
Source organism: uncultured Erysipelotrichaceae bacterium (assembly GCA_902782835.1). GTDB lineage: Bacteria > Bacillota_I > Bacilli_A > RF39 > UBA660 > UBA3789. The sequence goes on along the minus strand of CACZOQ010000011.1, from coordinate 18,660 downwards.
CTACAATTACATTTTTAGGTTCTTCAAAATTAACTTGATTTTTAATTAATACTTTTAAACCGTTTACAGCAATAAATCCATATAGTAATAGGGATACTCCTCCTAATACTGCATTTGGAATCGTAGATACTAGGGCTGTAAATTTTCCTAAAAATCCAATAATTATGGCGAAGATGGCTGCTAAACCAATTACTTTAACACTGGCAACTTTAGTCATTCCTACTACGGAAGTGTTTTCTCCATATGTTGTATTAGCTGGTCCTCCTAAAAATCCAGCAACAAATGTTGCAAGTCCATCTCCTAATAAAGTACGATCTAATCCTGGTTCTTTGATTAAATCTCTTCCTATAATATTACTTAATGATGTGTGATCTCCTATATGTTCACATAGTGTTACTAAGGCGATTGGGGCAATTGTCATTAAAGCTGTGAAATTTAATTGATAATCTTTCCATAAGATTTTAAATTTTGGAACGCTAAACCAAGTAGCTTCCCCCACTGTCTTAAAATCAATCATGCCTAAGCAAACAGCTACTATGTATCCTACAACAATTCCTACTAAGAAAGGAATTATACGAAGAAATCCTTTTGCTTTTGTCATTACAATTGCAGTAACAATAAAGGAAATAAATGCTACTAAAATGATTTTCCAATCAAGACTGGTTCCGCTTGCTAAACCTATTTGATTAATAGCAGATGGAGCTAATCCTAAACCAATTATCATAATCATTGGTCCTATGACAACTGGTGGTAGTAATTTTTCCAACCAATCCTTTCCTGCAAATTTAATAATAATGGCTACTATGATGTAGATTAAACCTACGGCCATAATACCAGTCATTGCTCCTGCAATTCCAGCTTTTGTATAAGCGGCGGCAATTGGAACAATAAAGGCAAAGGAACTTCCTAGATAAACAGGCGATTTTCCTTTTGTGCATAGAATATAGATAAGTGTTCCAATACCAGATGTTACTAAGGCAACTGGAATCGTTAATACTTCTTTTCCAGCTGCAGCATTTACTAGAATTGGTACTAAGATAGTAGCACCAAACATAGCAAATAGATGCTGAAATGCTAAGATGATGGATTCTTTTAAAGGTGGCATCTCCTCAATATCGTATGCTAACTTGCGACTATTCATTTTATTCACTCCTCTCAAATAGGGTTTTCTCTACAAAAAAAGAAGGAATTTCCAATAAAATACCTTCTTTTTGAATTATAAAGAAATAGCTGATAATACGAATAAGAAAGAAACAGCTTTTGTATTTTGAATAGTCATTTTAAATACTTCTTTCATACTCATACTCTCACACCCTTAATATGAGAATACTCTATTTTACGAAAAAAAGCAAGTTTTATTTTTTCACTAAAAAAGGGAGTTATTCATTACTCTCTTCTAAAGCTTTGGCTAATTGATCTGGGCAAGATGTTAGTTTAAATCCACATTTAATCCCTTTTAGTTTTTGAATTACTTCCTCTTTGTTTTGCCCTTCTACTAAGGCTGCTATTCCTTTTAGATTTCCATTACAACCACCTAAAAATTGTACATTATGGATTTTATTATCTTCTATATCATAATCTATTTGTACAGAACATGTTCCCTTTGTCTTATATGTCTTATGCATTTATTTTTCTCCTTTCATTTTATGAATCATTTTTATTAATTGAAAATGCCATGTAATAGGAAGTTCATATTCTCCTATTAATTCTTCTACATAGCCATTAAACCCTCTTTTAAATTCATAAATTCCATAATCTTTAGGATGTTCATTAATGTTTTCTGGTATTCCATAAAAATTATGTTTTTTAAAACCTTTTTCAATTCCATATTTTATTAATTCCCATTGTATTAAATATTGTGAATTAAACTTCATAAATTCTTCATAGTTTCCACTAGAAAGATAGATTACTTCAGGTTGTATTAACATAAACATGGATCCTGATAAGGTAATAATATCGGTATTTTTTTCTTTTATGATTTCTTCTGACTCTTGTATTCTTTTATTAATGGATTCTATTTCATTGGTTAAATTCTTTTTGGCCCCTTCATTGTATTTCGCATCACTTAAACTCTTAATTTTTTCTTCTTTTTCTTTCTTCTCTTCTTCTAGGCGATGAATATATTCTTTTAGATTTAATTCCGTAATAAAGAATTTAACTTCTTCTTTATCATGAAATAATTTATACATTTCTTGATAATAAGATAGTTTACGATTGGAAAAACCTTTTCGTTTTGAAGTTTCTTCCATGATACTTTGAAACCGATCTAATTCATCATAAGTGATTTCATTCACAGTAATTCCAAACTTCTCTGCTTTCCGAATGGTATTTCTTGTATTCGGTTTCATTTCTTTTAAAATTTGTTCTTCTGTTTTTCCATCTAAACCTAGTGAAAACATCCAACCTACTTGTTCCATTTGAGGAGTTGGTACCTTTTTAAAACCTAAAGACTTTAAATGTTCTACTATATCAGAATGGTCAATTCCATTTTCTACTATATTACCATCAATATCCCTTTCTTTATAAATAAGATAGGGATCTACTCGAAATATATACCCTTTTTTTTCTTTTATATATTTTTTTAATTCTTCGGTAAAGAACGTTACTAACTCTTTATTTTCAAAGTCTAATAAATAGCCCCTTGGTGAATAAAATTCATATTTATGAAAATGTCTTGGATGGGCTAAAAGCATCGTTGCTGCAACTAGTCTTTTTTTATCTTTTACTCCAACATAATAGGTAGTCCAACCACTTTTTTCTCTTAGTTTTGATATTTCAGGAGCCGATAAAAATGTTTTAAGGGGATGATTCTCCCAAAACTTTGTATATTCTTTTTCTGTTATTTCCGTAAATTCCATTATATGCACCTCTTTTTTATTATAGCATAGTTCATCTCATTATGGTTGGTTTATTGGTGGTGCATCCACTATATATGGGGCTTCTTGTGATCCTGTACCAGAAGTATATGTTGTTCCTGGTTTTAATGAGATAACAGGTCTAACTCTAGCTGCCTGTCCAGCTGAATAATATGATAATGTATATGTTGAATTCATTAGAATAATTCTTTCACCATTATTATAGTCCCATGGTGAGGCAGTTAAGATTTTTGGATAATTCGGTCTTAGTGTTGATGGCATTAAGCTCAGTTCTCTATATGAAGGTAATCCTATAGAATACTTTAATCTTGCTTCACTATTTTCAACACTATAAGCTTCAGTATTAGAATTTGTATAAAGTGAACCAATAGGACTAGACGATCCGTTGAATGATGAAAAGCGAATGACGTCTCTTATATCGTCGCCAGAACCATTTGGATTAAGACCTGCTCTATTTTTAATATATTTGCTATTAATAAATATGGCTTTTTCTAAATAGCTGTCATATTCTAGCATTTCTCTTTCATACCACTTTTCTATTCCATATTTAGAAACAGAATCTTTAACATTATGTTGTAATGTTTCATAGATTATATCATCGGGACCAGTTTTTCCATTTGATAATTCAAAAGAATAGAAAGAACTACCCATGCTATAGTATAGATATGTTACATTTTCGCATTCTGTTCCACTTGTATCTTTACATGTGAAGTGGTGATTGGAAATAATACTATTGTTATTATATGATTCCATTCCTACTGTGTCTTTTAATGTATACTTTGTTCCATCCCAGGTAACACTTTTTCCAAACGTATAGTTTTTAATAAACTTGATATCTTTATAATAATCATTGGTTGTAATTTCGTTATAGCCTTGGTAGGCCATTATTAAATCAGAAGCATTTTCACAGATGGCTTTTCCAGACTTGCATAAATATTTGTATTCATCGTAAGCAGTATTATTAGCAATAAGATCAAATGTGCTTAGAGTGATTGTATCAGTTAAAGTAAGATTATTTCTTCCCTTTCCCAAAGTAAAAGAGTCTTGGAATCCAACATAACTGAATTTAGTTCCATCATGCGTACTTACGATACGCATAGGTTTTTCACATGCTGTTTTATTAATCCCACAGGTATATTTACCAAAATATATATCATTATACCATTCTACAAATGATAAAGTATTGGTATTTTGTAGAGTATATGTACCATCTCCATTATCTGTATATGAATCTCCAACAATTATTGGTTCATAATCACTAATTGTTTTTCCGTTTGACATCGTAACTGTTATTAATCTTTCTCCATCATAACCAATTATGTAACTTACAGTGTATAATCCATTTGTGCTTGTTGCAAAATACTTTCCAATTACTGTAGTAGGATCAACATCAGTAGATACATGATATGGGGAATCTAATGCATAGTAACGGTTTGAATATGATACTGAATCTGCGAACCATTTGTCTTCTGTAATAGTAGTTTTTGAAGAATAACTAAAGATAGAATACATAGAAGAGATTTCCATGTAACCTTCCATATTAATTCTTGTATCTGGGTAGTATTCATTAAACATATAACTCACACTCGCTAATGATTCACCATTCAAGTGGACATTATAATTAAGTGGCAAATTACCTATTGAATCATAATCTGCTGCTGAGGTTATGTTTAAAACAGCTGCTGTTTTATTATTACTACTAGATGATGGACTTGAATATGCATACATAGAGTATAAAGTTGAACAAGTAGCAGTATCTGATGTTGAGTTGCAACTATAATGTCCTATCAAATCTGAAGATGTGCTCTCATTCCAGTTAGATTGTACTAGATTTCCTGATAAGGAAAACTTAGATGTTTCAGGGTCGTATATGTAATCAGTACCATAATAGGCATTAGAAACCATAGATATTACAGAAGAGTCATTATATCCTATATGAGTTCCTCTAGTGTTTAAACATTTTCCATTTTCTACATTTCCATTAAATAATAATTTGACACCACCGGTATCGGTTGTTCGCATCAATTGCCAACATTTGTCTCCAAATATAACATTAATTTTATTTTCTATATCATTTAGATTTTTCCAATAATAGACAGGTTTATCATGTGTTCCGGTCATTGTGTCTTTACTACCAAGAGTGTATTGACTTGCTGCGTTATTATTATATGCTTTTCTTAAAATGCCATACATTGTATAATCATGTTCTTTGACCTTTATATTTCCATTTAAATTTAAGTTCGTGCTTAGGGTAGAATAACCAATTCCTAAAAACAGAAAAACTGCTAAGCCTATACTTAACATCATTTTTCTTTTTTTACGATTTGTCTTTATGATTCTCTTTTTCATATTCTATCCTATAAAATATATTATACCATTTAATCTAAAAAGAAACTACTTTTTATGGTAGTTTCTTTTCCTTTTTATACGTATACTTTCCTTTTCCATTTTATTCATAATACTATCAACAATCTTATCTTTATTGATGATTGTTAGTAATAGTAAAATAATGGTAATGATTAAGAAAGATACAGATAGACTGAATTGAATGTCTACATTTTTTATTTTTGGCTTGGTTGTGTCTAAATAACTATTTGTTAAGTATCTTTCAAAGTTTTCTTCTGTTATTTGTACTTCATTTTCTGCAGGTATGAAATGATTAATATTTTTTATTGCTAATTCTTTGATTTCTTGACTCATGATAACAGGATAACCATATACTTTGATAGGGGTTGGTCTCTTTTCTGTCTTTTCATAGGTATAATCAATTATTTCTTGAAATAAATCTATCTTAGATTCTTTAATTGCAATTAAAAATGTATGCCACTGACCAGTATCTTCTTCTTCTATGATAAAATGGATTCCAATGTCTTGTTCTTTATAATACGCAAACTTTTCTGACATTTTTGAGATATTCATATAAGAGTAATCTTTGGTACCTTTTACTTCAGACCATGGTAGTATTTGATTATCTTTTTGATATAAATGATACGTACAAACAGATAGTAAGGTTATTATGATTAAGTATATGATACATAGAAACATTTTTATGATTAGCCGTTTTTCACTATGATTCTTTTTCATAATATTCCCCCTATTTTTTATTCTTCAAATAATTTGTTTATACTCTTTTCTGGAATTAACATTTTCATTCCTTGCTCGACACGAAATTCAAAATGAGTTGATTCTGTCTTATATTCTTCTCCATCTATACACCAAGAGGATTTTAATGGAGATAAGAAATCAATTTCAAAGTGATTAGTTTGATAGTATGTAACATTTGGTATGTTTTTTACATCTACGGTACTGATTAATACTAAAAGTCTTGATAGCTCTCGATAATTCTTTACATTCGCTAAAGCTACTTCAAAACGATTATCATCTAACTTTACATCATAATATACATCTGGTTGACCTGCTATTCTAGAAGAGTTTGATATAAAGATAAATGAATAGGTTCCAAAAAACTCTTCATTATTAATTTTATATTTAATATTATAATTGTTTATTTTAAGACGAAATTTGCTTAGTCCATATAATAGATAAGCTACTTTGCCATATTTCTTTTTTAAACTACGTGGAGTATTATATGCCATGTCGATATAATCTCCTAAGCAAGCTACATAGACGAATGGATTATCATTAATATAACAAATATCTACTTTTTTGGCTTTTCCTTGTAGAAGTATTTCTAGATTCTCATATACACTTTTGTTAAGTCCATACATTGTTCCTACATCATTGGTACTTCCTAATGGAAGTGGAGCTATGATTAGTTTTTTTTGACGTTTCATATTTCCAGTAACAATTTCATTTAGGGTTCCATCCCCACCACCACTTACTACCAAATCAACATCATTATCTAATGATTGAATGATTCTTTCAGCATCCCCTTTTGCTTTGGTAAGAATGATTTCTGTATCATATCCATATTTTCTTAAAATATCATAAAATTCTTCATACGTTTTAATCTTTTTCTTTTTACCACTCTCTGGATTCATTATTATTGTACATTTTTTCATAATAATAGCCTCCTTTTTCCCCTTTAACTAGCTTTATTATATCATTTATTTATAAAAATACTAGTCAAAAAAAGAAAGGAATCCCTTTCTTATTTTACTTTTGTTATTTCATTTTCTTTAACAAAATATCCATTTTTACTGATATCGATTAATGGAAAATCACTTTTACTATCCGTATATACTTCCATTACTTCTGCTTTTGGATATTTTTGATATAATCTTTTTACTTTTTCTTCTCCTTTACAGTTATCTTCTAAAAACTTACCGGTCTTAGAATCAACTTTACTAGCAATCAAATCTTTTACTTTTAATTGTTTACAGATTGGTTTTAATAAGAATTCTGGAGAAGCTGAAATAATAATATCTTGTTTATGATTCTTTTTTTTGTAGAATTTTTTTATTTTATTTTGATTTTCTTGCCAAAACTCCTCAACTAAATCCTCTATGGAATCCATGTCTTTTAAAAATTGAAAGAACACTTCTTTTACTTGTGTCTTTGTTCTTATTTTAAAAAAATATAAGCAATAATTTCCAATTACTGGAAATACATTCCAGATATTCTTTTTCTTTTTATGGATACAGAACTTATAAAAATCTATGGAAGAGTCTCCATGATAAATAGTCCCATCAAAATCATATATGTTTATTTTCATAGAATCACCTTAAAATATTCTAATGCAAATTTTAATATTTTGATCATTTCTTGACTATTTACGATTAACATTCCTATACATGTTACAATAATTGACAGTTTATAGATCTTTGTCCCTTTTCCAATTTTATAACAAAATAAGAAATAAAGAATTAGAAAAGCCCAACCAAAGTATAAACTATATAGAATTAAGCCATTTTCAGCAGTACCCCATCCTACAATTACTAAAATGATTATTGAGAAAAGTACCCATAAGAATGATAATCTAGCCATTTTATTTCGATGATTCATTAGATAACTAATAAAGATGATTCCTAATATTATGATTCCTATTATACTAGCTTTTTGAAAGTCGATTGTTTGATAGGAAAAATGTTTATTAATTACTTTTACATTTCCAGTATTTGCAAAAAATATACCTTTTACAAAATTCGTATATTGAATGATTTTTTCTGGAAATGTTACTTTTTTCGCAAATGAATTTAATAAAAATTTCATTCGTCTAAACGCTAGTAATACTTGAGGAAATTGTCCTCCAATGATTAATGTTGAACAAAAAGCTAGAAAGACTTTTCCAACATCTTTTATCCATTGTTTTGCAGAATGAAATTTGGTAATCATTGGAAATAATATTCCTGATGTTATTAATGTACCAACTGCTCCTATGTAGGAATAATTCAATCGATTTGGATTATTATAATGAATATAGATTGTAACAATTACATAGAATAAAGCTATTACATATTGTTCAATGATTAAATTAAAAATCATATAAGGAAAACTACAACTAAATAATAAATATAAATATTTTTTATCTTTGTCTTCTAAACTTAACATTCTGGCAATTAAGATTGTAGTAATGGTTGTTAAAATAAATTGAAATATTGTTATCGATACTTCGAACGTAAAATTATCTTGGACAAAGAATAAGAATTTACTAATAAACAGAGCTGGAATTGAAAATGGTAGAGACATAATTCCAAATATAGGTTGTCTTATATCATTTTCTTCATAACTCGCATCAATAAACGTATTTTCATAGGATAGTGCTCCAGAATCTGATGTATAGATTACATCATAGATATGTAATTGATTATTAGCGAATGGTTTTGAAAAAGCAGTTGTATATCTTGTAATTCCAATACTTAGAATCACTCCAATGATCGTCATGATTAGTAAGTAACTTTTTTCTGTTTTGGATAACTCTTTTAAAAACTGATATCCTGGTATTACCATTTTATCAATCCATATTGTAATGAGCAAAACCGCAAATGGAAAGGCCATTATTCCTAATAAATTCATTGTAGTTGTAAAAGAAAATGTACGATGAAAAAGCATTTCTTGTATTCTGATAAGAAGACTAATATTATTTTGTACATCGGCAGAAGCTACTAACCATTCTTTTATTGTAAGAGAACTGAAAAAGAGAGAAGCAATGAATGATTTTGTATTGATTTTCTCTATTTTTATTTTTTTCATTATGATTATTCCAATCATAAAAGCTATAATACTACCAATTAAAATATGGGATTTTTGGTATCGATTGGATAATAATATCGTAAAGAATGGAATGGATATGCATAAGATTATTTTTAATAATACTTCTTGTTTTTTACTTAATACTTTCATATTTCCTCCTATCCATATAAAATAACAATTAATCCTATTCCTAATAAAGTTCCTAGTCCTAATATTACTTTATCTTTTATAATAACTTCTGTAGGATCTCCATCACTATTATCTTCTATATTCATACTATAACGCATACATAATAGCATTATAATTGGTATCGTAATAATTAGACGATTATGAGATTTTATTACCATTTCTGTTGATGTAGCCCAAAGAGAATAGAATACTATAGCCATTGATAAAAACATATACATATTTTTATCTAAGAATTCTTGAGTATAATATTTTAATACTTTTCTAGCCTTTTTTCCTTCTTTTGAAATTTCGTTTCTTCTTTTTCCTAATGCTAAGTAAAAAGAAAGGGTAATGATTGTTAGATACAACCAGTTAGAGGTTTCTATATTGTTTATTGCTCCTCCATATAGAACACGAATTACGAAGCCTGCAACAATAATTGCAATATCTACTAATGGAACATTTTTCAATCCAAAACTATAACCAATATTAATGACAAAATATGTTACTAAAAAGATTATGGCTGTCATATTTATTTTTGAAAAATAAAGAATTAGAGTTACTGCAATTAATAAAACAACAATTAAAATTATTGCATTCTTGACTGGTACTCTTCCAGATGCGATTGGTCTATTTTTCTTTTTTGTATGTTTTTTATCTTTTTCTTTATCTCGAATATCATTCATTATATAAATGGTACTAGCTGTTAAGCAGAAAGCAATATACCCAATAATTGTTTGGATTAGATAAGCTTGATTTGTTAATAATCCACTAAAGATTAAAGGTAAAAATACTAATAAATTTTTAATATAATGTTTTGGTCTCATTAATTTTATATAATCCATATAATGATCTCCTTACTCTAAGAATATTTTTCTCGTTACAAAGTTAAATACCATTACTATTGCGGTGGCAAATATTTTTACTAATTTATATTCAAATTTTAATAAGTCAGCACCTGTAAACATAATTACTTCTGTTAAGATTAATCCAATAATACTAAAGACAATAAATAGAATAAAATTCTTTTTCTTACTATTCTCTTTATTTACATCAAAAACCCATTTAACACTAGCAATATAGTTATAGATGACTGATATAGTGAATCCTAAGAATGTTGAGATAATTGTATTAAAATGAAGAAATTCTTTACAGAATATTAATACTCCATAATCAATTACAAATGCTGTCCCACCTACAACACCAAATTTTAGTATTTGCATCATTAAATTGCTTTTTTCCATTTGAATTTGTTCCACCCTTTTCTCTGTTTTTATAAATGGTACTAAAAATAATATTGGTAGTGCTAAATACACAGAATAAATATAACGAAATTCTCCATATGTTGGAGATGCTATCATCATCGTAATCCATATTCCTATTAATGGGGCAAAGAATAGTATTCTTTCTTTTCTTTTCTTCATACTATAGGTCATTAGAACAAGTGATATCCAAAAACCTGCACCTACCGATAAAAAGATATTTATTATTCCTATTTTTTGGAATAAGTTATCTCCTTTTAATAAAACATTATTAACTTCTTTGATTCCTAATGGAGTATGTTTAATTCCTGATTTGTTCTTATATACTCCTCTTTCTGTATTCCATTCTTGTAAACTAGGATACCAATATCCTAATGTTGATATACTATAGGATTCAACTGCTGTATCAGGATGTTTTAAAACTAAACTCATCCATAATTGTAAATATTCCATTTTATTCTTGTCAAATTCGTCTTGTTGAAATTCTTTATGAAATTTTAATTTATCAACGTTTTGAGGAATGTATGATTCTTCCATAGTTTTGATTGGTAATAGTTTTGATATTTGTTTTTTCTCTTTTTTAGTAAATTTTGTGTTTTTATAGGTCATTCTACCAATTTGTTGTAGAGGGATAGCTATATATTCAGATGATGATGACCTTTTAACTCCCATCATATTATAGATTGGAATCATTATGATTAAATATACTCCTATTACGATTAATAACGAAGAAATCATTAACTTCTTTTGTTTATGGAAGCATAATACCATTATGACTCCGAAGAATGCATATGCATAGATTGCATTATTTCGAAATAGTACAAATATGATTGAGATAAGAACAAAAGAAATCATATCTTTTTTGGTTAAATCTTCTCGATTAAAATACTTGGTATATAAATCATATATTTTTAGTAATAATAACACTAAAATGTAAGAGAACATTACATCCTTCCAAACAGTTACACTGTAATAACTATGTAGTGGTAATAAAGTATAGAAAAGGAATACTAATATGATATAGAATTTTTTTACTCCTTTTTTATATAAAAATTGAATAATGTAACCTATGATGATACTGGTTACTACTATTTGAGTGAATGTTGCGGTTGCAACTGCAGCATTTACATTATGAAATAAAATCATTCCTAGTTTATAAGGCAGATATGTAAATAAAACATGAATCAGAGGATGATGATTACTTAGTGTCTTAGATATTCCGGTAATCATGTTGTATTCATAAATAGAGTCTGGTGTTAAAACACCTGGATATAAAGCTAGAAAATATGGAATTCTCGCAACTATGGAAAAAATACTTACCCCTACCCATATCTTTTTACTGGTTACTTCTTTTCTTCGTTCAAATAGTGTTAGTTTATCTAATATACTAAAGATATTGATTAGTAAACTATAAAACATGATAAATGTTAGAAGAATCATGATAAATTTAGGTACGGTAAAAAAGACGGATGATAATGTAAGCGTCTTTTCAAATAATACCCTTTTGGCGGCACTACCATATACTAATAATACTGAAAAAATAATTGATAATAAAACACTCATAGAAAAGTAATGTTTTTGATAAAGCGTTAGTTTTTGACAGCCCATTATCATAAATAAGAACAATACCCATGAATATGTATCAAATACATTGATTTCCAATTTATAAATGAATAAAAAGTATATCAGTATAACTACTAAATATTTAATATCTTTCCTATTTAGTATCTTTTCCATCATTTTTATAACTCCTTATCAAGAACAACTCAAATAATTGACGGTGTTTTTTTACGACTACTTCTAATAGGATTCCACAAATTAGGCTTAGCATTGAAATCATTAAAATAAATCCAGAGAATATCAATGTAGGAAATCTTGGAACTCTACCTGTTTGGAAATATTCTACAAAAACTGGAACTCCAAATATTAATGAAATAATAAAGAATAATAAGCTAATTAAGCCAAAGAAAATCATTGGTTTATACTCTTTAAATAGTCGAGCAATCGTTTTTAATACTCTCATACCATCTCTTACCGTATTTAATTTTGATTCACTTCCAGCTGGTCTATCACGGTACTCTACTGGTATTTCTTTTAATAAGAAATTTTTATCTAATGCATGAATCGTCATTTCTGTTTCAATTTCAAATCCCTTTGATAAGACTGGAAATGTCTTTACAAACTCATAACTGAACGCTCTATATCCAGTCATAATATCTTTTACATTACTCTTAAATAATGTGTTAATTAATCCTCTTACTAGTTTATTTCCAAAGTTATGGAAAGGTCTCTTATTTTCTTGAAAATAGGTAGAAGAAAGACGATCTCCTATTACCATATCTGCTTTCTTCTCTAAAATTAAGTCGCACATTTCTCGAGCATTTTCTTTTGGATATGTATCATCTCCATCAATCATTAAATAACAATCTGCATCAATTTCTTTAAACATGGAACGAATAACATTTCCTTTTCCTTGTTTATACTCATAGCGAACAATAGCCCCTGCCTTTTTAGCAATTTTATCGGTACCGTCTGTTGAATTATTATCATATACATAAATATCCGCTTCTGGTAAAACTTTCTTATAATCTTTTACTACCTTTTCTACTGTTTTTGATTCGTTATAGCAGGGAATTAATACTGCTATTTTTTTTGTATTTTTCATACACTATTACCTCCACTATTTTTTATTATATAAATACTATGAATCCAGTCATAATATTTATTCCGTATTTTTTTACTTATTTTTCGATTTCCTATAAAATGAAAAATAAGTTGTCGTATCCATTCTATGATAGAAGATACTATGTAAATTAGAATGGCTATTCCTATAACATATAGAATAAATTGATAGGAACCTATATTTTCTCTATTGATTTTTGTCCAGTAATACAAATAATCTCTAATAAAATGATTGTCATGAATTAGATATATTCCTATTGTTAAACTTCCTAATTTATTAATGATTTTACTATTGATATTTAATGTTTTAAAAAAACAGAAATATGAAATACTTTGGATTAAAACAAATGGATTACTATACCATTCTTTGGCCTTATAAATATTCATTGCAAAATAATCTAGAGTTGCATTGACTCCTAATAACGAAAAACTTGCTTTTGCTAAAATATAATTTGCTAGTAAACTTAAAAAAGCTGTTCCAATGAATATGATTTGTAAGAAAGAATTGGAAAACTTTCTTCCTAAATAACTATTCTCTATTGGATATTTTCTAAGATAAGCCCCTATTAAATATAAATAGATAAATTGATATAAGGAATAACCAGTATTATCAAAAGCTTTTTGCCCTGTTAAAAAAGGTAAAATTGAGAATAGTATAGTTAAAATGACTAATAATCTTTGAAATTGTTGTTTGGAAAAGTTTTTTATTCCTTGATTTATAAATGGGGATAAACAGTAAAGGGCAATATAGTACTTCATAAACCAATAACTTCCCCATATTAATTCTAGAGGAAAAAGTTCTTTTATAATACCATTTTTATCAAATGGAACAACACCAAATGCAAGTACTAGTACTAATATTAATATACTATAGAAAATAATTGGTATAATCAATTTCCATAGTTTACTTTGTTTCCAAGTTGAAGTGCTTTGAAAATAACCTGACACAAGTACAAAAGAATTAACATGTACAATTGTTAACATTTCAATAAAAGTAAATATTTCTTTTACTCCTAAACTCGTACAGTTTTCTTTTACTTTGCCATGAAAAATCACATGATAAAGAACGATTAAAAACATAGAAATGATTCTCATTAATTCATAATTGGAATTTCTTGTTTTTGTATTCATTCCATTTCCCCCTTAAACTGTTATTATGCTTTTTTTGATGTTTTTATGATTCTACTAACTAATAATAATACAGGTACTGTAGTAAACATACAGTAAACATATCTAAATTCTGAGAAAACTGGTGCTGCGATCATCATGGTAAACCATATTCCTAACACTGGTACCATACTGTATATTGCAATCTTATTTTTCTTTTTGATGCAAAAATAAATAGATAGAATGATTAACCAAAAGCAAAAACCAATACTATATAGTATTCCAACTACTGGTAGACTTCTGGTTAATACTTTCGCTACTTTTTCTCTTAAGGAATCAGAAAAGAATAGATTTTTAATTTCCATATCATTTTCATCAATTCTAGCAGTAGAGATCCAGTATGTTGTATCTGGATACCAATAACCTAATGTTGATATTAAATAGGCTTCTGTTGCTATATCAAAATGCTTGATACATAAACCTGCCCACATTTTTAGATATTCACCTTTATGATTATCGAATACTTTGACATCATATTTTTTATGAAATTTTATACTATCGACAATCTCTGCATTATAATTTTTTCTTAATATTTCTACTCCTATTAAGTTATTTAATAATTTTGTTTCTTTTTTATTGAACTTAACATTTTTATAAGCCATTCTTCCAATTTGTTGTAGTGGAATTGCTATATATTCTGTAGAAGATGATTTTTCAATTCTAAAATAATTATATACAGGTCCTGAAATCATAAAATAACTTACTAATATAATCGCGAATGCTTTTACAAAGTATTTCCATTGTTTTCTAAACACAATCATTGTAATGATAATTAATATGAAATACATATAGATTGCATTATTTCGAAATAAATTCGTTAAGATGGAAATAATGATAAAAGAAACTGTATTTTTTAATGTTAATTGATCTTTTTTTTCTGTTATTTTGATTAATTCTAATGTTAATAATAGTATTAATCCACTAAATAATATATCTTTCCATAATGTAATACTATATAGAGCATTTACTGGGAATAATGTAAAGTATGCTAGAATAATTGCCCTTACTTTGATATTTACATTTCTTTTTCTTAAAAAAGATAATGTATATGAAAAAATACAGGCCATAAGAATCATTTGAGTAAGAGAAATTGCCCCTACGGCTATATTAACATTTTTTGTAATTGCATATACGATTTTATAGGGAATTGCCATGAAAACGGTACTAATCACAGGATGATGATTGGTTAATAATTGTAGACCATTAATCATACGAAGTTGTCCTAATGAGTCAAATGTTAATATTCCTGGGAAAAATAAAATATAATATGGTAACCATCCTAATAAAATAATCGTTGTTGTGAGAAGAAATCTTTTACTTTCCTTTTCTTTTGTAAAGATATTATATTTTAAAAATGCTGGAATTACATTAATTAAGACTAAATAAATAATCGCTGAATTACCTATCCAACTAACCATACTTTTTATTCGAAGAAATTCTCGAATATAGTTGATATGATTCACATATCGTATTTCATATAATTGTTTTCCAATCGTATATAGAAAACCTAAAAATATAGATAATACAATGAAATCTTTACAATACTCTTTATTTCCTATATCACTTTTTAAGTAAGCTAACAGGATTATTACGAACATAAAAAATGATATTGTGTGATTGAGAGCCATAAAACCTTGAAGATATAGACTTACATATGCAAACATAGATAATATGACTCCTATTGATATTCTAATCCTCTTTTTTTTCTTGGTTTCCATAATAAATTACTCCTGGACTTATTTTATAATATTTTTTTGTTTTTCTTACTTCTTTAATAAAACTTAATAATTTATTTGTTTTTAAAGCAGCATTTCTTCTTATGATATAATCTCTATCTTTTTTAGATAATTGATTGATTGTATCTTGATATTTTTCATTTTGAAATATTTCTAACATTAAATCTTTTATATTTTTCTCAATATAATCAATATAATTCTTTAACTCTTTTTCTTCTATTGTATATAGCTGATTCATGATATATTCTTCCATACGCCATGAATAAGTATAGTATTTAAACGTATTCATATCGACATTACAATATTTTTTATATTTATTTAGTCGTTCCTCTACTATTTTAAGAACATCAATCATACTAAGGCCAGCACTAGAACGCATAATAGAATTACTACGAATATAGTATTCATAATATGGTTTTGGAATGTACTTAATTGTTTTGGCTTTTAACATAACAAATGGATTCGTACTTAAATCTTCATATTTATCTTCTATATAATGAATTTTTAAGTCTTCAAATAAACTTTTTTTAATGATTTTATTACAAGTAGATGGCATAATTGTTGTATATAATAGTCCTTGATATGGATCTATTGTATTAAAAATATAGTCTAAGGCAGCTGTTTCGAATTTCGTTTCATTTGTAATAGTTAGCCAATCACACATTACAATATCAATATCATTTTCTAGATATTCTAAAGCATCCTGGAAAAAGTCTTTATGAATCGTATCATCTGAATCAATGGATGCGATATACTTACCTTTAGCTTCTTTTAGTCCAACATTACGAACGTTTCCTAAACCATGATTTTTTTGTTTGATGTAACGAATAATATCTGGATATTCTTCTTTAAATTTTAATATAATTTCTTCACTATTATCAGTGGATCCATCATTAATGATTAGAATTTCTGTTTTTTCTGGAATGGCATCAATGATAGAACATAGA
Source organism: uncultured Erysipelotrichaceae bacterium (assembly GCA_902782835.1). Classification (GTDB taxonomy): domain Bacteria; phylum Bacillota_I; class Bacilli_A; order RF39; family UBA660; genus UBA3789. The sequence goes on along the minus strand of CACZOQ010000011.1, from coordinate 1,669 downwards.
CTTTTTTCCAAATAATCTGCTGTATTATATACTGGTACTACTACTGTTATTAAAAGATCTTCTTTAGAGTCTGCAGTCTCTTCTTCTACTTCTGTTTCTAAAAACTCTTCTACTAGTTTTTTAGAATCTTTACTATAATCTTTTCTAAAATTTAGATACTCTTTTTGAATCGCCTTAGTATTTTTAATAGCAAGTTGTATTTTATCTTTTATTTCATTAATATCATCATCGCTTTTTACAACTAGATATTCTTTTAAAGTTTTATAATGATCTAATAAATCTGAATTTCCTAATAGACAAGGAATTCCTAAATCCATACTCTTGATAAAGTATAAATAATGATTTTCTGTAAAATTAACATTTAGATTTACTATGTTGTTTTTCATTACTTCTTCTTGCTCTACTTCTTCTAATGTTATATCAAATGTTTTAGCAAATTTTTTCGTTACTTTATTACATTTAACAATCTTTGCTGCATATTGATTGGTTAATTTAACAGCACTCATTTCATTATAGAAACTATGGGTATCTTTATTTTCATCACTTAATATACCAACAGTATTTGAATCTACTTTTTCAGCGGTTTCTGGTTCCACATCTAATTTTAGATAGTTAACATTGTCTCCTTTATGTCTAAATGTCTCATACATCCCATTATCTAAGAAACCAATTTTATTCACTTTTCTCTTTTTATAGTTTGTATAGATTCCCTGGAAAACACTATATAAGAATGGACTAGATAAAGCTCCTAAAGAATTGGTAAAAATATATTTAATTTCATGATCTTCTTTTAGATTTGATAAAATTCTTTCATATTCTACTATATAATCTACAAAGATTAATTGTTTGATATTATTCTTGTTGATTAATTCTGTTACAAAAGCAATATCATCAATATTATTCTTTAATAATATGGTATTTTTAAAAGTATAAGTAAGGGCATCATAATACATACTAGACATTTGTGGTACGATGACAAGATACTTTTTGTTATAAATTAAATCTAATTTGTTTTCTATCATACTCTCACCTACATTTCTATGAACTTATCTACACAATCTTCCGCTTCTTTCTTATTTTTCTCTCGGAATTTTTCATAAAGTTTCATAATCTTTTTTTCTTCTTTTAAACATTCTTCTATTTTTTCTTTAATATCGACTGGATTTTCTTCATTATTCACAACAATATATTTTTCTAATTCGCTATTCTTAAAATAATGATGATTATTTCCTGTAATACATGGAACTCCCATTTCAAAACTCTCTAGAGGTAGCATAGGAGCACATTCTGAATAGGTTACATATAAATTTAAGTGATTATTGGACATTCTTTTTAATAATTCTTCGCGAGGAAGTGATTTTTCTACTCCTTCAATTTTTAAACCAATTGTCTCAGCAAATTCTTGAGCAACTGGATTTAGAGGAACCATATCTAATACAGCATTATCTATTAAAGCAACTGCTGCCATTTGAGAAAACATGTTTTTTCTCCAATCATCACATTTTGCGGCATATAAACCGATTCTAATCTCTTTCGACTTTTTGTTTTCCGGTTTTACATTTGTTTCTACTTTATTTGTGATAAAGTGTGCATGATACCCTTCATTTTTATAGAATTCTTGGATACTTTCCTTACAGCTTGCCATTACGTCTATATAACCTTTTTTATG
>CACZOQ010000010.1 GCA_902782835.1 uncultured Erysipelotrichaceae bacterium | reverse complement strand
TATCGATGATAAACATCAATATTACCTTCAATAAATTTACCTTCTGTATCTTCACTTGTGGTATCTACAAAGTCATAGTCATCAATATCAATTACTTCTGCTGGAGTATATTCCTCATTTACTCTTCCACTGTTTGATATCGAATCATGAATTTCTTCATTCGTATCAATATCAATGTAGTGAGTTATTACAGTTCCAGTATGTTTTTTGTATCGATGATAAACATCAATATTACCTTCAATGAATTTACCTTCTGTGTCATTATTTACAGTTTCAACAAAGTCATAGTCATTGATTGGAATTGCTTCTGTTGAAGTATAACTTTCCGTTACATATCCATTTTCTACTACTGTATCTGCAATTTCTTCATTTGTATCTACATTTACATAATGAGTTGTAACAGTTCCAGTTAGTCTTTCATATAGATATGTTACATTAATTGGTCTTTCATTTAGATATACTCCTTCAGGATTTCCTACATATCTTATAAATTTATATCCAGATTGTAATAATTGTTGCTCTGATGCTGTTCTTGTTTCTTCCGTGTTGTAATTTTCTCCAATTTCTCCTTCTAAATAATCGTTTTCAATTAATGGATTACGATCAAGATCTTCATAATGAATAATTACTTGACCTTTCTTTAATACTTCATATGTGAGAGAAATTGTATTATCTCCTTCTGCTAATGTAACGTCTTTTGCATCAATCCAATGTGGTTCATTATGATCTTGTGTGCTTTCCCATACGAATGAGAAGTGTCTTTCATTATTTCTAAGTTTTGCATCAGCATCCATTGTTCCAACAACTTCTCCAACTATTTTTGAAGTTCCCAATGGAGCATCTTCTGTTATTTCAGCTCCATATATGATGAATGTTAAATATTCTGGCTCTGCCATAACAGCATTTTCTAAATTCACAAATTTAGGATATGCCTCACTTAATAGATCATCTTCATTTTCTTGTTCTTTTAATATCATGATAGCTGTTAAGATTGTACCATTTTCTGTTTCTTGTGTAGATACAGAATATAGTTTAAACATTCCTTCATCTTCATATAGTGCTTCATAATCATTACTGTCTAGTTTTAATAATTTATATGCAGTACTATCTTCTGGTAATTTTATTCCTTTAGGGATTATCATAGTTGTAATGAATTTACTATTTACTTTATCTAGAGTAATACTTGGTTTTAGCATATTGATAATCATTTGATCGTTATCTGTTAGTTCTCTACCTAATTGAACACTTAACATGTCTCTTACGGTATCTTGTAAGTTTTCTTTTATGATTTCAATTTTTAAAGATGTACCAATATCAACTTTATCATTTGCATATAAGTTAGAATAGATTTCTTCATTTTCTGTATTGAATTCATCTTCTCCAACTTTTCTAATGAATATGTCTCCTTTTATGCCATCTTCTTCACCACTATATTTACCGTTTTTATAGACAAAATAAACATGGGTATCTTCTAATTTAAAGGTTCCTGTTACAGGTGTTCCTAATTTTTGCCCTAAATAGAAGTAATCTCCTATTTTTTCTACTAATTCATTTAATGCATTATATGGTTTATTTACTTTGCCTACTAGTTCTTTTGAATCAGCAATTTCATGATTTTCTGTATCAACGAAATGAACAATTACTTTTCCTGTTTTCTCTGTATAATAGAATTTTACTTCGATTGGAACTTTATATGATTCATCTGTAAATGTAATTATTTCATGGTCAGATGTAGAGGTTAATTCATAATTGTCGATATTGATAGCTGTTGCTGTATAATTGTCTCCTACAAGACCTTGATCTTGAATGCTTCTAGCTATTTCATTTTCATTTTCGTCTAAGTATTTAACAATTACTTTTCCGATTGGTTCATAAATATAGAATACATCGATTGCATATGTCTGAAATAATTTTGCTTCAGAATCGTCTGTTGATGCATACCCTTTATTTACATATCCAGCTATATCAATTGGACCTATTAGTGACTCATATGATTCTCCAACAATTCCATTGATTGTTTGAGTATTATTTTCTACAGGATTACCTTCTTTATCAAATTGGATCTCTTCTCCATCTTGACTATATTTAACATGATGTACTCTTACAAGTGCTTCTTGGTTTTCATAATACATAGTAATTACTTTATCAGAATTAGCTTCTCCACTAAATGGATCACCATCTGCTCGTACGAATTTGTAATTATTATATAATCTGAACCATTGCCCTTCTTGTGAGAATTCGGACATATCATAACTCTTTGTACCTTTTGTATCACTAGTTCCTTCAAATGACTTTATTACTTTATTATCCCATAATATTGTATTTTCTTCATTTGGGGAATTATTTGGATATTTAAAGTTACCTTCTAGAAGTTCTCCTGTTTTGATATCAACATAATTGATTGTTACTGTATAGATTGGATATACAAATGAATAATGGATGATGATTGTAATATCATCATGAATCATTTCAAAATTAATGTTCTCTTTAAATGATTGAGATGTTCCTAAAAGTGGATCATTTCCACCACCTGTCGTGGATGTGAATCCTCTTTTAAAATAATCTTCCCCATATTTTAGATATGTTGGATTATCATTCCATCCTGCCCCTGGCGCAAATGAAAATTCTCCATTTGGGGCTTCAAACATTTCACTTCCAGTATAGATTGTTTCTCCCGCTTTTAGTGTAAATGTTTTACCTTGTATCATATGAGCTTCAGAGTTATGGGTAATTCCATTTACAGCTATTCCACCTGAATCTGGAAGTAGTTCATGAAAGATTGAGATTGTAAAATCTCTATTTTTTTCTGCTTCTGTATATGCGTAGTAAAGATTTACTTCGAAATAACCATCTTGGTTTTCAAATGGAGTGAAATGAATTACTCCGGAGTTGTTTGGTAATTGAATGTTTTCTGCAAGAACTCCATCTTGATAAATTTCTACTTTTGTCATGTTGTAACGTTCCGCAGTTCCTGCTGGAGCTCCTGATAGGAATGCTCCATTACTAAGGTGTGATTTCTTTGTTCCATACCATGTAAAGTCATGATCTGTTACATGTTTTCCTTCTGCATATACGTGTACGATACCATTTACGTCTGATTGGTTATAATCAACTACAGTAAATATATCTGTTAATGTATCATGATTATTTTCATCGAATATTATCGGTATTGTATTTCCATTTACTACGTATGTCCAGTTATATGAAACATCAAAATCATCTCCAAATAGTTTTCCTTCACTATCTGAGACTAGAGTTTTTGTTACTGTTGTTACTCCTTTTGTTCCTGTTAGAACAAGCTCATACCCACTAACTGGAAAATTATATTGATCTTGTACTTTTCCTTCAATTGTTCCATATACTATTTCTGGTAAAGCCCCTTCGTAGTATAAGTTAAACGTTACGTCATCTCCATAGTTGATTCCTGAAAGAAAAGTGATTGTTATAATATTACCATTAATTCTTACGAATCCATTTTGGTTTAGAGCATAATCTACTCTTACACCATTTACGTATCCTTCTACACTCTTTAATTCACCATAGCTATTTCCATATAAGGCGCCATGTGGAAAATTTAAAGACATTCCAGGATATATTCCTTCTAAATTGGCGTCATTTATTTCTGTTGATGTATGAGTATGTGTTTCTATTAGAGATCCATTCACATAAATATTAGCTATAAATGTTATTTCGTTTGGGTCTCCCCTTGTTGATTTCTCAGTTGTTTTGATAGTATTTTTTGACTCTAAATCTTTTTGTTTTTCAACATTTGTATTTGGTGCCCTTGCAGGCTCACTTGTTTCAATATTATTTGCTTCTGCGGTTGATATTTCATGTGCTGATTCTTTTACTTCTAATGGTTCCTCTTCTGGAATAGAGGAATTATCATAGTTTAATTGATTATTTTCAATGATTTGTTCATTTACTTTTTCTATTATTTCAGTATGATCATTTAGGTCTTCGGCATATGTATTTGTTATATTTGTTGGCGTAAAATTAAACAATACGGATAATGCTAAGGCAGTACCTAATTTGAAATATTTTTTCAACCTATTTCCTCCTTATAATATCAGTTTGCTTTCTTTTTTCCCCTTTCACTTGGTTCTTCGCATCTCGGCATACTGCGATTCTGAACTAGGTTGATATTCTTTTTATTGATATTTTATTTATTCTTTTTTTATCTACAGTATTATTACTATGTAGATGTTGGCGGACTACACGCAATCACTGTTGCTATTTATCATAGCTTTTCTCTTTTTTTATGTCAAATTTCCTTTCTTATTTTTGCTATTTATTACTTTTACTTGTATTTTATTCTACTTTTTTATTTACGTCAATTTACAATATTTATTATTATAATAAGATTTGTTTTATTTTAAAAATATTGATATATATAGATATTTATCTATATTATTTACATTATTTTACTTTATTATTTTTCTTATCAATTATTTTTATATTTACATTTTAGACAACTGTTAAATTTTGTATAATTTATTATATAATTGTAAATTTACTTTTTATTTGTAGTAAAAATAGCCTTTCTTTTTTTCATATCAATTTCTTCTATTTCATTTTTTCCTCTCCTATAATTTTTTTTTATACAAAGAAAAAAGGCATTTTATTTGCCTTTCTTTTTCATTTCTGGAAGGTTTCCCTTTAAGAATAGGACTAAACTTATTGATATTAGTATACCTCCTATAATATCTGTAAGCCAGTGTACTCCTGATAATAATCTACTTACTACTATCAATATCATTAATAAATAAGATATAATATTAGCAATTTTTAATGTCTTTTTATTCTTAATATAGTATTTACTAATTAGTACGGAGGATGCACATACACAGATAGCTAATACAGTATGTGATGAAGGAAATGATGCTTCTAATTTGCCGTTTGTTAATACTGGTCTATAATTTACTATTACTTTTTCGAAAAATAGATAGATGATTCCTACTATTATATAAAAGACTCCTAATGTTAGGATTGGTTTATCAACTTTTAATATTTTTTTTCTTTTTATGAGTTGAATACAACCGATAAGAGCGTAGATTCCTATTATACATAGAGGTAATATTCCTAGATATTTTGATATTTTATACCATGCTTCATTCATTCCTGTTACATTATGAAATGCTTGATTGATTGTAGCAAAGCCTACTTTACTATAGTGGGGACCTATTGCTTTTATATCTATTGTTTTGATTAACATTGTATATATAATAAATATAATTATTACTCCAATTGCTAAAACGATATCTTTATTTTCTTTTTTCATTTTCTTCTCTCCTATTCTTTTTAATCGTATCATAAACTGTTTCTTTTTACAATTTATATTTCTTTTTTTTCTCTTTTGTGTTATAATATGCATTGCAATTGGGG
>CACZOQ010000009.1 GCA_902782835.1 uncultured Erysipelotrichaceae bacterium | reverse complement strand
GCAATTCTTTTTTGATAAGTTGAAATTCCACCAATAATAGTATCTTTTGGATATTCAAAATTTACAAGGCAAACATGCATTTTAGAATGATTCTTTTCAAAGCGATGAATAACATCCTGGTAAACCTTAATATTCTTTTTTGCAATGACGGCAGGAGAATATTTCTTAAGAATTTCCTTTCTTCCCTTTTGTCCCATTTTTTTAGCAATTTCCGGTTGCAAATATAAATCAATAACCCCTTTTGCTAGTGCTTTATAATCATTAGGAGAATATAAAATACCTGACTCATTCGGAACAATCATTTCCCGAATTCCTGTATTAGAGCTTGCAACAATCGGAAGCTCTGTAAGAAGTTCTTCCATTGCTACATAAGGCAAATTATCAAATAAAGACGGAACAACTCCAATACGAGCTTGATTAAAATAGGGATTTAATTCACGATTAGGAACTACCCCAACAAATTCAATCATGGAATGGTACTTCTTAGGGATTTGTTTCAAAAACAATTCTTTCATAGAAATGCCATGGCGATCAATCATCGTATCATTTCCAATTAATTGAAAGCGAAGTGAATCATCATTTACCTCTTTAGCAATAATAGGGATTGCCTTAGCTAAAACAAAGATTCCTTTTCTTCTTTCTAAACTACCACAAAATAAAATCGTATGAGATTGATGATTATTAGGGGTAGGATAAAAATCTTGAATATTAGCAGGATTTCCAATTACTTTTATAGAATCTATAGAAGACATAGAATGATACTGAGGCATCATATTTTTTAATAGTTCCGAGCAACTAATCACTTGATCAGAATATCGTAATACTAAGTTTTCATTCTTCATAATATGAGAATGCAAAGGTTTTGGTAATTGGATTTGATTAAGATGAGACCAAATCGTATACGATGTATGTAATTTTACTACAACAGGAATATCTCGTCTCTTTAAAAACTCAACAATTTCCCCTGAAAATTCAGGTGTTTCAATAAGATCTATTTTCTCTTTCTGATGAAGTTTTAAAATAGTCTCTTTAATTTTCTTTCGGTAAGAATCATATGTATCAATTGTTTCTTCCCAACGCATTGTATGAAGTCGTATAACATGAATTCCATGATCATAGTATTCATAATCATCTTTTTCAGTACCACAAATAACTGAAACTTTATGTCCCATAGAAGTTAGTGCCTGAGATAATAAAAATTGATAAGTAGAAATTCCTCCAAAATCAGTATCCTTAGGATATTCAACTCCCACTAAACATATATTCATAAAATCACCCCTATATATAGCTATTTATTAATTTTTTTTAGTACTTTCTGATATGTTTCTTGTTCACTACACTCATCTGTATAAACTAAACAATCTGAATTTTGAGCAACAGTATCAAAATATTTCTCATGATCAGATACCGCAGCACAAATCCTAGTAGATAACTCATCCCAAGACATCTGTCGATCTTGTAAGAAAAGAAATCTTTGCATCATACCTACAGGTATATTTCGAAAAGTTAATGTAACTAAATACTTTTGATATTCCATTAACAAATACTGCTGAATATCTTTATAAGACATATGAACAATAGCATATTCTGATTTAGAAAGACAATCTTCACAGTCTTCCTTTAAAACCCCATAGAATCGATCAACCATACCGGAATAAAAAAGCATCTGATTTTGATCAACTAATTGATGAAAAGTATCAACATCTACATATCGATAAAAACCTGGTTCATCATCTATTCTTGCCTGACGAGTAGTAATATGTTTCGGTATAACAAAAGAACCTTCTTTTTTTAAAGCATCGGTTAAGGTCGTTTTTCCTGCTAAAGAAGGTCCGGTAATTGCAATAATGCTCGACATATTATGACTCTTTAATCACTCTTGCCAATGGTGACAATTCCTCTAATTTTAAATTTTTTACCGAATACCAACCCGCTCCTAAAGAGTCTAATCCATCTGCTTCTTTTTTAATCTTCTTATAATCTTGAGAATCAACCGTTACATCATAAATGATTGCCACATGTTGTAAATCTTCCTTATGATTTTCATCTAAATCCCATACAACATAATTTGTAACAACCGTCTTTAACTGATATTCTTTGATACTTAATCCAACTTCTTCAGAAAACTCTCTTCTTAATGTATCATCTGCACTTTCTCCGTAATCAATTCCACCACCAGGTAAATCTAAGAGCCCTTTATACGCTCCACGTGATTTCTTAATTAACAAAACTTCCCCTTTGTCATTATAGACCACTCCATAACAACCAATATGTTTGCTTTTAAATATTTCCATTTTATAAACTCCTTTCAATTTTTTTGGATATAATAACATACAGCCTTTAGGATGTAAAGTTCATTCACCGATAATATGATAAATATTGTTTCAATTCATTTACAAATTCCTCTAAAAATCGATTATAAGCATAAGAATCTCGTAATGCATAACCAATTTTTCGTTTCGGTAAATCACAATCTAAGGGAATAGGAACAAAAGTCCCATCTCTTAATTCAGTCTGAATAAACTCTTTCGTAACTAACCCTATTCCTAAGTTAAGACGAATATATTCTTCAATTAGCCAGTTATTGGATAATTCAAACTTAGGTGAAAAAGTCAAACCTTTTTCTTGAAAACTCTCTTCCAAAAAAGATCTAGAAACAGATTTTCCTGCTTTACAAATTATAGGATAACGACTTAACTCTTCCAAAGAAGACGGAACAGGGTTTGTCCCAAAGAAATCTTTACTTGCTACAAAAATATCCTGTACTTCAAGAAAATGTTTTAACTTTAATTCTTCAAAATTATCATGTTCTCGATCTTTAACATTAATAAAGATTAAGTCAGCTTTACCAGATTTTAATCGTTCTATTGCCTCTGGATAAGCATAAGAGGCAATTTCAAACTTCACTTCTGGATGAAGTTGATTATAATGAGAGATTACTTTAATCAAAAAATTCTTAATAGTTGAATATCCTGCTATAATTCGAACAACAGGTGGATATTGATAAATCTCATTTTCAATAGATAAAAGTGTTTGTATCGGTTCCTTAATTGTGTCATAAAGTTTCTTTCCGTCATCGGATAACTCAATCCCTTTTCTAGAACGAACAAATAGTACTTTACCTAAACAACTTTCCAAATGTTTAATTTGCTTGGTAATAGCAGGCTGAGAAACATATAAGTTTTTAGCAGCCTCCGTAATACTCATCGATTGACATACATAATAAAACACTTTATATAATTCGAGATTAATATTCATAAAACCTCCAAGAAATGAAAAACAGGCAGAATGATCTACCTATCTGTCAGAAAATAAAAGCATACCATCTTTTGAGTTTAGGAGAATCGTATTACGTGCAGTTAAACTAACTGTTTTCATGGAAACGGTCTCCTTCTTCTCTAAAAGCAAATATTTAAAGGGAGTTTTTGCAAAATAAATCTTTTTAGCAGAATGAAAACTATAAAGCGTTCTATCACTTGCTCCTAGAGACATTGGATTACATTTCATCTTCATAAAATCATCTCCAAACATTGCTTTTCTTCTATAAATTATCATAACATAATAAGCAATATAAAACAATCCTATATTTTTTAATATATATTATAAAAAATATTTATAAAGTATAAATAGATAAAAAACACTTATAATAATAGAATTTTATATAAATTACTATTTTATAGAGCCTGGATATAGATATTCTTCTTCTGAAACTATTTTATTGGAATGTTCCAACAGAATTCTCTTTTTAAATGAAACTTGTCCTTCTGTAGAGGCAGTGTTAAATAAATTTAATTTTTCAATTAACAACGAGTCTTGATAATCACAACCTAATAACCAAACTGAGTTTTCTTGTTTCATAGTAGAACAATAACGACCATAATTTCTCTCATGAATAGGTGTTAAGGGTTCATTAATATAATTAGTAAGACCTTTAAATAAATTAATTGCTCTTCCTAAATTACAAATTGCCCCCGTATCAATCGTAAAATCCTTATCAAAGAACACGTCAGAAGAATAACCAGCTATTTTAAGAGCTTCTACATAAACTTCAATAACAGGTAAAATATGTCTACGAATATATTCACTCTTTTCTTGCTTTCCAACTTCTTCATAATAATTACTATATTCTCTTAAAATACGAATGACTTCTCCAATATCTGAAAAACTAGTATTAGGAATGCAATCTTTTAATTCATATCCTCTCTTCTTTTTAAAATTATATAAAGCATTCAAAAAGAAACGTTCTAAAATAAAATATCCAGATTTTTTACGCACTTCCGTAATTGGATAAATTGTCATTCCATAATTACCAGTTTCCGTAAGTTTTGGATCAATTGCATAATACTCTCCATCACGATTATGAAATAAATAAACTTCTACTTCTTTTTCTTCTACTAATTGATTTTCATCTAAATAAGTAATTAAATCCTTTTCATTAGAAACAGAAAAAGGTAAATTATATTCCGTAAAGATTTCTCCTTTATTACTAATGGATAAAGAATGATCATATGGATCCGTAATAAAGGATTCTTCTAAAATAATGTTTTCTCTCTTCGAAATAAACAAATAATTATTAGTAGCAATAACTTCTCTGTCATGATAGCGGAATCGTAATACAGTAGCATTGATAACCAACGGATTATAACGCAGTTCGACACACATCCTACGAGGACCAGAACCAAATTTTTCAAAATAAGGTTTATAAATATTAAGAAAATTTCCAATATCTTTTGCATAATCTTCTAAAGAATTATCCTCGCTTGCTTCTTCCCATACTCTTCCATATTGAGTAATCGATAAGCAAACTCCTGCTAACGTATAAAGTAAATCTTTCGAGCAAATATTCTTATGCACACGATTCAATGTTTCATTATGTCTAGAAAAACCTACAGTTGAAATTCTTGTCCGAACACCCAGTTCACGATAACATAAATCTAGATACTCTTCTAAATAAGGATAAGATGCTATATCCGTATTGATATAAGGAAAAATAACCCCTACTCGATGTTCTTGACGATTCCAAGCTAATAGTAAATCATCTTTTGTATAATGACGAGCCGTATTTTTTAAAGCACAAATAACATTTCTTAGCGTTCTCAAAGACCAATACTCAACTTTACAAACTGCTGACTTAGAGCAGAAACTGCAATTATTAAAACAGCCTACCTGAGGTTGTAAATAACGCATCTTAGATACAAATTCAACTGGCAACTGTCTAAACTCATGATATAGCTTTTCTCGAATTTCTATATCTTCCTTTGAAACTTCTTTTTCATCAACCAAATAACAATTCATTTAAAACCCCTACTTACTCTATTTTTTTAATAACTCTACAAATTTATGAGCTGCTGATGAAAGAAAATCATCAATAAAAACGCAGCAAACACTAACAGATGGTAATTCATGATCAAACGTTATCATTTCAAAGTTTTCAATATCATCCTGTTCTTTAATAACTTCTTCCATAAAATAACCAATTCCTGCACCTTTACGAACCATAGCCATCATAAATTCTGTAGTCCAAGACTCAATAATAGGATTCAATTTAACATTTTTGCCTTCCATATATTCATCTAATTTAGATCGAATAGAAGTTGTAGCACTAGGTAAAATTAAAGGATATTTTGTAAGATCATTTACTGTGTGAATATCAACATTCTTTAAAATATTTTTATTATATGCAAAACAATTATGAATTTTAACTAAAGATATTTTCGTAACATTCTTTTTACTATTAATTGGTAAAGTATCCACTATGATATCCAGCATCCTAGTTTCAAGCATTTCAACCATATCTGTAGTAGATTTACATACAATTTCAAAACGAATTCCTGGAAATAATTTTCGAAAATCAGAAATATAATTTGATAAATAAAAAACCCCAATATGAGAAGGTGTACCAATTCGAATGCAACCAATATTTAAACTATTTAAATTCTTAATATGTTCCTCGGCATCATTTAAAATATTAAAGGCTGTAGAAATGTACCCATATAATTCTTTTGCTTCCATCGTAGGTTCAATTCCTTTTGAATTTCGATAGAATAAGGTGTACCCAAGTTGAGTCTCTAATTCCTTTAAACTATAACTAATAGCAGGTTGAGAAACGTACAATTTATTAGCAGTTTTGGAAATACTTTTTTCTTCAAATAGATATAAAAAAATCTTATATAAATTATAATCCGTATTCATATGAATCCCCTCGAGGCATATTATAGGATAGTTTTATAAAAAAGTCAATTAATATAATTTCTTCTTATAAAAAGAAAAAGTACCGAAGTACTTTTAAGTATATTTGACATTAGTCGTATTCCAATCACTTGGTCGATCTCCATTCGTTGATAGATTCAAAATCCAACTTTGTGCCGTAGCATTTTTCACTCGGATAATGGCACCATCTGCTCTGGTTGGCATTAAATAAGCAAATGAAGTTTTATCGGTAACTGAAGTAAAATCAAAAGAGGATATATTTAAATCGGTTAACCCACTACATCGACAAAACATATATCCCATACTGGTTACATTTGATGTATTAAAACTAGAAAGATTTAAATGATTTAATTTAGGATTATCCGCAAACATTAATTCCATTGTTGTAACACTAGCCGTAGTAAAGTTTGGGCCAAAAGTGATAGTTTCCAACAAACTTGAATTATCATTCATATTATTAAACATACCAGACATATTCGTAACATTATGAGTATCCCAACCACTTAAATCCAAAGTAACTAAACCAGCACAATTAATAAACATCTGTTCCATAGATATTACATTACTAGTATTAAAACCACTTACATCCAAATTGGTTAATTTAGGATTATCCGCAAACATTAATGTCATGTTAGTGACAAGACTTGTATCAAAATCAGGGCCAAAAAGAATCGTTTCTAGTTGACTACTATAGTCATTCACATTATTAAACATAGATAACATATCTGTAACTAGATGAGTATCAAAGGAACTTAAATCAATCGTTGTGATATTGAAACAATTCGCAAACATGGAACTCATATTTGTTACTTTACTCGTATCAAAATGATCTAATCCTATAATATTCGTAAGAAACATCTTACATTGAACACCATTGGTATC
>CACZOQ010000008.1 GCA_902782835.1 uncultured Erysipelotrichaceae bacterium | reverse complement strand
TGATAATATAATAGAAGAGTGGGATTATAGTCAAAACCAAGATGGTAATGTCATGGCTTATTTAACCGTAAATACCGAAGATAATACCATGTATGATTTGTATATCCAAGGGAATGGTCATTTATATGCGAATCCAAATAGTGCTTATTTGTTTTCTTATTTACGAGGTGTTGATGCTATTTATGGGTTAGAAAATTTAGATACTTCTAATGTTACAGATATGAGTAGTATGTTTTTTTATACAGGCGGTAATAGTACTATATTCACTTTAGATTTAGGAAATAAGTTTGATACGAGCAATGTTACAGATATGAGTAATATGTTTCGGCGAACTGGTTATAATAGCTCTGTTTTTACATTGAATTTAGGGAATCTGTTTGATACTTCTTTAGTGCAAAATATGTCATATATGTTTTATGAAACTGGATATAATTGCCCTGTTTTTACTTTAAATCTTGGTAATATGTTTGATACTTCTAATGTTATCAATATGCAATCTATGTTTAGTGATATGGGTTATAAAAGTACAGTTTTAACTCTTGATTTAAAAGACAAATTTTATACTGATAATGTGATAAATATGAATTCTATGTTTCAACATATAGGTAATAAAAGTCCAATTTTTACTCTCAATTTAGGAGAACATTTTAATACTTCGAATGTAACGGATATGAGTCAAATGTTTTCTTATGCAGGTACTACAAATCCAAACTTTGTTTTAGATTTTGGTAATTATTTTAATACTTCTAATGTAACGGATATGTTTTCTATGTTTAATCATATTGGTTATTCGAACAATTCATTTGAATTGGATTTGTCAGCGTTTGATTTTAGCAATGTAACGGAAGCTCAAAATATATTTTTTAATTTTAAATCTACTCAAAAAATCTATGTTAAGAATGCTTCTGATCAGACTTGGGTTATTAATCATAAAGGTTCATATGATCAGTTATCTACTTCTAATGTCATTATTAAAACATAAAAAATAGATCTTTTGATCTATTTTTCTTTTGGGATTAGAGTATCTCCTATTTTCATATTTTTAACGGTTCCTAGGGGAAGATAATATATATTATATGATTTCCAATGAAATTTTCTTTTCTCTGATTTCAGACTTTCATACATTTTTATAATGATATTTTCTTTATTGGTGATACAAACATCTACTTTTTGACAGAAAAAGTAGGTATTTACTAGTTTCTTTTTGGGTATTTTTATTCCATAATCGATTGGTTCTAATACAAATTTTAATGATTTTATGCGATCTGTTTTTTTGGTGTATTCTAGAATCTTTATTTTTTTATTTTTAATTTTTATATACATTTTATCACCAATATCATTATATCGTATTTTATTGGAAGAGAAAAACCTTTTCTATTTTTTTATAATATGGTATTATAATAACGTAATGAAGAGGAGGAGTATATATGAGTGGACATTCAAAATGGGCTACTATACATAGAAAAAAAGGTTTGTTAGATCAACAACGTGGTAAAATCTTTCAAAAATTAGCAAAAGAGATTATGGTTGCAGCTAAAGGGGGAAGTCCTGATCCACAACAGAATGCTGCTTTAAGATTGGCAGTTGATAAAGCAAAAGCTCAAAATATGCCTAAGGATAATATTCAAAAGGCAATTGAAAAGGCAACGGGTGGTGCTGATGGAGCTAATTATGAAACAGTTCGTTATGAAGGATATGGACATGGTGGAGTTGCTTTCATGGTTGATTGTTTAACCGATAATCGTAATCGTACGGCTTCTCAAGTTCGTAGTGCATTTACAAAAGCTGGTGGTAATTTAGGAACAGATGGCTCTGTTAGTTATATGTTTGAAAGACGTGGGTCTATTGTCATTCCTGCTGAATATGATGAAGAGACTATGATGATGACTGCTTTAGATGCAGGTGCCCTTGATTTTGAAAAAGTTGAAGATACTTATGTTATTACGACGGATCAAAGTTCTTTTACTTCTGTTCGTGATGCATTAGAAGCAGCTGATGTAAAAGAATTTTTGGAATGTGAGCTAACCTATGTTCCTAATATGGAAATTACTTTAGATGGAGAAGGACAAGAGAAGGTTCTAAATTTAGTAGATTCATTAGAAGATTTAGATGATGTTCAAGATGTATATTATAATTTAAAAGAAGATTAAAAGGTTATTTCTTCAAGGAGGATGCTATGAGTGATACAAGTAAGATTCAGAATATGAATAAACAATTAAAAGTATATATTAATGAATCTAGTTTTATTTCTATGAAATGTCGAAATCGATTATTAAAAATGTTTGAAGAAGAGTTTTCTATTGATTTAGATATTGGAAATTATAAAAATGTAGATTTAAGTATTCAAGATGATTATAAGGTTTTATATCGAGAAGATCTTTATACTTCTAACGATAAGATTTCTTCTATAGAAGATTTAGAAGAAAGATTTCAACGTTTTCAAGAAAGAGCTGATCAATTAATAAAAAGAAAAGATGTAGATTTTCAAGGTAGAAGAAACTTTAATAATTTTACAAATTTAATGGTCATTGTTTGTTTATTGTTATTATTAATTGGTTTAATTGTTTTAGTGATATATTCTTTAATTGTTGGAAATTATTTTGATTGTTTATGGTTTTTAGTTTTTATAGCACCTGTATTATTTCCTAAAATAAAAGAGAATTTAAGAGAAAGAATCCTTCAAGCAAAACAATATATTAAAAGTTTATTAAAGAAAGTAAAATAACTTTCTTTTTTTTGTCAATTTACAATTGTATTATTTAAATTATATTTTCATAATTTATTTCTTTGCTATAATAATAATAGAGGTGATTTTGTGGAAGAAAATAATACTGTTGAAGAAAAACAAGAAGTTGGAGTAGCGGCAGAACAAAAACCAGAAGAAGTCGTTCGACCTGTTACTTCAGAAAAAAAGAAAAAGAGTATTGCTCCTATCTTGATACTTTTACTACTTTTGGTAATTGGTGGTGGATGCTATTACTATTTTGGAATGGTTCAAAAACCTACTAAGAGTGAAAAGACAAAAGTAGATTCAAAAGAAGTATATTCTAAATATCGTTTATCTGGTAATTCTTTAGAAGATTTTGATTTGTATTTTTTAAAACTTGAAAATGAAGCAAAAAATAAGGTATATAGTCCATTATCTATTAAGTATGCATTAGAGATGCTTGGTGAAGGAGCCAGTGGTGAAACTAAAAAACAAATCGATGCTGTTATAGGAGATTATAAAGCTAAGCAATATCCAAACAATGAACATATGAGTTTTGCTAATGCTATGTTTATTCGTGATACTTTTAAAGAATCTGTAAAAGAAGCTTATACAAATAATTTGAAAGAAAAGTATAATGCGGATGTAATATTGGATTCTTTCGCTAGCCCAGAAAATATCAACAATTGGGTAAGTGACAGAACATTTAAATTAGTAAATAATTTATTAGATGATGTAAGTGAATATGATTTCTTTTTGATTAATGCTTTAGCAATAGACATGAATTGGAATAATCAAATTCATTGTGAGACTAGTCATAAAATTCCTTGCTTGAATGGTAAAGAAGGATTTGGAACTTATGGAGATTATCGAGTTAGTTATGCCCATGAAAAATTGGATGAGGATGCAACTACGAGTTATTCTGCAGTAAGTGTGTCATATGACTCTAATGAGCAGTTTTTTGGAGACAGTACTAATAAACATATTTTTAATGGTCAAGAAAAAACCAAAGGAGCCGATATTTTAGCCGATTATAATCGATATGATATTATCAAAGAACTTGGAGAAGAGAAAATTCGTGAAACTGTTAAGCCTGAATATGAAAAATGGTTACAATCAGATGAAGGAAAGAGTTGGATTGCCAGTGGATATGGAGAATCCGATGTTAATAAATATTTGGACAAATATATAGAACAAATTAAAGGTAACTATGGTACTGGTGCGACTTCAACTGATTTCTTAATTTACGATGATGATAATGTTAAATCTTTTGCAAAAGATTTACAAACCTATGATGGCATGACATTACAATATGTTGGTATTATGCCAAAAAATGAAGACCTTTCATCTTTTATTGAGAATTCTGATGCTCAAAAAATAAATGCAATTGTTTCAGGATTAAAAGAAGTTAAAATTGATAGTTTTAAAGAGGGATATGCTACTAGAATTAGAGGATTTATTCCTTTCTTCCAATTTGAATATGAATTAGAATTATTAGAAGATTTGAAAAAAGTTGGAATTACAGATGTTTTTGATTCTTCAAAAGCTGATCTTGGAAATATAACAGGTTCACATGGAACACATATCAGTAAGGCTGTTCATAAAGCTAATATTGAGTTTTCTAATGATGGAATTAAAGCTTCGGCAGCTACTGCAATGGGAGGTCAGGGATCAACTTCTGGAGGTTTTGATTATATTTTTAAAATTCCTGTGATTGATATTGATATTAGTTTTGATAAACCATATATGTATATCATTCGTGATAAAGATAGTGGAGAAGTGTGGTTTACTGGAACTGTATATGAACCAATTCGCAAATAGAAGAGTTTACTCTTCTTTTTTGTTTGTTTTAATTTTTTTTCTATTGTATAATAATAAGAGGTGAGATATTATGGGAAAAAGTATTCGAGCTCCTTGGCTTAAGTTTTATGGAGATGAAAAGGAACATTTAGAGTATCCTGATTTTTCGGCGTATAAATTAATTGAATATACGGCTAGTAAACATTTAAATAATTATAGTTATAATTATTATGGTAATCGAAAGACTTATCATGAGTTTTTAAAACAAATTGATGAGGTTGCAAGAGCATTTAAAGCGATTGGTGTAAAGCATAAAGATGTTGTTAGTATTTGTATGCCTAATACACCAGAAGGTATTATTTCTTTTTATGCTGCGAATAAAATAGGGGCTATTGCTTCTATGATTCATCCATTATCAGCTGAAAATGAAATTAAACATTATTTAAATATTTCAAAAACAGAATGGTTAATTGCGATTGATTTTACAGTGGAGAAAATTGATAAGATTTTAAAAGATACTCGTGTTAAAAAAATGATTACGGTTAGTGTAGGGGAGTCAATGCCTCCACTTATTAAGTCTATTTATACTGCTTCGAATACTACTACTAATATTACAAAAGCTTTAAAATCTTTAAATCCAATGAATTATATTAATAGTGAAACCGTTGAGAGTAATGGAAAGAAACTTAGCTGGAAAGATTTTATTCGTTTAGGAAAAGATTATACGAAAGAGATTGATGATGAGTTTCGTGGTAAGGATATAGCAGCAATTCTTTATTCAGGTGGTACGACGGGTACTCCTAAGGGAGTTAAACTTACTAATTTAAATTTAAATGCTTCTGCTATGCAAAACTTTGAACATGTTGCTTGTTTACGTGATAAAGATAAAGTATTAGCTATTATGCCTATTTTCCATGGATTTGGTTTATCTGTTTGTATTCATTGTGTTCAATATTTTGGTGGGGAGAGCATTTTACTTCCTCAATTCAATGCTAAAACCTTTGATAAGATTTTAAAGAAGTATGAACCAAATGTCATTGTTGGTGTTCCGACTTTATTTGAAGCAATGACGCAAAATAAGAACTTTAACCATATGAAATTAGATTATGTTACATGTGTTATTTCTGGAGGAGATTCTCTTTCCATTGAACTGAAAAAGAAATTTGATGACTGGCTAGAGAAACATCATTCTCCTACGACGATTCGTGAAGGATATGGTTTAACTGAATGTTGTGCTGCTAGTTGTTTTACACCACTTAATAATTATCGACCAGGAAGTATTGGTATTCCATATCCTGATATGTATTATAAGATTGTGGCTGAAGGAACCGAAAAAGAAGTTCCTTATGGTACAGCTGGAGAAATTGTAATTACTGGTCCTACTGTTATGAGTGGTTATATTCATAATCGTAAAGAGACAAAACAGACTCTACGAAAACATCGTGATGGTCGTATATGGCTTCATACGGGTGATGAAGGGGTTATGGATCCAGACGGTTTTGTCTATTTTAAAGGGCGTTTAAAGAGAATGATTATTACTTCTGGATATTGTGTTTATCCTAATAATATTGAAAATGTTATTGATTCTCATCCAATGGTTCGTATGAGCTGTGTTATTGGTATACCTCATCCTTATAAAGTTACTGTTGCTAAAGCATTTATCGTATTAAAAGATGATGTTCGTAAATCAGATGAATTATTAAATTCTATTAAAGAATTAGTAGAGAAGAATCTTGCTCGTTTCTCTTGGCCATATGATTATGAATTTAGAGATGAACTTCCTAAAACTTTAGTTGGAAAAGTTGCTTATAATGTATTGATTCATGAAGAAGAAATGAAAAATCGTGGTAAGAAGTTTTTACCAAATGAAGAAATTTTAGAGCAAGTTGGGGAAGATGAAAATACAGATGAACTATTAGATAAAATGAAAAAAGAATAGTTTTACATAAATATAGAAAAAATGTTCGATTTAATTGATTATCGAACTTTTTTGTTTTATAATGATATTGGAGTTGATAGAATGTATGATTATATAAAAGGAATTGTTACATGTATAAAGAATAATGCTATTGTTTTAGAAAATAATGGTATTGGGTATCTTCTTTATGTATCGAATCCTTATTCCTTTGAGATTAATAATGAATATAAGGTTTTTGTATATCAGCAAATACAGGAAGACGGTCATTTTTTGTATGGATTTAAGACGGTTGAAGAAAAAGATTTATTTTTGAAACTGATTAGTGTTAAAGGTCTTGGATGTAAGATGGCTCTTCCTATTTTAGCAGTTGGTTCTACTACTGGAATTATGGATGCAATTGAGAGAGAAAATATTTTATATTTAAAAAAATTCCCTAAAATTGGAGATAAGCTTGCTAAACAAATGATTTTAGATTTAAAAGGAAAATTAGAATTTATTGGTGTAGGTATTAGTGAAGATGAAGTAGAAACTGAAAATG
This sequence comes from uncultured Erysipelotrichaceae bacterium, assembly GCA_902782835.1. Lineage (GTDB taxonomy): Bacteria > Bacillota_I > Bacilli_A > RF39 > UBA660 > UBA3789. Next base: position 8,968 of record CACZOQ010000008.1, on the reverse strand, counting down.
AACTTCGTGAAGTATTAATTGGTTTAGGTTATAAAGAAAAAGAATTGAAACCAGTTTTAGCTAAAGTAGATACTTCGTTAACAATAGAAGAACAAGTGAAGGATGCTTTAAAATTACTTCTAAAGTAACCACTCATAAGAATAATAAGGTATTATCGTTGGCTGATTATCAGAAAAATAAAGTATTAGAAGAAGTTGAAGATATTTTAGATTCGTTGGAAGATGATTATGACGTTTATGTTGACGTGTCTATTACTGATATACAGAGATTAGTAGATACTTTTTATGATTACTATGTAAAAAAAAGAATTGTTTATGATTTTGTTGATAATATGATTCGACATTTTCATGATATTGCGATTGAAATATTGGAAAGTATGGGGGAAGAATTTGTTTTTGATTGGGATTATTTATTGAAACGATTTCAATTTTATGAATTATTAGAATCTTGTATAGAAGTAGATCCTAATGATACGAAAAAAATGATTTATGCTTTGGGAAAAGATAAATAAGGAGGTTAATATGAGAGATGAGAGTATTTTAAAAAATTATGAATTAGTGGATGATCATATTTTAGATAATACGATTCGACCAGAAACGATTGAAGAATATATTGGGCAAGAAGATGTTAAAGAAAACATTAAGGTTTTTGTCCAAGCTGCTAAAATGAGAAATGAAGCTTTGGATCATGTATTGTTATATGGGCCTCCTGGTCTTGGAAAAACAACTCTGGCTTTTATTATTGCTCATGAGTTAGGTTCTAACATTAAAACAGCTAGTGGGCCTAGTATTGAAAAGAGTGGGGATTTAGCAGCAATTTTATCTTCATTAGAACCAGGAGATGTTTTATTTATTGATGAAATTCATCGTATGCCTCGTTATATTGAAGAAATATTATATCCAGCTATGGAAGATTTTTCTTTGGATATTATTGTTGGTTCTGAGGGAAATAGTCGTAATATTAAAATTGATTTGCCTCCTTTTACGTTAGTAGGGGCAACAACTCGAGCTGGAGATTTATCAGCACCTCTTCGAGATCGCTTTGGAATTATTAATAAGTTACAGTTTTATACGGTTTCTGAACTTACGGATATTGTAAATAGAACAGCTCGTGTATTAGATGTTTCAATCGATGAAGATGCAGCTTTAGAACTTGCTAAAAGAAGTCGTGGGACTCCTAGAATTGCCAATCGTTTATTTAAAAGAGTTCGAGACTTTGCGATGGTAAAAGGTGATGGTAGTATTACTTTAGATATTACGGAAGAAGCATTGGATAAATTGAAGGTTGATAAGATGGGTCTTGATAATACAGATCGTGATTTATTATTTGCTATTATTAATCGCTTTAATGGTGGACCGGTTGGGGTAGAAGCTCTTTCTAGTTCAATTGGAGAAGAAGTAACGACGATTGAAGATGTTTACGAACCATTCTTATTACAACAAGGATTATTAAAACGTACGGCTAGAGGAAGAGTTGTTACGGATAGAGCTTATGAAGTTTTAGGAATTGAAAAGCCATAAGATGTTGGTTTATTTGTTGATTCATAGTATAATATAGAAAACGAACACTGATCTTTCAGTGTTTTTGAGTGGAGGGTTAAAATGACGATTGATGATTTTGATTATGAATTGCCTGAAGAGTTAATTGCACAGACACCGTTAAAGGTTCGAGATTCTTCTCGTTTGATGGTTTTAGATAAAATGACAGGAGAAGTTGAACATAAACATTTTTCGGATATCATTGATTATTTAAATGAGGGAGATGCTTTGGTATTAAATGATACGAAAGTTCTTCCAGCTCGTTTGATTGGGGTAAAAGAAGAAACTGGTGCTGTGATTGAAGTTTTATTATTAAAGAATTTGGAGAAAGATAATTGGGAGTGTTTAGTGAAACCTGCTAGAAGAATTAAGGTTGGTACGATTGTTTCTTTTGGTGATGGAAAATTAAAAGCTCGTTGTATTGCTGAATTTGATGAAGGAATTCGTCATTTTGAATTATTATATGAAGGAATTCTCATGGAAATACTGGAAGAGCTAGGAACAATGCCTTTACCTCCTTATATTCATGAAAAATTAGAAGATCAAGGACGTTATCAAACCGTTTATGCTAAAGAAGTTGGAAGTGCTGCAGCCCCAACGGCTGGGCTTCATTTTACAGAAGATTTGCTTCAAAAGATTCGCGATAAAGGGGTTTCTGTTTGCTTTGTTACTCTTCATGTTGGTTTGGGAACTTTTCGACCAGTATCTGTCTCAAATGTAGAAGAACATGAGATGCATAGTGAGTTTTATTCTATGAAGCAAGATGTTGCAGATTTATTAAATCAAACAAAGAAAAATGGTGGACGTATTATTGCGGTTGGGACGACAACCACTCGTACGTTAGAAACTATTCAAAGAGATTATGGCCAGTTTTGCGAATGTTCTGGATGGACGAATATTTTTATATATCCAGGATTTACTTTTCGTGGAATTGATGGTCTAATTACAAATTTTCATTTGCCTAAATCAACTTTGGTTATGTTAGTGAGTGCTTTAGCAGGAAGAGAAGCTATTTTAAATGCTTATAAAATTGCTGTTGCAGAACAATATCGATTCTTTTCTTTTGGAGATGCTATGTTCATTAAATAATATAAGAAATTCTTATATTATTTTTCGTTGACATAATTTTTATTTGTGGTAGAATAAGACCTGCATGTTGGGAGTGATGAATATGAAATTAATACCAGAACAGATAAAAATGTTACGCGAAAAGAAGGAAGAATTATTAGAAAAAAGAAGAAAACATATTGCTTATCGTCATGATTCTGAAACTACTCAAATTGAAGGATTAGGTTGCTCTTCTTTAATTGATTATCAAAGTGAAGCAGAGTTTCATCAAAATACCGCAGAATTATCTGAAATTAATAAACTTTTAAGTTCTTGTGAATATGTTCGTGAAAGAAATTTTGATGTAATTGATATTGGGACAGCATTTTCATTTTCGTATGACGATGGGGCACCTAGAGAACGCCTTACTTTTGTTGAAGAATATGGACCAATTAGTATGTATCAATTTGCATCATCTTCCAGTGATTTTGGTCAAGCAGTTAGGGGTAAAAAGCCAGGAGATAATGTTACTTATACTGTAAAAGCAACTGGTGGAATAGTTTCTTTAACAATTGATGAGATTGATCGAATTCGTGAAAATTATGTATCATTTATTCGTGATAAGCACTATACTGATCGTATTTCTAAATCTTATTCAAGAGAATTGCGTCAATTAAAAGAAAATGATATAGAAGAATATGAAAATAGATTTAAGATAACGAATAGCCAATCCTTATTGTTGTCAGAAGAATTGGGAAAAATGCCTTCTAAAACTTCCGATTTAAGTATTGCAGTTCGTAAAAGTAATATTAATCGTTTTTTAGAGCGAGGAGTTGCAAAACTTCCAGAAGATGGATCTATTGGTATCGGTAGTCATGTTACTGTTTCAATATTGAATGATAATGGGGAGTTTGAACACAAAACATTTGAAATGATTAATTATGCAGTATCTACTGAGTTAGAGCCTCATTATGTTGAGAGAATTTCTCCTATGGGTCAGGCTTTATTTGGATTACATGAAGGTGACAAATTTTCTTTTAAAAGAAACCATAAACCTAACGTTCATGGAATTGTTACTTCTGTAGATAATGATTATATTATGGCTAGAAGAGGGTTAAAATAACTCTTTTTTTCTTGTGTATCTTTCTTATCTAAGATATAATAAATGAGATTGAGGGGATAGTATTATGAAGATTCAATATACATTATTAAAGACTGACAAAGATACAAAGGCTAGACTAGGGAAAATAAAAACGAATTATGGAACATTTGATACACCTATGTTTATGCCAGTAGGGACGAGAGCAACTGTAAAATCGCTTGCACCAGAAGAATTAAAAGAAGCTGGTAGTGGCATTATTTTAGCCAATACATATCATTTATGGTTACGTCCAGGAGAAGATATTGTTGCTAAGTGTGGAGGACTCCATAAATTTATGAATTGGGATGGTCCTATTCTTACGGATTGTGGTGGTTTTCAAGTTTTTTCTCTGATTAAGAATAAAGAAAAAGATATTACAGAAGAAGGTGTTTATTTTAAAAGCCATATTGATGGAGCTAAACTTTTTTTAACACCTGAAAAGTCTATTGAAATTCAAAATAAATTAGATAGTGATATTGCGATGAGTTTTGACGAATGTCCACCATATCCCGTCTCTTATGAATATATGAAGAAAAGTGTTGAGAGAACTCTTCGCTGGGCTGCTCGTGGGAAAAAAGTACATAATAATCCGAATCAGGCATTATTTGGTATTGTTCAAGGGGGAGAATTTAAAGACTTAAGAGAATATAGTTGTAAGGAAACTGTTAAAATGGATTTTGATGGTTATAGTATTGGAGGTACTTCTGTTGGCGAAGATAAACCGACTATGTATCAAATGATTGAAGATGGTATTCGATATCTTCCAGAAGATAAGGTTCGTTATTTAATGGGAGTTGGAGACCCTATTGATATTTTAGAGGGAGTTGAGCGGGGAATTGATATTTTTGACTGCGTTTTACCAACTCGTATTGCAAGACATGGACAAGCTTTTACACATCATGGAAAAATAAACTTTAATAATGCTCAGTATAAAGAAGATACTAGACCTGTTGAAGAAGGGTGCGATTGCTATTGTTGTAAAAACTATTCTAGAGCTTATATTCGCCATTTAATTAGTGTTGATGAAATGTTGGGTGGAAGATTATTATCTATTCATAATATTCGTTTTTTAATCCATTTAACAGAAGAAATTCGAAAAGCAATTGAGGAAGATCGTTTTGCCTCTTTTAAAGAACAATTTCTTCGAGAATATCAATCTAGTAAATCGTTTTTTTAATAATTATAAGAAGATTTTTTCTTCTTTTTTTTTGGTTCTTTTCTGTCAATTATCGAAAATATTAAAATATTAGTATTTCCAATTAAAAAACTCTGTGCTAAAATATATTTTAGGATAGGATAAAAAGGAGGGATAAGATGTTTAGCAAAAAGAATAAGGCTAGCGCAGAAGCTTTATCTAATGCAGCACCAGCACCTGCAGCCCCTCCAGCACAAGTAGCTGTTCCTGTTGCACCAGCACCTATGGCTCCACCTGTTCCAGGGAATCCTGCAGTTGCAGCTAATCCAGCAGCTGTTCCTATGAATCCAAATGTTGCGCCAATGGATCCTAATGTTGTTAATCCAAATGTTGCTGCTATGAATCCTAATGCGACTCCTAATAATTTAGTGGCTGTTAATTATAATAATACGATGCCTGGTTCTGCGGGAGAAGCTCAGCCTGATGTTCAATTACCTGAAGAAAATGCTGTTGTTACAGATAGTAAGGGTAGGGTTAAAAGACCTGTTATTAATTTTCGATATACCATTATTAATGGTGTTGGAAAAAAAGAATCTGGTACATTTGATGCCGAGAGTGAAGATGATGTTAGAAACTTTTTAATTTCTTTGGATTATCAAGTCCTAGAAGTTAAAGTTCGTAGTAAAATGGATATTGATATTGGAGCTAGCAAGTTTAATGCAAGTGACTTGTCTTTTTCGCTTACTCAATTGTCAACATATTTAAAAGCTGGTATTCCTTTAGCTGATTCTGTTCGTATTTTAGCAAAACAGAGTAAAAAAGCTGGTATTAAGAAAAGCTTTTATCAATTAGTTTATCAATTATTAAAAGGTGAAAGTTTATCAGATGCAATGGAATTACAAGAAAAAGTATATCCAAAACTTTTGATTAACATGGTCAAAACAGCTGAGATGACTGGTGATTTACCTTCTATATTGGATGATATGGCAGAGTATTATACTTCTATGGATCAAACACGTAAACAGATGAAATCTGCTATGACATATCCCGTTGTTGTATTAACCATTGCTTTTGGTGTTCTTGTTTTCATGCTTACATATTTGGTTCCACAATTCTCTGCAATGTTTGAAGAAAATGGAGCTAAGTTGCCTACTTTAACGATTGCTATTATGGCAATTAGTGATTTTATGAAATCAAATTGGTACTTATTATTGATTGGTTTAATTTTATTTATCTTTATTTTCTATCAGGTATATAAACGAGTCCAGAAATTTAGGGAAACTGTTCAGATAATTTTGATGCATTTACCTATTTTTAAAGATATTATTATTTATAATGAAATTGCAAATTTCACCAAAACATTTGCTTCATTATTAAACCATGGTGTATTTATTACAGATAGTATGGAAATCTTATCGAAGATTACTAATAATGAAGTTATGAAGAGAATTATTTCCCGTACTTTAGAGAACTTGGGTCGTGGGGACTCTATTTCCTCTGCATTTAAAGGAGAATGGGCAATCCCTGTTGTTGCATATGAAATGATTTTAACTGGTGAGTCAACTGGTCAATTGGGTCAGATGATGGAGAAAGTTGCTGGACATTTCCAGATGCTTCATAAGAATGTTATTGATCAAATGAAGAGTTTAGTTGAACCAATTTTGATTTGTTTCTTGGCTGTTGTCGTAGGTATTATTTTGCTATCTATTATTCAACCAATGTTCTCTATCTATAGTCAGATTCAATAAGGAGGTAATTATAAGATGAATACAGTCTATTTAATTATCTTTTTTATTCTGGGGTTATTTTTTGGTTCGTTTTTCACGGTAGTAGGAATTCGCTTACCTAAGAAAGAAAGTTTTTTAACCAATCGTAGTTATTGTGATCAATGTCATCATACTTTATCTATGTTGGATATGATTCCTATCTTCTCTTATATATTTTTAAAGAGACGGTGCAGATATTGTAAAGCAAAAATTGATGATTTATCTACATATATGGAATTTTTTACGGGTGTATTATTTGCTTTATCTTTTTTTGCTTTTGGTTTTTCATATCAATTACTGATTGCTTTAGGTATTGTTGCTATGTTGATCATCGTATCTGTTTCTGATATGTCTTATTTAATTATTCCTGATGAATTATTATTCTTTTTTGTAGGATACTTTTTAATTATTCTTTCTTTAAAAGATGGAGTTATGATTACTCTTACTCATCTACTATCTGGTCTTATTTTATTTACTATTATGTATGGTATTATGTTAATTGGTAACTTTATATTTAAAAAGGAAACCTTAGGTGGTGGAGATATTAAGATGATGTTTGTCTTTGGTCTGATTCTTCATCCTTTATTAGGTTTATTTGCTATTTTCTTTGGTAGTTTATTAGCACTTCCTATTTCACTTATTATGTTATGGAAGAAAAATCAGAAAATAGTTCCCTTTGGACCATTTTTATTAATTAGTTTTGCTTTTATTTATTTTACACAAATTCATTTTTCTATGATTATTGATTTTATAAGGTATTGTTTTTAATACCTTTTTTTATGCTTTCTTTTTTTCTATTTCTGGTATATGATAACGTTAGGTGGTGATAGGGATGAAGAACATTAGTGTTTTACCTGCTGATACGTATACAGTTATTAATAAAACTGTGATTACAGATAAAGATCAAAAAGTTTTGACTATGTTGTATCAACCTATCATTGGATATACGGCTACTAGTTTATATGCTACTTTTTTAGATGATTTGGATAAACAAGAAGTAATGAGTGATGACTTAACCCATCATCATTTAATGGCTACTATGCAATTGAAATTAGAAGATATTTTAATTGCTAGAGAAAAACTAGAAGCAGTTGGACTTATAAAAACGTATTTAAAAAAAGATAATATTAATCAATATGTTTATTTATTGTTTTCTCCTTTATCTGCTCATGAGTTTTTTAATCATCCAATATTAAATATTGTTCTTTATAATAATTTAGGGAAAAAAGAGTATGAAAAAGTTCTAAATTATTTTAAAGTGCCTCGTATTAATTTAAAAGATTTTGAAGATATTACTTCTTCTTTTGATGATGTATTCTCTTCTGTTCGAGGAACTATTATGGAAATGAATGAAGATATTACGAAGAGAGATTCTAATAATATTTTAATTCATAAAGGAATTGATTTTTCTTTAATAATATCTAGTATTCCTGAAGATCAAATTCAAGATAAATGTTTTTCTGATGAAGTCCGAGAATTAATTAATAATTTGAGTTTTATTTATGGTTTAAGTACTTTAGATATGCAGGGAATTATTCGGAATTGTATTAATGAAAAAGGACTAATTGATAAAACATTATTAAGAAAAAGTTGTAGGGATTATTATCAATTTGAAAATGCTGGTAATTTACCAACTTTAATTTATAATCGTCAACCAGAGTATTTAAAGAAACCGAAAGGTGATAATTCTAAATGGGCACAGATGGTTTATACTTTTGAAAATATTACTCCTTATCAGTTATTAAAAGCAAAGTATAAAGGAGCGGAACCAACAGATCGTGATAAACGATTAATTGAAAATTTGTTGGTTGAACAAAAATTACCTACAGGTGTTGTGAATGTTTTAATTAGTTATGTTTTAAAAGTAAATGATGAAAAACTAACTAAAAGTTTTGTAGAAACATTAGCTGGTCAATGGAAAAGACTAAATATTGAAACGGTAGAAGAAGCTATGCGCTATACGGAAAAAGAACATAAAAAACTATATAAAATCAAGAATGAAAAAGAGGATAAGAAAGAGAAAACTTCTTCAAAAAAAGAAGAAAACTTACCAGCTTGGTTTCATAAAGAACAAGAGTTACAAGAAACTACTAGTGAAGAGGTTGAAGAGATGAATTCTATTTTAAATGAATTAGTTTAAAATGAATTCTTTTTTTGTCAATTTTTTGTCTAATTCTGATTTTATGTTTTCATTCTCTTCATGTCATTGTTTTTCTTTGATAAAATAATGATAGTAGGAGAGAATATGAAACGGAGAAGAGTAGCGGTAAATGTTCGAAAAAGAAAAATTATCCTAATGTTATGTTTAGGATTTTTTCTGTTTCTTGGATTTGGATATTCT
>CACZOQ010000007.1 GCA_902782835.1 uncultured Erysipelotrichaceae bacterium | reverse complement strand
TAATTATTATTTCATTGTAAATGAAAAAGATTAATCAAGTTGTCTCTTGAATAATCTTTCTAATTCATATTTTGTATACGTAATAATCGTTGGTCTTCCATGAGGACAAGTAAATGGATTTTCACAGTAACGAATATTTTCTAAAATCCATTCCTGATCTTCTGGAGAAATATAAGTATTTGCCATTACCGACATACGACAAGCAGTTGTTGCAGCCATTCTCCAAATGAATTGATCAAAGTCAAAGGATCCTTTCTCTAAAATAATATCAATCATTTTACGAATCATTTCTTCTGATTTTTCTTCAGGAATCCAATTTGGATGACTTCTAATAATCACTGTATTATTTCCAAACTCTTCGATTTCAAAACATTGTTCTTTTAGAAATTCTATTTTTTCTTTGATTAAAATAAATTCTTCTGGGCGAAGTTCTATTTTAATGGGAACTAATAAGTCAATTGGTTGTGGTTTTTCTTTCATTTGTTTTAATATTTTTTCATAATTAATTCTCTCTGCTGCTGCATGTTGGTCTATTAAATACATACCATCTTCATTTTCTGCAACAATATAGGTCATTAAAACTACTCCACGGGGTATCATTTTTTTGATACGTACTTTTTTTTCTTCTAGTTCTTCTCCTTCTTTTTCTTCTTCCTTTTCTACTGGTTTTGTATATTCTTTTTTTTCTTCTTGAACTTCAAAGTCTAGTTTCATTTCTTCATATGATGTTTTTTCTTCTTTTTTCTCTTCTGGAATTAAAGATACTTGATTCTTGACTTCTCGTACCGATTCATAATCTCGTACAGATACTTCTGGAATTAGAGTTAATTCTTCTAGTTTTTTTGTAATTTCTTTTATTAGTAATTCTTTTAGAGAATCAATTTTAGAAAACTTTATATCCATTTTTGTTGGATGAATATTAATATCTACTAAGATTGGATCAACATCAATATTTAGTATGATAATTGGATATCGATCCTTATGAATATAGGTGTGGTAGCAATCGATGATACACTTATTGATTTCATTGTTTTTAATGACCCTGCCATTGACAAAAGTTGTGATAGAATTTCGATTCCCTTTTGTGATTTCTGGGAATGATATATATCCATGAATAGAATAGTCATCATTTTCTCCTTGAATTGGAATCATCTTTTTCGTAATATCAATTCCATAGATTTCATAGATTACTTTTAATAGATCTCCATTACCATCTGTTTGTAATAAAACTTTATCATTATTGATTAAAGTGAACTTTATATTTGGATAAGATAAGGCCATTTTATTTACATATTCTGTAATATAGGCTAATTCTGTATATAAGTTTTTTAGGTATTTTAAACGAACTGGTGTATTGTAGAACAAATCTGATACGGTGATTGTTGTTCCTTTTTGAAGATCGGATCTTTCCACTTTCTGATCTTTTCCACCAGACATGGTTATAATGGTTCCTACTTTTCCATCACTCGTTTTTAAGCGAATATTAGAAACACTAGCAATTGAAGGAAGTGCTTCTCCCCTAAAACCTAATGATTCAATATAGAATAAGTCATCTAAAGATTTTAATTTTGAGGTTGCATGTCTTTCGAAGGCCATTTTCGCATCTGCTTCATCCATTCCGATTCCATTGTCCATTACTTCTATTTCTTTAACTCCAGAATCGATTAATTTGATGGATATTTCAGTACTTCTTGCATCAATGGAGTTTTCTACTAATTCTTTTACAACATTCATTGTTCTTTCAACAACTTCACCGGCTGCTATCTTATTGGCCAATATTTCGTCCATTACCTGTATCTTACTCATTGCCTTCACCTCTTTTATTATTATAAACTTTTTTCGCTTTTTGCGAAAGAAAAATACATCAGAGATGTATTAATCATGTATAAATTTTTTGGCATACATATAGAAAAGTGTATTAGCCAATATCTTTTTTTCCACTAATGTAGCATTACCTTCTGTATGTCCGGTTTGGATAAAAGCATTATTTTTGTAGGTTGAAAGATAAATCTTTTTATGATATTCTCCTTCTTTATCAGGGAAGATAATCCAAACATCTCCAAAGGCTACTTGATTGGATACGTGACTTTTTTGAATGGTCAATTTGTCACCTACAAATCCAATTCTCCATGGATATGATGTAAAGACTCCTTCACGTACAATTTCTATTCTGCTATACCTATTTGGATCTGAATTAAGGGCATCTGCTAAAACAACATTAACATACTTGGCTAGATAATTAAAATTATAATGAATTCCACAACTTGGATTATTACTATAGATTACGGTATCATGACCAAATACAACTGGCATATCATCTTTTAAGTATTCTTCCACCATGAGTGATGCGGCATTACTTAAATCTTTTCCCGAATTGCAGTCTGAAAAACCAAAAACGATTTCATCATATTTCCAATCGCCACTATCTTCTTTCATATATTTTCCTGGATTATTGTTAAAATCCACTATATAAACTGGTTCTACTTTAATAATTCCTTTTCCAATTGTTTCATTGTCACTTTTGTCTTTCTCCATCCAATCTTTTAATTTATCCTTATATGTTTTGTTTGGATAAACATGTAATACTTTTATTTCTTTAATTTGGGTTATATCGTATGGCAATAATCTACAATAATTGTCTTTGACACGAACCCTTCCCTCATCTTGATAGGTATAATTGAAGTTTTCACAACACATACTTATCTTATAATCATATTGATCAATTCCATTTTCATTTTCTATTTTTTGAACACGAACTTTACCATTACATGTTTTAGCATTATTTTGAGGATCTGATGGTCTCTCTAAATATTCTCCTGCATATAATTCTTCCATTGTAATCACTTCTGTTGTAGGATGATCCATCATATAATTATCCATAGCACTTATTGTTGATTGAATTAACATCTTGTATGCTTTATCTCTTGAAATATCAATATATTTTGTATATGCCAATAATGTGATAATTGATAGAATTCCTAAAATTGTAATAGCCGCTAAAATTTCAATTAACGTAAATCCTTTTTGATTTTTTCTTAACATATTCATCAATCCTTCTTTCTTATTCTTATATATATTGTTTAGCAACCATATAAAAGATAATGTTTGCTATAATTTTTTGTTCATGTTCTTTAGCTTGACCACCAGAGTGTCCTGTTTGTAAGAAAGCATTATTTCCATAGGTGGATAAATATATTTTGTATAGGCTCCAATCGTTACAATACTTAGTATTCCTAAAATTGTTACTGCTCCTAATATTTCTATTAATGTAAATCCATTGTTATTCATAATGTTTCTCCTTTATCAAGGATGTTTAAATAGTCTTTTAGTTTTACTGCCGAATCTCTCCCAACTACTTCTGTTAATTCTTCTGTTGTGGCTTCTTTTATTCTTTTTAGAGATCCAAATTTTTTTAATAATTCTTTTTTTCTTACTTCTCCAATTCCTGGTACTACTTCTAGTACACTTGTTAAGGCTCCTTTGGCTTTGATATTTCTATGATAAGAAATAGCATAGCGATGAACTTCTTCTTGAATCTTACTTAAGAATAAAAATAGTTTGGAATCTTTATCTACAGTTAGTATATCATACTTTTCATTCATGATAAAGCTAGTTCGATGATTTTTATCTTTTACAAGTCCAATAATTGGTATTTTTAATCCTAATGAATCTAAGATTTCTTTGCAGGCACTGATTTGTAATTGACCACCATCCATAACGATTAAATCTGGTGTATACATTTCATTCATGATTGTTTTAAAATATCTTCGATAGATGACTTCTTTCATTGCTCCTAAATCATCTTTTACTTCTGGCGATATTTTATACTTTCGATATAAATCTTTATTCGGTAAAAAATCATCAAATACAACCATTCCCCCTACATAAAAAGTACCAAATAAATGGGAATTATCAAATGATTCCATACGATGTAGGTCTTTTATATTTAATAATGTCCCTAGTTCTTCTAAAGCTTTGATTCTTTCTTCATCATCTTTTTTTAAAGTTTCTTCTTGTAATTCTAGTTGTTCTTTCGCATTTTCTCTAGCTAAATCTAATAAACTTTTTAGTTTTCCTTTTTGAGGACAAGTAACTTTTTTTTCAAAGTAAGCTTCCAATAATTCCTTTTCCAAATTATCTGGAATTAATAATTCATGTGGTAGAAGACCTTTTTCATAGAATTTTATAATATATTCTACTACTTCATTTTCGGTATCTCCAATCGACGATAATATTTCATTATGTCTTCCAAATAACAATCCATCTCGGATAAAGAATATTTCTATACTAATGTAATTATTATCATTATAATAATTGATTAAATCAAAGTTATAATCTTTATTTAAATCTATTTTTTGACGTCTTAGTGTTGTTTCTATATCTTCTAACATATTTTTTAATTCTAGAGCTTTTTCATAATTCATCATCTCTGATGCTTTTTCCATTTCTTCTTGTATTTTTTTGGTAATGAAATCAGGGTCTCCTTTTAAGAACGATATAATTTCTTTTTTCATAGATTCAATTCGTGTAGGATCAATTTCTTTTTTACAATATCCTAAACATTCATGGATATGATAATATAAACATAATTCTTTTTTCAAAGTATCACATTTTCTAAGAGGATATATTCTATTAATGATATTGACTGTTTTTCTTGCAGCACTTACATTGGGATATGGTCCATATAAGTGATTTTTATTTTTTTTACGTTTGACATTACGAATAATTTTTAAAGTAGGATATTTATCATTTGTTAATTCAATATATGGATAAGATTTATCATCTCGTAATAATATATTATATTTTGGATCGTATTTTTTTATGAGTGTTATTTCTAATATTAAGCTCTCTAATTCAGAAGAGGTAACAATATAATCAAAATCGTCAATATCTTCTACTAACATTCTAGTTTTACCAGTAACGGTTCTAGTAAAATAGCTTCTTAATCTTCTTTGTAAATTTTTTGCTTTTCCAACATAAATAATTACACCATCTTTATTCTTCATTTGATAACTACCTGGTTTTGTTGGAACAAGACTTAATTTTTCTTTAAAATCTTTCATGTTATCACGATCCGTTCATTTTTATTATAACATTCTCTATAAAAAAAAGAAACCAAGATGGTTTCTTTATTTTTGCACTGGAATATCGCTTGTAACCGTTTTAAATACTTTAAAACTATCAAAAAAAGTTTGTAATACCTCTTTTTTTACATATAAACCTTTTGTTAATACTTTTCCCTTGAAATTTCCTTTTTCCCCTGTATATGCTTTTTCTAAATCTGCTAGTGTTTTTATTTCTAATTCTTTATATTCTTTACCATACCAAAATGCTCCAGCTGTTCGACAATAAACTAATGCAGCTTCTGCAACTACAGCAAAGTCTAGGGTTTGGCCATTTTGATCTTGAAATAATGGAGTATGGTAAATTGCTTTGAAATGATTCAAGTATTCACTAAAATTGATATATTGTCCATCATCTAACGGAAATTCTGAAATCGGTTTCGTAATTTTACCATCTATTTTTGATTCATCTTGATGATCATAACCACTAATATCTTTTTTCTTTGCTCTAGGTCTTTTTGCTACTCTAAATCCATCGGCTGTATCTAATTGTGGTACATTTATATGTTCTAACGTAATATGGCTAAGCCCTCTTCTACTTAGACGAATTTGAACATCATCTTTTACTTTTTGCTCGGATATTTCTTTTTCTGGTATTATATGTTGTCTCATTCTTTTTATTATTCTTGTTGCAAAAGAATTCACATCTTCTTTTTCATCTTGAAGGTCTTGCTTATCTTGTTCAGTTATAAATGGATTTTTTAGTTCAAATGGTTCTAATAATCCTTCTTTTGAATGATAGTACTCTCCTACTTTTAAGAAATAACTATAAATGGTTATATCATTTTCCATTAAATGAACAAGTAATGCTTTTTGATAGTTATCTTTATTTTCATTCTCTTCTTGTTCTTTTGTTTTTACTAATGTTTTGACATATTGTAAAGCTTCTTCAATATTTGCTCTTTTATCTGGCTTCCCTTTTTGTTTAAAAATAATGGTACCATTTGTATTTATTTTCGAAAAATCTTTAATTTTTGTTTGCATGTCTTGAATCATTTTATTTGTGATTATTTTTGGTAAATAAATCATAAATAAATAATTATTAGAAATAAACACCATTTTCCCTTCATTTAATGCTTCGTTTATTTTTGCGTCTGAAGGCATTCGCTTCGTTGTTCCTTCATTTGAATTCGTTGTCATAATAATCCCCCTTAATTTGTTGCCTATTATAACATTTTTTCCTTTTTTCGTCAATGAAAAAGAAATATCTATTGATATTTCTCCATTGCTTTCATCATTTGGTTAATTTGTTTTTGATTTGGTTTTCTTCCCATTTGCATCATTAATGCTTTAATCATATCTTCATTAATTGGTGGATTTTGTTTCAAATACTTTTTCATGAATAAGCGAGCTCCAAAAAATCCAATTACTGCGCCAATTAATATTCCTACTAATAATATTAATATATCATGTAACATATTTTCATCTCCTTACTTGTATTGTAACGAATTTTATCTATTTCTGCAAGTCATTTATAACTCTTACTATTTAAAATGCTCTTGATTCTGTTATAATCATTCTACTTCTCTACAAATTGTAGAGAAAATATACAGTATTTCTATGTTATTCTTTCATCGTGGAAGAATTATTATATGACTATTGAGGATAGAATTTGTACATTATTGATAGAAGAGGATAGTCTTATCATGTCATATATGGGATAGAAAAAGCAAATAATATCATTATTTGCTTTTTTATCTATTTTAATAGATTTTCTATTTTTTCTTCTAGTGAATCTATATCAAAGCCAAATTTTCGATAAACATCTTCTTTTTTACCACTAGCTCCATATTGATCTAAGGTAATTAAATATTTACTATTATAGATTAATTTATTCCATGAATAGCTTGAGGATGCTTCTACTACAATTTTGCGAATTTCTACTGGTAAAATATTTTCAATGTATTCATCTTCTTGTTTTAAGAATCTTCCTAAGTTTGGCATAGACACTACTCGAATATCAATTCCTTTGACTCTTAATCTTTTGGCAACTTCTAATACTAAATGAAGTTCTTCTCCACTAGATATAACAATTCCCATTGGTTTTTTCATTGGATCTAGGGCAATATAACCACCTTTTTCTACTTCATTGGCTTTGGTTTCCTCTAAGATTGGAACATTGTTTCTAGCTAATGTAATAGCACTTGGTCCTTCACTTTTTTCAAATATTGCTTTATACGATCCAATTACTTCATTGGCATCAGCTGGTCGGAATACGTCTAAATTTGGTAAACTTCTTAACATTAATAACTGCTCTACTGGTTGATGTGTTGGGCCATCTTCCCCTACACTAATGGAATCATGTGTAAAGATGAATATATTGGATAAATTCATCATAGCAGAAAGACGTAGTGACGGCTTTAAATAATCACTGAATGATAAGAATGTTGATCCATAAGAACGGAATCCATGAAGTGCTAAACCATTTAGGATAGCTCCCATCGCATGTTCACGTACTCCAAAGTAGATGTTTTGTCCTAAATAATTCTCTCGTTGGAAGTTACCAGCATCTTTAATGTAAGTTTTATTGGTTGAGAATAAATCAGCACTTCCTCCTAAAATATGAGGGTTGCCTTTGATAATAGAGTTTAATACTTTTGATGAAGTTTCTCTGGTTGACTCTACTTTTGATTCAGGAGCATCATAGAATAACTCTGTGCATTTTATGGATTTATCACTGTTTTGAAAATATTCGATTTCTTTTTGAATTTCTTCTGATTGGGAATGTAATTTTTCTTCCCATTCTTCTTTTATATTTGAACAGCGTTTTTCTACAATGTAGGCAAATTCTTCTAATAAGTTTTGACTGATTGCAAAAGGAATATCACGAATTCCTAATTTTGTTTTAACTTTGGTAATATCTTCTTCTGACAATGGAGTTCCATGTACTTTATTGGTTCCTTCTAATTCTGAATATTTACCAATTGTTGTTTTTACTTGAATAAGAGTTGGATTTTCGGTACTGGTTTTTGCTTCTTCAATTGCTTGATTGATTAATTCATAGTTATTTCCATCTTCTACTGTAATGACATTCCAACCTTGAGAAATAAATCTCATTGAAATATTCTCATTAAAGGAGTCACTTACTTTTCCATCTAAACAGATTCCATTTGAATCATATAATACTATTAATTTATTTAGTTTTAAAGATCCTGCTAGAGAACATGCTTCGTATGAGATTCCTTCCATTAAATCTCCATCACCACATAATACGTATGTATAATGATCAATTAAGCCATTATAGCGTGTTCGTAAATTTGCCTCAGCCATTGCCAACCCTACTGCTGTTGCAATTCCTTGACCTAGTGGACCTGTTGAACAATCCACACCAGGTGTTACTCCATATTCTGGATGACCAGGTGTTATAGAATCAATTTGGCGAAATTGTTTTAGATCTTCTAATGTGATTGGAAAGCCTGCCATATATAGTGTTGCATAAAGTAATGCAGATCCGTGTCCCGCTGACATTACGAAACGATCTCTATTAAAGTAATTTGGATCTTTTGAATCATAACGTAATTGATGAGCATACAATGTATATAATATAGGAGCAGCTCCTAATACTATTCCGGGATGTCCACTATTTGCTTCTTTGATCATATCAATTCCTAAGCATCGGATTTGATTGATTATTTTTTCTTGATTAATTTCTGTTATATCTTCAATTGGGTTTATCATTGAGAATTCCTCCCATCGTTTTTTTTATTATATCATAGTCTAGTGTCCCTTATGATATTTAATTTTTTTATAACATTCCATAATGAATAATATGACTAGCCCTAATGCTAGTAAAGATAATACATCATTGAATGGAATATGATTGGTTTTTAGAAATGTAGTTAAAGGATTGATTTCTAAAGCTGCAATTCCTAATATGATGGATCCAAATACTCCTAGTATAAATATTTTATTACTCATTAATGGAACCGCAAAGGTACTTTTCTTTTCACTTCGACAATTAAAAGCATGAATGTTTTGAATGATAATCATTAATGCCATTACATATCCTCTGGCTAATGAAACGTCCATATTTTTTATTTTTAATAAATAAATCCAAAGAATAAAAACTATGGTTCCTATTAAAGTTCCGGAAACAACAATTTCATTTATTAATGTTTTATCAAATAAACTTTCTTTTGGATTTCTTGGTGGTTCTTTCATAACGTCTTTTTCTGCTTTTTCAAATGATAGTGCAATATCTTGGATTCCATCTGTTACTACGTTTAACCATAAAAGTTGGATTGCTAATAATGGCATTGGCAAATTCCAAATAATGGATAAAACAAAGAATAGTACTTCTGCTAGACCACAGGAAATTAAAAAATAAATGATTTTTCGAATATTGGCATAGGCTACTCTTCCTTCTAGAACACCGTTGACAATGGAATTAAAATTGTCATCCATTACAATCATTTTAGATGTTTCTCTAGCAATATCTGTACCACTTCCCATAGCAATTCCAATATTAGCAGCTTTTAAAGCAGGAGAGTCATTTACTCCATCTCCGGTAACCGCGACAAATTCTCCTTGCCTTTTGAGAGATTCAATGATTTTTAATTTTTCTAATGGTGTTACTCTCGTAAATATTTTTTTTCGTTTTACGAAAGAGTCAAATTCTTTATTTCCTCTTTTTAAATATTCTTCTACTTCAATTCCTGTTGTGACTTCTTCCATTGTTTTGGCTAATTTTAAATCTTTGGCTATCTTAAAGGCTGTTAGAGGATGGTCTCCTGTAATCATGAGCACTTTGATTCCTGCTTCTCTGCATTTTTTGATTGCAGATACTGCTTCTTTACGAATCGGATCCATAAATCCAACTAGGCCTATGAATGTTAGATTTTTAATATCTTTTTCTTGATAAGATTCTTGTTCTTTTATTTTCCCATTTGCGATAGCAATTACACGATAACCATCTTTGGATAATGCTTCATTTTGTTCTTCTATTTTTTCTTTATTAAAGTCTTTTCGAAAATTGATTTTATTACAGAAAGAAGAAACTACTTCTAGGGACCCTTTCATTGTACAATATACATCGCCATCTTTTTTATAGAAAACTGCAGAATATTTATTGACAGACTCATAAGGAATGGTTTCTAGAATTTCTACCTTTTCTTTTACGTGCATTTTTTCTCCAAGAACTAGAAAAGCAATATCAACGGAATCGCCTATTTGTTCTGATTCTGTGAATTTTGCTTCATTATTGATGACTCCTAGTGTTGCAATTTCTTTAGCATATTCTAGTTTTTTTCCAACTACATTTCCATCAACATGGTAACCAGAGCCATTAATCATATATTCGTAATCGTTGGGTAATACGATTTTTTTGGCTGTTTGTTCATTTACTGTTAAGGTTCCCGTCTTATCACTCGCAATAACCGTACAACTTCCTAAAGCTTCCACAGAATGTAATTTTTTGGCAATTACTTTGTGTTTAGCCATTTTATTGGATGCAATCGTTAATGCCATTGTAAGAGCCAGTGGCAAGCCTTCTGGCATGGCAGATACTGCAAGGGCAATGACTGATAATATGATTTCTTGAGGTTGTATTCCTTTTATAAATAGTAAAATAGCTAATAGAATTGAAAAGCAGCCAATCGTAATACTTATTTGTTTTGAAAACGTTTCTACTCGAATGGTTAATGGAGACTTTTCTTCTTTTGTTTCATGAATGGTTGTTGCTATTTTACCAATTTCTGTATGAATTCCTACTTGTGTAACAACTGCTATTGCTCTTCCTGTTATGACTGTTGTTCCGGCAAATACCATATTGCTCTGTGAGGAGATTGGACAATTTTTTGTTAATCTTTTTGAATTTTTCTCAACTCCTAAACTCTCTCCTGTTAGTATGGATTCATCTACTGTTACATTATGAGACTCTAGGATTCGAAGATCTGCAGATATTTTATCTCCCGATTCTAAAAGAACAATATCCCCTACTGTTAATTCTTTTGAATCTAGGACTACTTCTTTACCATTTCTTAGTACTTTTACTTTTTCTGGAACTAATTTTTCTAATGATTCGGCTGTTTCATTTGCCTTATACTCTTGAATGGTTCCTAGTAATAAATCTATTAGAACAATTAAGAAAATAGCAATTGCATCAACTGTTTCCCCTACTATTAAAGATGCTATAATTGCAACTCCTAGTAATAACACAATTGGATCTATTAATTCTTTTAGAAAAATGACAATAATACTATCTTTTTCTTTTTTGGGAAGTTCATTCATTCCATATCGTTCTATTCTTTTTTGTGCTTCTTGTTGCCTTAATCCTTCGGAAGATGTATGAAGCTTTTGAAGAACTTCATCGATTGGCATGGTATAATAATGATTTTGGTTCATTTCAATACACCTCTTTATTCTAGTATTATCATATCATGATTTTGATTTTCCTAAAAGAAAAAACTACCTAATTTGGTAGTTATATCATTTTTTGAATTTCCTCTTTTAAAACATCTACAATTTGGCTCTGAGGTACTTTTTTAATGATTTCTCCTTTTTTAAATAATAATCCTTCTTTGATTCCACCAGCAATTCCTATGTCTGCACTTCTGGCTTCTCCTGGGCCATTGACGGCACAGCCCATTACAGCTACCGTTATATCAGCGGAAATGGTTTGGAGGAATTCTTCTACTTCTTTGGCAATGGGAATTAAATCAATTTGAGTACGCCCACACGTTGGACAGGATACTAATTTCGGAGATTTAGTATACAAATTGCAGTCCTTTAATATTTCTTTTGCAACTCGTACTTCTTCTTTCGGTTCATCGGATAATGAAACACGGATGGTATTACCAATTCCTTCACGCAGTAATACACCTAAACCAATACTTGATTTAATAGTTCCACTAAAAGAGGTCCCTGCTTCGGTAATTCCTATATGTAATGGATAGGGAAATTCTTTGGCTGCTTCTTCATAGGCTTTTATACATAAATCCAAATCAGATGCTTTTAAGGATATACAAATATCATAGAAATCTAAGTCTTCTAATATTTCGACATGTCTTTTGGCACTTTCCACTAGTCCTTTGGCTGTTACTTTACCATTTACTAATAGATCTTTTTCAAGGGAACCACTATTTACTCCAATTCGAATCGGAATTTGTTTTTCTTTACAAGCATCTACCACTTTTTTTATATTTTCTTTTGAGCCAATATTTCCGGGATTAATACGAATTTTATCTACTCCACTTTTTATGGCTTCTAAGGCTATTTTATAATCAAAATGAATATCGGCAACGATTGGAATATGAATTTGTTTTTTAATTCTTTTTATTGCTTTGGCGTCTTCTATATCCAAACAAGCAACTCGTATGATTTCACAACCCATTTCTTCTAGTTCTATTATTTGTTTTACCGTACTATCTACATCTTTTGTTTTTGTATTCGTCATGGATTGAATGATAACATGATTATTTCCCCCTAATTCTATTTTGCCAACTTGAATGGTTTTTGTCTTCGTTCTACGGTTCATATTCTTCCTTCTTTCTATCAAAAAAAGGCTTCATTGCCTTTTTTGTAAACATTATTTTTATTGTTTATACACAAGTATATCCACCATCAACTGGTAAAATAACTCCGGTTACATAACTAGCCTCTTGACTTGCTAAAAAGATAGCAGCAGCGTTTAATTCTCCTTCTTTTCCATAACGCTTCATTGGTACGTGACTGTTTGCAAATGCTTGGAACATTTCTGTATCTAATACAGCTGTTGTTAATTCTGTATAGAAATATCCTGGACAAATACAGTTAACAGTAATTCCATATGGTGCTAATTCAGCTGCAGCAGCTCTTGTAAAGTTTACAACAGCTCCCTTTGATGAGTGGTAAGCAATTGTTGGAATTTCTGTATTTCCTACCATACCATACATAGATGCAATATTAATGACTCTACCATAATTATTTTTCTTCATAATATTTCCAAATGCTCTAGTCATTTTGAATACTGAAGTTTCATCTGTGGCAATGGTGAAATCCCACTCCTCATCATTCATCTCTAAAACACCTTTGTCTTTTGATGAACCTGCACAGTTTACTAAGATATCTACATGTCCAAATTCTTGTTCTGCAGCAGCAGCAGCGTTATTAATATCTTCTGTTGATGTTACATCACATTTTACTGCTAATACTTTTCTTCCTTCTGCTTCTAATTCTTTTTTTAATTCTTCTAACTTTTCAACTCGTCTTGCTAAAATTACTAAATCTGCTCCTTGTTTAGCAAAACCTCTTGCCATTTGCATTCCAAGACCAGATGATGCTCCAGTTACAACGGCAACTTTCCCTTTTAAATCAAACATTTCTATCCTCCTATTTCAATCATTTTAGATTGCTAAGTCTATTATAACATATTCTTATCATTTTTTGATTTTTTTTTGAATCCCTATTTCTCTTTCTAACCAGTATTGTCTCATTCTATTGATACCAACTTTCATTATCATAGAATCTAGAATCATATATTGAAAGTCTTCTTGTGTTTCTTGATGACCTGTTAACCATTTTTGTTTGAACTCTTCTATGGAACAATCTAATTCTAATATATAAGGTGTATTGGCTACCCATTGATGATGAACATCTATGATTCTCGTATGATTGGTAAAATCTACTAAAAGGTTTCTTTCTATATCATCTTCATGAATCGTTACAACATTAAAGGCATGAGGAATTTCTTCTTCATTTCCCACTTTTATAGTTCCTTGCAAATACATACTTTGATAGCCCAAAACACTTAAGATATTTTGAGCAGCTATACTATACTCACTACATTCTGCATTTCCTTTTCCTCTAAAAGAACTAAAATCATGTTCTCGAATGGGTTTATAATTTCTATCATTTTTATCACGAATTAATTGATGCATTTCCGTTCTAGTAATTCTTGGTATCTCTTTAAAATAATCTTTTAAAAAGTCTAATAAATATTCAAATAATTCATAGTCATTTGCTACTTCTTGATTTTTTATAAATTGACAGAAATCATAAATATAATGATCATCATCTAAGTAATAGTACTTTCCATTATTACTTGCTACACCATTATTCGGATTATAAGAAAAACCATAGACAATTTTGGTTCCTCTTGGAATATATCCATCATAACCACATACTATATTTAGATCAAATGAATGAATTGGATCCATATCTGTTAAATAATACTCCGTTGGATTTTCTTCTAATGGAAAACCAATGAGTTGTATTTGTTCTTCTTTTGTTTCTAATTCTTTTATTCTTCGAGCGATTAATTCTTCCAATTGTTGATCTACTAAGTTTAATAATTCTTTATATAAATCCATAAGAATCCCCCTAAATTATTATAACAAAAATGTTTTTTATGTTATACTATTTTTAGTTTAGAAGGATGGTAATATGAAAATAGTGAAATTGATTTTAAAAGTTATTTTAGGAATTGTTATGGTATTGGTCTCTATACTCTTATTCGATTATTTACGTTTAAATCTTTCTTATTTATGGAATCAGAAAAAATATGTTGAGGTATTTCCTGTTCAAGGAAACAAAAATAAATATGTTCCTCAAGGAATGACTTATTCTTCAACCTGGGATGCCGTTTTACAAACTTCTTATAATAGTAAACATACGGTTAGTATTTTAAGTGTTACTGATTTTAAAACAGGAAAACTTTTAAAGACATTAGAAATTAAGCAAATCGATGGTAGTGATAACACACATCATGTTGGAGGAATTACTACAGATGAAGAAACTGTTTGGATTACTAGTGATTACGAAATTAATGAGTTTTCTTTACAAGAAATAATGGAGACAAAGAAAAAAACCATTCAAAGTCAAAAACATACTAAACTTATAAATCGAGGAGATTTCTGTACCTTCTATGATGGAATTCTTTGGATTGGAGATTTTTATTTAGATCCATTTTATCCTGTACCAGATAACAATCCTTTATTAATGGGATTTAAAATAACTACCGATATGACCTATGATCAGCCAGAATTTATTATTTCTCTTCCTAAAATGGTTCAAGGAATGATCATTACTCCTGATTATCGATTCTTATTTACAGAGTCTTTTACCAATTTAATTTCTTCAAAACTAGAAATATATGATAATATTTTAAATCAAAAGGCAGATACTTATCTTTTAAATGGTAAAAAGATTCCTTATTATCATTTTGATCAGAAATCATTACAAAAAACCATTAAACTTCCACCAATGGCAGAAGAGTTCTTCTATTTCAAGCAAAATTATTATATTTTATTTGAAAATAGTTCAGATACTTATTTTTATGCTTTTCCTAAAATAAAAAAAGTTATTCAGATAGATGCAAAAGAAATAGACAAGAAATAATCTTGTCTATTTTTTATAATTGTTCTTCTAAAAATTCACTTTCACAAGTTAAATTAATCTTTAATTCTTTTAGAGTTTTTCGATCACTACCCGTTACAATGTATGTAGCATGAGCTTCTGTAGACTTTAGTTTTGTTAAGCAAGATAAAGCTTTGGCTGCAACTGGGTTCGTTACGGAACATATACTTAGCGCTGTTAGTACTTCAGAAAGTGTTAAGCGGTCCCCTGTTACCATGTCTTTTTTTAGTTTTAAAATTGGTTCTAAAATACTAGGAGATAATAGATAGATATCATCAGGGATTTTACTTAAGTATTTAATGGCATTTAATACGACAGACCCAGCTGGTGTTAATAAGTCTGTTTGTTTTCCTGTAATCATTTTACGATTTACTTTCATTGCAATTACAGGAATCCCTTTTTCTTTTTCTTTCTTTTCTAGAGCTGGTTTTATAACATCTAAATAAGACTCATCTATATTTAATTCATTCATTAATAGTTTAATCTTTTTATAATTATCTTCATCACATAAACCCATTTTATAATTATTTTTTTCATTGTAATAGCGTCTAACGATCTCTTTTTTAGAAGCTTCTTCTACTACTTCATTATCCGTTATACAGAATCCTACCATATTGACACCCATATCTGTTGCAGAATTATAAATATCATTTTGTGACACTCTACTTAGTATTTTTTTTAGGATTGGGAATGTCTCAACATCTCGATTATAATTTACAGCTGTTTCTCCATACTTTTCTAGATGAAAAGGATCAATCATATTTACATCTTTTAAATCTGCAGTAGCTGCCTCATACGCTAAATTCACTGGATGTTTTAGAGGAAGATTCCATACTGGGAATGTTTCAAACTTAGCATAACCAGCATTTACTCCTCTTTTATTTTCATGATAGATCTGAGAAAGACAAGTCGCTAGTTTACCAGAACCTGGTCCAGGAGCATTTACAAGGATTAATGGTTTACTTGTTTCTATATAAGGATTTGCTCCATAACCTTCTTCACTCACAATTGTATCTACATCCGTAGGATACCCTTTGGTAAATGTATGAACATAGGTTTTTATCCCATTTCGATTTAATTTTTTTATAAATTTATCTACACTTACTTGATTATTTTATTGAGTAATTACTACACTATTTACTTGAAATCCCATTTTCTTTGATTGATGAATTAATTTTAATATTTCGTTATCATAAGTAATTCCATATTCTTCTCTAGTTTTATTTTTTTCTATATCACCAGCATTGATACAAAAAATAATTTCTAAATCTTTTTTTAATTCTTTAAACATACTAATTTTTACATCATTTTTAAAACCTGGTAATATTCTAGCAGCATGAGAATCATCAAATAGTTTTCCCCCTACTTCTAGATATAATTTATCAAATAATTTAAATCTTTCTTTGATTTTTTTACTTTGTATTTTTACATACTTATTATTATCAAAACCTATTTTCATATAATCACCATCCTTACTTATTCATCATACACTTTTTTTCTTTTATTATTCTATAATTATTTTTTATACTTCTAAAAAAATGTAAGAATTCTTACATTTTTTCTTCATCATCTTCTAATGATTTTAATATTCTTCTTTGATTTCTTAAAATCTCTTCCATTTTATTATGAAGTTCTTCTAAGATTAACTCACTTTTTAAGTCTGTACGATAATCATTTTGATTTCGTAGACTGTCCTTGGCTGCTTGCCGATTTTGACTCATCATAATGACAGGAGCTTGAAGAGCCGCGAGGCAAGATAATAAAAGATTTAATAAAATAAATGGATATTCATCAATCTGATAATCGCCTCTTAAGATAATAGTGTTTAATATTACCCAGAATATTAAAAATCCTGAAAAACAAATGATAAATCTCCAAGATCCAGCTATTTCACTCACTTTATCAGCAATTCTGTCACCTTTTGTCATCTTAGCTTCTTCTTGTTTATCAACATCAATACTGATTGGTTGATCAATTAATAAATCTAATAATTCTTCTTCATCTTGAGCTTCTAATTCATTGTTTTTCAATAACATTTTTACGATTTCTTTTTTTGTTTTTCTTTTTTCCATACTACTCACCTTAATATGTATTATATCTCTTTTCTGAAAAAAAAGAAAATCTTTTCCTTAAGATTTTCTATTTTGTTCTTCTGTCAATTTTAAAGAATGTTTCTCTGACTAAATTCCCTTCTTTATCTAATTCTCTTGTAATACCTTTTACTGCATTTTCTTGAGTTGTTAGATTACCATTTTCATCTAGATAGTAAATTTCGCAAGATGCACTTGACTGTTGTGGGAATAAGTCTTGAACCGTTAGTTTTGTTTCATCTTCCGGTTCTTCTTTTTTTATTGTAACTTCCATCTATTATCCTCCTTCCAGTTTGTTTATTACATCTTGAATTATTTTCGTTCTCTCTGGGAATTTTGCCTTAAAGGTATCATCTATAAAGAAGTAATAAACTGATTCAGCAAAGTCTTCTGATGTACAGAGTTGTCCATATGGTGTTGGAGAAGTTAAACCACTCGTTTGTACATCTTTTTTCATTGCTTCTTTCCAAATATTTGAATTACTATAAATATAATTTTTATCTACTTTATGTCCTATTTCATGTATAATGTCTTTTGGATTTCCTCCTATAAACATCTTAATAGACTCATCCATAGCTTCACCTGAATCGTTATAACTCATGGATGATAAAAAGTGATTATCTCTGCCAAAACCCTTTCCATAAAGGTAAGACTTTGAGTTGTATGTAACATAAATATCTTCTGGGTTGTAAGTGTCATATAAGTATAATCTTGGAGTTTCTTTTGAAAAACTATCTGGTAGGCTTTCTAGCGTTTCTTTCACTTTCTCTATATCAATGCACTCACCCGGTGTATTTCTAAAGTTTTTCTGTTGATATACAGTTATCTCTCTATTGCCAATTGTCATTGTATATTTGTCAAATCCTCTTTCACTAATGGCAAATTTTAGATCACTCATGATTGCTTTAGATGCAGTATCCATATCATCCTGGTTTCCTACTATTTGCATATGATCAAATATATCAAAAGCTACTTTTCTTGTATCTGCTGCACTTCCATAGTGTTCTAAGCTCCTAAACAATTCTTGTCTGGTATTAGAGTTATACAGGATGCTGTCTGTGTCACCAAATGAGTCCGCTAGTGAAGTGAGGCCTAATTCTTCCCAAATGCTTGTTGTCTTTGTTCCTAGTAATCCTGATATTTTTGAATAATCACTTTGAAGAGCTAGAGAGTTTGCCTTTATTTTTGACATATTACGAGAAGCAAATATTTGAGATGCAATTTGATCCGCTAATTCATCACTATCTGCTTTTCCTCTTGCCCAAAAACTTATTATATCCTTTATATCGTCTTTATAGCCAGTTGTCATTTCTATCCTTCTCCACACACTTGAATCTTCAATTCCTAATGCTTTTAATCTTTCTGTGGTTAGTTTTTTCTCTACCTTATTTAGAGCTATTAAATCATCCGCTTCTATTTTTTCTATTTTTATTTTTCCTGATGCATCTTTTGCTTTCTCTGCTAACTCAGGATATTGTTCATCAAAGCTTTTAAATACTTTTTCCGTTTCTTTGGT
>CACZOQ010000006.1 GCA_902782835.1 uncultured Erysipelotrichaceae bacterium | reverse complement strand
CAAATAATCCATATGTGCTTTTAATATCTTCATCACCTATAAGAATATTTATTATCTTCCTGTTTTTTAATAAATCATAATTCATATAAATATCTCTCCTTAGTAACTATTATTTTAGCATAGATTAGTTTATATTTAGAAAATATCATTAAACAAAAAAACATTTGTATGTTATAATAGTAGACAAAAATTACTTATAAGGAGACTATGTCTATGAAATTGATTGATTTTTCAGTAGAAAATTTTAAAGGAATTCAGAAACTTAATATTTCCTTTGATGACAAACCTAATAATAGTGTTTACACATTAGTTGGAATCAATGAAAGTGGAAAAACTACTATTCTTGAAGCTATAAACTATTATGAATATAATGATGAAAAGGATTTAAATCAAATTAATAATGCTATTCCATTAAGCAAAGAAGATATAATTCCAATTAAATTTAGATCTAATTTTAATGATAATATTAAAATTAAAGCTACTCATTCATTAGATGAAATAGATAATAAAGATTTAAAGGATTTCTTAAAACAAGAATGCGACTTTACTATTACTGAAAACATAGAAAAAATTGAAACCATTCAAGAATACATATATAAAAATTCAAAATATCAAGATATGAAATCATCTTGGTCACTAGCTATTCGCGGAAAAGAAGGAAAATCAAGAAGAACAACAACACTTCAAGGGGATAATTGGAATAAGGCAGTAAATTTTTTAAAAGATAGAATGCCAAAAATTCTATACTTTCCTACCACGTTGTTTGATTTTCCTAATAGAATATATCTTAACAAGGAAACAAACGAATATAAAGATAACTTTTATAAAGGTGTAATTCAAGATATTCTAGATTCTTTAAACGAGAACTTAAATATTAAAGAGCATATTGTTGAAAGAATGTTAAGTAATAATTCTAGTGAAAAAGAATATGTTGATCAAATCACCTTAAAAATGGGTAAGCAATTATCAAGTGTGATACTTGGAGAATGGTCTTCAGTATTAGGAAATAAAGCTAAACAAATAAGTGTTAAAGTTGAAAAAGATACTAGTGGTGTTTACATAGAATTTTTAATTAATGATGAAGATGGTTATTTTAAGCTTAACGAACGTTCATTAGGATTTAGATGGTTCTTTGTATTTTTGTTATTAACACAATTTAGGGGTTTTAGAAAAAATGAAAATAAACAAGTTATCTTTTTATTTGATGAACCAGCAGCAAATCTATCTAGAGGTGCCCAAAGGCAATTATTGAATAGCCTTGAAAAAATTAGCAATAAATGTTCTATTATATACACAACACATAGTCAATACTTAATCAATCCTCATTGGTTGGAAGGGGCTTACATTGTTACTAATAAAGCATTGGAAGATAATGAAGAAAACTATATTGCTCACAAAACGAATATAGAAGTTTATAAGTATAGAGACTTTGTTTCTAAATTTCCAAATAAAACTAGTTATTTTCAACCTATTTTAGATATTCTAGAGTTCATTCCTAACGAACTTGATTTATGTAGTGATGCAATATTTTTAGAAGGAAAAAATGATTATTATACATTAAATTATTTCTTCAAAATCTTATTAAATAAAAATGATTTTCACTTGATACCTGGAATGAGCTGTAATAGTATTGATGATCTTATATGCCTATATAGCGGTTGGGGTAAGAATTTTATTATTCTTTTAGATTCTGATACTGCAGCTAATGAATCAAAAAAAAGGTATGAAGATAAATTTGGCCCACTAGTTGAAGGAAAAATATTTACTTTAAAGGACGTCAATTCAAAATGGACAAAATCTTGCATGGAAAAAATACTACCAAATGATGAAAAACTAAAGATACAACAAATATGTTATCCAGATAGTAAAAAATATTCTAAAAATATGTTTAATAAGACATTGCAAGAACTATTAATGAAAAATCAGAAGATAAATATTAGTGAAGAAATATTAAATAATTTTGAAAGTATTTACAACTTCTTGAATAATAGTATTAAGTAATGTATAATTAAATCACAAAGAAGAACTGCTTCGTAACTTGTATAGTTAACGCCCCAGTTTGAAATATAAAAGGACCTTGAAATAGGTTTCTTTTTTT
>CACZOQ010000005.1 GCA_902782835.1 uncultured Erysipelotrichaceae bacterium | reverse complement strand
TTTATGAAATGTGGTTTTGTTGATATCAAAAATATGAGTTATCAATTTTCGCTTCATAATAATACTGATAATCTTCATTTTCATATTTCTTTTTGTGAAAAAAAACCTAATTTCAGATATAAAGATAATTCTATTAAGTATAGGATTAAAGGAACATTCACTCAAAAAGAATTAAACTTCTTGAAGAATGAAGTGGAGCATGTCATTGAAAAAGAAAAAATATTTACTCCTTTAGTAATCAAATCTAATAAACAAATAGATGAATTAAAAAAATTTTTTCGTGAAGATGATCAAAACTATGTTTTGAAAAATATTTCAGAATTAGAAATTGAAGAAGATATTATGAGACTAGGTGAGATGTTATATAAAGAGCGAAAAGGAAAAAATACAAGAATCAAATACAATTCAATAAATAATAAAGAAATACAACAATTAACTAATAAGATTAAAAAATATATTTTTTCAAAAAGAAATCCTGAACTTAATTCAAAGTATCAGGATTTTAAATTATCTATAAGAGAATTAAATAACTATTTTAAGAATATTTCAGAATCAAATAATCTAAAAGACTATGATTTTGATTATTCAAAAAAGAAAGCAGAATATTTAGATAATTACGTTTTTAATACGATTGTAAATCATGCAGTAAAAGAATATAAAAGTTCAATACATGAAAATGATTTAATTAAAGAAGTTGTTTATTCAAACTATAAAAAAGAAAAAACTAATAAATATAATATATTAAAAAATTACTTATCGCTAAATACATCAATGAAATACATTAATAGATATAGAATTAATCAAGCTGTATTAAGAATAAATAGAGAGTTAGAAGAAGCAGAAAGAGAATTTTCAAAATTATTTGAAGAAAAAGATTATAGTAATTCAAATTATTAAGGAGGTATATAATGAATAAAAAACCATTAATGAAAGATGAAAATAATAATGATCTATATATAACAATAGGGAGATATGCATCAGAGGGGAATATTTATTTAGGATTAGTAACTGATGATGATTCATATTGTGATATAACTATTAATCTTCCGAATGCATATAAGCCATCTAAGGAATCAGTTTATTTATCAGCTGATTTGCCAAACGAAGTTTTCGATGAATTAGAAAAAAAGAATATTATTTCAGATGTTTTATGGGAAGAACAATATAATATGAGAAAATATAAATTAGTTCAATTCTTTCCAGAAAACTTAAAAGAGTACTTATTTCAAGAACAAATTGATGAATACTTTTCAGAAGAAGATTATGAATTATAATTTTTTTAACTTTTATGAAATTTGTTTTTTCAAATCTAAAAATGACAAAAGATTTATATAAAATCAATTTTTCAGAAAGGCTTTAAAACGAAAATTAAAAATTCATATAGAAACATCATTGAAAATAAAAAATTCATCATTTGATTATATTTTTAAGTTAGTATATCATCCTTTAACAAGAAAGGAGGAATATTATGAAACATCCAGTTGCAATACATAATGAAGTAGTATTGGTTGGTAGAATCAGATATGCAGGAAGAAGAGTCCAAGTAGCTAATAAAGATATGCTTAACTTTGTAATATCTGTACCCAATGATGAAGATTATAATAAAGAACCAAATAATATTTCAGTTAATATTGAAACAAATGATTTTAAAGTTTTCAGAGGTAAAGTAGGTATGCCTATTGCAATATGTGGTCATATTGATGCTAAATGGGGACAAAGAATAGTGTGTGATTTGATTAAATTTCTTTAATTTTTATTTAAAATCTTGTAATTATATAGTTATATATGTATAATGGAATTGAAAAAAATGCGAGGAGTATGATATTATGAAAAAGAAATTATTAATCATTATATTAATAGGAATTCTAGCTTTAGGAACAACAGGATGTGAACTTGGTTCAAAAGGAAAAAACTATTCATTAGGTAAACAAGTAAAAACTGAATTATTAAAATTTAAACTTTTAGAAGGTAAATATTCATATGCTTTAAGTAATACACTTAATGAGACATATGGTGCACCAAAAGAATATGATGAGAAAACTGACAAAGATAGTCCATTTTTAGCATCAAAAGGGCATACATTGGTTGCAGTATCATTTTCTGTTGAAAATTTGGATAGAACAGATTTAGAATTAGAAAGTAATTTTATTGAAGCAAAATACAATGGAAAAAAATATTCTGATGATAATCAATTTGCAGCTGTCTCAAAAGATAATTTAAATTGGGAAGAACATGATGATTATGAAACAATAGTAATTGATTCTGGTGAGAAATTATATGTAAGATATTATATTGATATTGATGAAGATATAAAAGACTTGGATTCAACTGTAGAGTTAATAGTAACTTTACCTTCTACAAATGATAAAGATGAAAAGTTTAATTATACAGTCACAAAACAAGATCGAAAGGATTATAAAGGAGAACCACTTGAATTGGAAGTTGCTCTTCAAAATTTTAAATTTGATAGTGTAAAAAAATATTTTGAAGATAATTCTAAAGACTATGAAACATTAAAAGAATCACAGATTAATGAATTAGTGATGTCAAACAATGGTGATCATTATATTCAATTGAATGATAGTAAAGCATTAAAGTATCAATTTTCTGAAATGAAACCAAGTGGAAATAACTTGATTATATGGCCAGGTGGAACGGGTGCAAGTAGTCTTATGTATTCTGTTGGTGTTTGGAGTGTTGAAGGTGATACTTTAAAAATTAAAGATAAAGTATATATTGTTAAAAAAATAAATGATAAGAATTATTTATTACTTAATAGTTCTGATAATTCAGCAGCAGGTCTAATGTCTTAATAGATATTTATTGTATAAAGCATCAATAAGATGCTTTTTTTATGGAGGAAAGAATGAATTTAGAATATATTATTGTTTTAGTATTATGCTTAATATTCATTTTTATTTTTAGCTTTATTGAACCAATTTTAATGAAACATAAAGTTAAAAATGATAATGAGTATGGAAGTGCAAGATTTGCTACTAAAAAAGAAATAAAAGAAAATTTTAA
>CACZOQ010000004.1 GCA_902782835.1 uncultured Erysipelotrichaceae bacterium | reverse complement strand
CGTCCACAATTCTATTTCAGAACTACTGATGTTACTGGTGTTATTACTTTACCAGAAGGAACTGAAATGGTAATGCCTGGAGATAATATTGATATGGAAGTTGAATTAATCCATTCAATCGCTTTGGAACAAGGTACTCAATTCTCTATCCGTGAAGGTGGAAGAACTGTTGGTGCTGGTTCTGTAACTGAAATCGTTGAATAATGATTATTAAAAGAACTGAATATTCAGTTCTTTTTTTGTGTTTTTTATGAAATGTTATTTTAGGTATAAAAAAAGAATAATTATTTATTCTTATTCATTTTTTTATACCAGTTAAAGGCAAAGTTATTTAATACGATATCAAATTCTCCTATATATTCTGTAATCGTTACATTAAATCCAACTTTAGATTCGTTTAAACTATTATATTCATTCGCTTTTTCAACATCTCCTGAAATTCCGTCTAAGTTTAAGTATTTTAGACCTTGATTATTATAGTCATTAATTAATTGCCATTTTATTAAATAATTAGCATTTAAATATGCGTAATCATCATCTCCACCTTCAGTAAATATATATGCAGCGTTATCGTATTTGATAACTAATGCTCCTGCAATAATAATTCCATCCGGATTGCTTTTTAATAAGTCGGTTGCTCTTAAAAGACTATTTTTATATGCTGTGATTAATTTATCTGATTCCATTTTTTTATTTAAGTATGAATTTCTATCTTTTTCTTCTAGAGACATATCCTGTACTCTATTTGCTAAAGAAGTATTATATTCTACTTCTTTTTCATAGCTTCTTCTACTATTAATTAAAAAAGTTTCTGTATTGATTTTAGCATAATATATTTCTGCATTGCTTTCATATTTTTCGCATATTTCCTTATAAAAAGCTAATGGTTTTCTATCTTTTTTTCCAACAAAATTATATAGTGCTGTAACATCTCTATTGATATCTTTTACTACTTCAACACCACTATTCGTTGCTCTTCTAATTTTATTTCTTGTCCTTTTATCTAGCTTAGCAAATATCTCTCGAATGTCTCTTTGTAAAAGAACTAAAGCTTCCCAACGAGGTTTTTCTGTTTCAAAATTGTTTGTTTTTCCTTTATATTCAAATCCTGCATTTTTTAAATTATCTGTAATTGTATTTCCTTTGTTGTTGAAGTTCATAATGTTTCCTTCAGCATCTCGGATTGTTAATGGAATATAAGGATCTATTCTTAATAGAATAAAGCCTTGCTTTCCTAATACTTTTTTTAATTTACGTACAAGTTTTTCTGTATTTTCTGCATTTTCATAATCAAAAAGGATTCCTCTTGGGGCATAAGCAATTTTATTTCCCATAAAAACTTCTTTATAAATAATTAAGGTAGCTCCAATGAGTTTGTTTTGATCATTTACTACACCTAGAAATTGGGCGCGATATCCAAATTTTGTCATTACGTTTGCATACATAGAACTTTGATAGAAATTTCGATATCTATGTGTTGATGCAAATCTATCAAATTGTGAGGAACTAAGTTTGACTATTTTCATTTCTTATGCCCACTTCCTATTCTATGATTAATTATAACATATAGAAAGAGTTACTTTCAATATGTTCTTTATAATTTGTGTCTAGTGAAATGTCATTAAAATCCCTATATTTTTATGAAAAAACGAGAAAAATAAGGTATACTATTATTGGTGATATAATGTTTCAAAATAAAAAAGTGTTGATACTTGGTTTTGCGAGAAGTGGTTATCAAGCTGCCAAGTTATTAATTTCTAGACATAATACTGTTTTTTTAAATGATGCTAAAGAGGAAGAAAAAATGGATCCTAATCAAGTAAAAGAATTACGAGATTTGGGAGTGAATCTAATTTTTGGGAATCATCCAGATGACTTATTAGATTCTTCATTTGATTATTTAATTAAGAATCCAGGAGTTCCGATTGACCATAAATATGTTTTAAAAGCACGGGAACTAGGAATAGAAGTTATTAATGAAGTGGAGATGGCTTATCGTCTTCTTCCTGAGAATGTTTCTATTATAGGTATTACTGGAACAAATGGTAAAACAACGACTACAACTCTTATTTATGAAATCATGCGTCAAGCTTATGGAGAAAAAGTTCATTTGGCTGGAAATATTGGATTTCCTTTATCTAGTATTTTAGATGTTGTCCGTTCGGGAGATATTATTGTAATGGAGTGTTCTTGTCAGCAGGGTGAGAATTTTGTTCAATTTCATCCACATGTTGGTGTTTGTACAAATTTTAGTGAAGCTCATATAGATTTTATGAAGACTTATGAACATTACAAAGAAACAAAAGCGCGAATGTTTTATCAGCAAGCAGAGTCTGATATTGCTATTATGAATTATGATAATCAAGATGTTATGGATACTTTAGCAAATGTTCTTTCTGTTAAAAAATATTTTTCCAGTCATAAAAAAGTGGATGGTTGTTATTTAAAAGATAGAGATATTTATTATTATCAAGATAAAGTAATGTGTATTGATGATATAAAAATAAAAGGAATTCATAACATAGAAAATTGTATGGCTGCTATTGCAGCAGTGAAAGAATATGAGGTTTCTAATGAGATCATAAAAGATGTTATTTCTCATTTTACAGGTGTAGAACATCGATTAGAATATGTAGATACTGTGGATGATGTGGATTATTATAATGATACTGAAGCTACGAATATTAAGTGTTGTCAGATCGCTTTATCTTCTTTTAATTGCCCTGTCATTCTTTTTTTAGGAGGATTAGAGCGTGGACAAGTGTTTGAAGATTTGAATCCTTATATGGATTCGGTAAAAGCCGTTATTGCAATTGGCCAATGTCGAGAGAGAGTTCGGGAATATGCTGAGTCTATTGGGAAGGATGTTTATGTTTTTGAACATTTAGCTGATGGTTTTGATAAAGCTCATGAGATTAGTCAACCAGGTGATGTTGTTTTGTTATCACCAGCAAGTGCTAGTTGGGATCAATATAAAGAATGCGAAGTTCGAGGAGCAGAGTTTAAACAAAAGGTATATGATTTAAGGAGGCAATAATGAACGGACCAATAGGAGTATTTGATTCTGGTTTGGGTGGATTGTCTGTTTTGAAGGAGTTAAGAAAAGTTTTACCAAATGAGAATTATATTTTTTATGAAGACAGTATTCATAATCCATATGGAGTAAAAAGTGAGGAAGAGTTGATTCAAATTACTTCTCAGATTGTGGATTATTTATTGGAAAGAAATTGTAAAATTATTGTGATTGCTTGTAATACTGCTACTACATGTTGTATGAAAACACTACGAAAAATGTATCCAAATGTTATTTTTGTTGGTACTGTTCCCGCAATTAAAGTTGCTTACGATCATCATTATAAGCATACGATTATTTTGTCAACGCCTTATACTACTCAATCAAAGAGGGTTCAGGAATTAATTCATGATTATCATTCACCTGAACAAGAAATAATTAATGTATCTGGTGAAAATTTGGCGAATTTAATTGAATTAGATAAAAAACAAGAAATATATGATTTTTTGGAAAAAACTTTAGGTAAATATCGAGGAAAGGTGGATTCTGTTGTACTGGGATGTACTCATTATCCTCTTGTTTCGGATGTATTTAAAAAAGTATTACCTGGTGTTGCTTTATTAGACGGTGGCAATGGTGTTGCAAGGGAAGTGAAACATCAATTAGAAAATGCTCATTTAATTTCCACAGCTTCTGTGGAAGGGAAAATTGAGATTATCAATCGTCTAGATGATCGTTATATTGATAGAAGTTTTGAAATACTAAATAGTTAGTTGGTTAAATTGATTGTAACAATAATTTATGTTAAAATATCTTATGTAATAAGGAGGATTTATGATTTATTCAAAAGAAGTAGAAAATATGTGCCCTGTTAAGGGTATTAGTCATGGCGCAGCTCCTATTCCTGAAGAAGGAAAATGGGTTCAGGCTAAAGAAATCAAAGATATTTCTGGTCTAACACATGGAATTGGTTGGTGTGCACCACAACAGGGAGCTTGTAAGCTTACATTAAATATAAAGGAAGGTATTATTCAAGAAGCTTTAGTAGAGACAATTGGATGTAGTGGAATGACCCATAGTGCTGCTATGGCGGGTGAAATATTAGTTGGAAAAACAATACTAGAAGCATTAAATACGGATTTAGTATGTGATGCTATTAATACAGCGATGCGTGAATTATTTTTACAAATTGTTTATGGTCGTAGCCAATCTGCTTTTTCAGAAGGTGGTCTTCCAATTGGCGCAGGGCTTGAGGATCTAGGAAAAGGAACAAGAAGTCAAGTTGGAACGATTTATTCAACAAAATCCAAAGGTCCAAGATATCTAGAATTAGCAGAAGGATATATTGTTGAGATTGGATTAGATAAAGATAATCAAATTATTGGTTATAAATATGTTAATCTAGGTAAGATGATGGAAAATATTAAAAAAGAAATGGACCCAATGGAAGCAATTGAAAAAGCTAGTGGTACATATGGACGATTTGACGAAGCGGTTAAGAAAATTGACCCTAGAGAGGAGTAGAGATTATGGCATTATTTGAAAGTTATGAAAGAAGAATTGATCAAATTAAACCTGTTATGGAAAAATATGGTATTAAAGATTTTGATGATGCTAGAAAGATTTGTACAG
The DNA here is from genome assembly GCA_902782835.1 of uncultured Erysipelotrichaceae bacterium. Taxonomy (GTDB): domain Bacteria; phylum Bacillota_I; class Bacilli_A; order RF39; family UBA660; genus UBA3789. The sequence goes on along the minus strand of CACZOQ010000004.1, from coordinate 53,396 downwards.
ATTTAGGGTTTGATCCATATGAAATCGTAAAAAACGTACAACCAATTTGTTTTGAAAATGCATGTTGGGCATATACATTAGGAGCTGCTATTGCTATTAAATCTGGTAGAACTAAGGCTGCTGATGCTGCTAAGGCAATTGGTGAAGGATTACAGGCTTTTTGTATTCCTGGTAGTGTAGCAGATGACCGTAAAGTTGGTTTAGGCCATGGAAATCTTGCATCTATGTTATTATCAGAAGATACAAAATGTTTTGCTTTTTTAGCTGGACATGAATCTTTTGCTGCTGCAGAAGGAGCAATTGGTATTGCTAAGAATGCTAATAAAGTTAGAAAAGAACCATTAAGAGTTATTTTAAATGGGCTTGGTAAAGATGCTGCTCAAATTATTTCTCGTATTAATGGATTTACTTATGTTAAGACTGATTTTGACTTTTTTACAGGTCAAGTAAAAGTTGTTGAAGAAATTCCATATTCTGATGGGGAAAGAGGAAAGGTTCGTTGCTATGGAGCAAATGATGTTCGTGAAGGTGTAGCAATTATGCATTTAGAAGATGTTGATGTTTCTATTACTGGTAATTCTACCAATCCTACAAGATTCCAACATCCTGTTGCTGGAACCTATAAGAAAGAGTGTATAGAAAAAGGTAAGAAATACTTTTCTGTTGCATCTGGTGGTGGAACTGGTAGAACTCTTCATCCTGATAACATGGCTGCCGGACCTGCTTCTTATGGTATGACCGATACTATGGGAAGAATGCATAGTGATGCACAATTTGCTGGTTCATCTTCTGTTCCTGCTCATGTTGAAATGATGGGATTAATTGGTATGGGAAATAATCCTATGGTTGGAGCTACAGTTTCAGTAGCAGTTGCTGTTGAACAAGCGACAAAATAGGGAGTATTAGCAGGTTTATGACTTGATTTTCTTGCAATCCTATTTGTTTTATGGTATTATATTGTTACTGTTATGGAGGGATTACATGGAAATTGCATTATTAGTTATATCCATTTTATTAATTATTCTTGTTTTATTACAAAGTGGTAAAGCGGATGGTGGTCCTCAAATTATTTCTGGGGGTCAAAGTGAATTGTTTGCGAATCGTAAGGAAAGAGGTTCTGAGTTGGTTATTACTCGTATTACTGCTTTATTAGGACTTGCTTTTTTCGCAATCTGTTTTATATCAATGTTTTTTTAGGACCTATGGTCCTTTTCTTTTGGAAAAAGGCTGGTACTCTCATTTGAAATACAGTATAATTAAGATAGAGGGTGATATATGTGAGAGATAATATTATTAATGTATTAAAAAATTGTGATAAAGCGGTAGATATTTATGAATTACAGGATTTATTAGGTATTACTTCTTCTGAAGAGATTTCTTTGTTATTAGAGGAACTTCAAAAGTTAGAAGATGAAGTTATTATTTATCGATCTAATAAGGACAAGTATATGATGATTGAAAAGAGTCATCTTCGTAAAGGAATCATGAGAGTTAATAAAAAAGGTTTTGGCTTTGTTGAAGTGGATGATTTAGATGATGATATTTATATTGCTTCAGATCATATGAATGGGGCTATTCATGATGATATTGTTTTAGTTGAAATTACGAGTAAGATGAATTTAGATCGTTTAGAAGGAAGAGTTTTACGGATTGTTGAGAGAAGAATTCAAAGGTACATTGGTGTTATTCATTTTGATGCTAAGGGAGAAGGACATATTATATTAGATGATTCTAAGATTAAACTAGAAATCGAAATACCTAAGGACCATACTTTGAATGCAGTTGATGGTCATAAAGTAGTAGTAGAACTAACTAAAAAGATTAATAATATTGGTCGATATGAGGGGAAAGTAGTAGAGATTATTGGTCATGTTAATGATCCGGGAGTTGATATTTTATCTATTGTTTATAAATATAATATTAATATTGATTTTCCAGATGAAGTAAAAAAAGAAGTGTCTGAAATGCCAATGGAGGTATTAGATAGTGATCGCAAGAATCGAAGAGATTTACGGGATGAGATGATTTTTACGATTGATGGAGATGATACGAAGGATATTGATGATGCTATTTCGATTAAAAGACTACCTAATGGACATTATGAATTAGGTGTTCATATTGCTGATGTTAGTTATTATGTAAAAGAAGGAAGTCCTTTGGATAATGAAGCATTAGACCGTGGAACTAGTGTATATTTAGTTGATCGCGTAATTCCTATGTTACCTCATGAATTATCTAATGGAATTTGTTCTTTAAATCCAAATGTGGACCGATTAGCAGTTTCTTGTGTTATGGAATTTGATGATGCTGGAAAACAATTAAGTTATGAGATTTTTCCAAGTATTATCCGTTCTAGAATTCAAATGACTTATAAGAAAGTTAATAGTATTTTAGAAAAGAATATTGTTCCAGAAGGTTATGAAGAATATGTTGATTCTTTAAAATTAATGGCTGAGTTTGCTTCTATCTTGCGTAAAATGAAAGAAAGAAGAGGCTATATTGATTTTGAGGTTGATGAAGCTAAAATTTTGGTTGATGATAAAGGTGTTCCAACAGATGTAATTTTAAGAGATCGTGGAACAGGAGAAAAATTGATAGAGGATTTTATGATTGCTGCTAATGAATGTGTTGCAACTCATATATACTTTATGAATTTACCATTTATCTATCGTGTTCATGAGTATCCAAAGGAAGAGAAGATTCGAAGTTTCTTAAGCTTCGTGAGTGGTTTAGGATATTCTATTCGTGGAAATATCAAAGATGTTAAACCTACGACTGTTCAGGCTATTCTAGAACAGTTACAGGATAAGCCAGAGTATAAAATACTATCATCATTACTTCTTAGAAGTATGCAAAAAGCAGTTTATAAACCAGAAAATTTAGGTCACTATGGTTTAGCTAGTAGTTGCTATACTCATTTTACGTCACCAATTCGTCGATATCCGGATACTACGGTTCATCGTTTATTACATACCTATTTATTTGATGGTAAGATGGATATGGATACGATTAGAAAGTGGGAAGAAAAACTTATCTATATAGCAGATCATTCTTCAGAAAAAGAAAGAGCTTCTGTTGATTGTGAACGTGAAGTGGATGATATGAAAATGGCTGAATATATGGAGAAACATATTGGTGAAGAATTTGAGGGTATGATTTCTTCTGTTACTAGTTTTGGAATGTTTGTTGAACTACCAAATTTAATTGAAGGATTAGTCCCTATTAAGGATATGAATGACTTTTTCCATTTTGATGAAGAACATATGACCTTGACAGGGGAGAGAAGTCATGTAAAATATTCTATTGGAGAAACTGTTATTGTGAAAGTTGTACGTGCTTCTAAAGAAGAAAGAACAATTGATTTTGAAATAGTAAGGAAGGTATCATAATATGAGTAAAAAGAGAAAAGTACGAGTAAAAAAAAGTGGTAGAATATTATTGGTTCTTATTTTAGCTGTTGTTTTAGGAGTCTTTGCTTTAGATTATCTTGACTTTTCTCGTTTAAGTGAAAAAAAGATTATTCCTAAAGAAAAACCCGTTGAGAAGAAAAAACAACCGCAAACGTATCAAGCAAAAGTGTTTATGGTTGGAGATGCATTGATTCATTGGGGTGTTTATAATGATGCAAAAAAGAGTGATGGATCTTATGATTTTAAACCAATGCTAGAGGCTATTAAACCGATTTCTTCTAAATATGATATTGCTTATTATAATCAAGAAACGATTCTTGGAGGAGCTAGTTTAGGGTATTCGAGTTATCCGATGTTTAATTCACCACAGGAAGTAGGGGATGCCTTTATAGATGCTGGATTTAATATGGTTTCTTTAGCGACAAATCATACGATGGATAAACGTGAACAAGGTGTTTTAAATTCAGTTGCATATTGGAAGGAACATGGTGATGTTGTTACTTCTGGACAATGGAGTAGTGAAGAAGAGAGGGAAGCTTCGATTGCCAAAGTATATGAAGTAAATCATATTAAATATGCATTTATTTCTTATACTATTTGGAATAATGGTCTACCAACGCCTGCAGGAAAATCTTATTTGAATAATGAATATAGTGATGAAAAAGCGGCAGCTGATATAGCAAAAGTGCGAGATCAAGTTGATTTTGTGATTGTTGCAATGCATTGGGGAACAGAGTATTCTTTCCGTGTAGATAATAAACAAGAGGAAATTGCTAATACTTTATCGAATCTTGGTGTAGATTTAATTATAGGAGCACATCCACATGTTATTCAGACTGTGGAATCTATTAATGATGGTAAGACTTTTGTTGTATATTCTTTGGGTAATTTTATTAGTGATCAAAATGATGTTGATAATTTCACTGGCCTTGCTTTTGAAGTTACTTTGAATAAATACGTGGATATTAATGATCAAATTACCAATACTGTTATTAATCCAAAAGCTCAGTTAGTCTATACAACTACTACTCCACGTGGTGGTGTAAATCATGATTTTAAAGTAGTTCCTTATCCTCAATTAGATGATAGTAAGTTGCGAGGATATAATACATATTATGAAAAATATAAAGCTATTGTTAATGAGAGATATCCTGATTTAACTTGGGGACTTTCAGGGGAGGGATAAAATGGAAATATTCAATCGAAAAGCAAAATTTGATTATTTTGTTGAAGAAGAGTACGAAGCAGGAATTGCTTTAACTGGTACGGAGATTAAATCAATTCGAAATGGTAATTGCAATATTAAAGATTGTTATGGAATTGTAAAAAATGGAGAAGTGTTTCTTTTAAATATGTATATAGGAGTTTATAAAGAAGGAAATCTATTTAATCATGCAGAAACTAGAAGTCGAAAATTATTACTTCATAAAAAAGAAATAAAGAAAATTGAAGAAGCTATTACTACTCAAGGACTTACTTTGATCCCTTTAAAAGGGTATTTTAAAGAGAATAAATTTAAAATCCTTTTAGGAGTTTGTCGTGGTAAAAAGACTTATGATAAGAGAGAGTCGATTAAAGAGAGAGATATTAAGCGAGACGTACAAAAGAATTTAAAAAAATATGTATAAAAAAAAGAGTTTTTAAGAAAACTCTTTTTTATATATTTCTATACATTTCTTTTCTAATTCTTCACATTTTACTTTATCCATAGCAGGTTTTGTTAAATATGGATTTTTAATGTTTCTTTCACTATATTTTTCAAAAGCCATGGTATGAAATGGAAGAAATTCAATTTTTGTAACATTTAGAATGTTTTGTTTAATGAAATTTGCTAGTTGTGTTGTATATTCGATATTGTCATTTTCATCTGGAATAATAACTTGTCTAATCCATACTTCTGTATTTGATTGATTTAATTGTTTTACAAATTCGAAAAATTTATTTTGATAATCTGTTTGTGTAATATTATGAAATCCTTCTTTTGTTATATGCTTAACATCTAACAATACTAAGTCGACGTATTCTAATAGTTCTTTGTAATCTCCATCTCCGATCCCAGCTGTATCTAAAGCAATATGAATTTTCTCATCTTTTAGTTTTTTACATAGTTCTATTAATACATCTTTTTGAAGAAGAGGTTCTCCTCCTGAAAATGTAACTCCTCCATTTTGTTGGAAATAGGGCTTATTTCTTAATATTTTTTCTATGATTTCATCGGTATCGGTTGTTCCTTTTTGTTTTTCCCAAGATTCTGGATTATGACAAAATTTACAGCGTAAATGACATCCTTGAAAGAAAATTACTGTACGAATTCCTGGGCCATCTACTAGTCCAAATGTTTCTATTTTATTAATGGCTGCTTTCATTATAGTGATTCATGGAATGTTCTTGAGATTACTTCTTCTTGTTGCTTTTTCGTTAATTTATTAAATCGTACAGCATATCCTGAAACACGGATTGTAAGAAGTGGATATTTATCTGGGTTCTCCATTGCGTCAATTAGTGTTTCGCGGTTTAAAACATTAACATTTAGATGATGAGCACCTTTGGCAAAATAACCATTTAATAATTGAACTAAGTTGTTAATTCGATCTTCTTCTTTTTTTCCTAGAGATTCAGGAATGATAGAGAATGTATTTGATATACCGTCTCTACAACAATTTTCCCAATCTAGTTTGGCAACTGAATTTAGGGAAGCAATGGCTCCAGAAGAGTCTCTTCCATGCATTGGGTTAGCACCTGGGGCAAAAGGAATTCCTGCTTTTCTACCATCTGGAGTGGCACCCGTATTTTGTCCATATACAACATTTGATGTGATTGTAAGTACTGATAAAGTAGGTGTTGCATTTCGATAACATGGATGAGTAGATAGTTCTTTATAGAATTTTTCAAGTAATTCTTTACCAATTTCATCTACTCGATCATCATCATTTCCATATTTTGGGTAATCCCCTTCAATTTCAAAATCAATAGCAATTCCTTGTTCATCTCTAATTGGCTTTACTTTGGCATATTTTATTGCTGATAGGGAATCAACCGCTACTGAAAAACCAGCTACTCCATAGGCCATTAGACGATTTACGTTTGTATCGTGAAGTGCCATTTGGCCTGCTTCATAAGCATATTTATCATGCATATAGTGAATAATGTTCATAGCATCTGAATAGATTCTAGCAATTTCTTTTAACATTTTCCAATAACTTTTCTTTACTTTTTCATAGTCTAAGTATTCATCTTTCATAATATCAAAGCCGGAAATTACTAATTGTCTTTTGTTTTCATCAATTCCACCATTGATTGAATATAATAAAGCTTTGGCTAAATTACAACGGGCACCAAAGAATTGCATATCTTTTCCTTCTCGCATACAAGAAACACAGCATGCAATTGCATAATCATCACCCATTGAATTTCTCATTAAGTCATCATTTTCATATTGAATAGAATCTGTTTCGATACTGATTTTAGCACAATATTTTTTCCATGGCTCTGGAAGTCCTTGAGCCCATAGAATTGTTAGATTTGGTTCAGGAGCACTTCCTAGATTTTCTAGAGTATGAACAATACGGAAGGAAGTTTTATTAACCATAGTGTTTCCTTCTTTCGTCATACCTCCTAGGGAACAAGTTACCCATGTAGGATCACCAGAGAATAATTCATCATATTCTGGCGTTCTTAAGTGTCGTGCCGCTCTTAACTTTATAACAAAGTTATCTATGATTTCTTGTGCTTCTTCTTCTGTTAAAGTACCTTCGGCAAAGTCTCTTTCAAAATAAATATCAAAGAATGCATCTACTCTTCCAATAGACATTGCAGCACCATTATTTTCTTTAATTGCTGCTAGATAACCAAAGTATGTCCATTGAACTGCTTCTTTGGCGTTTTTTGCTGGTTCAGAAATATCAAATCCATAGCTTTCAGCCATTTCTTTTATTTCGTTTAAAGCTTTATATTGCATGGCTATTTCTTCACGAAGACGAATGGTATCTTGATCCATGACATTGATTTTCATTTGATCCCATTCTTTATATTTTTCAGCCATTAGTTTTTCTGTTCCATAAAGAGCTAATCTTCTATAGTCTCCTATGATTCTACCACGCCCATAGGCATCTGGAAGACCAGTCAACAATTTAACATGACGAGCTGTTCTAATTTCTTTTGTATAAGCATCAAATACTCCATCATTATGTGTTTTTACTAAATTCGTATTTAAAAAGTGATCTAAGTCTTTATCCATTTTGTAATTATAGGCATCTAACTCTTCATAAATCATTCTTAAACCACCTTTAGGAACAATACTTCTTTTACATAGAGCATCTGTTTGAAGACCTACAATAACATTATCATCTTCTGAGATATATCCAGGTTTAAAAGCATTGATTCCTGCTGGAGTTTTAGTATCTATATCAATTACGTGTTTTTTTACTTCTTCTTTGCATACATCTTCGTATACTTTTAATATTTTTTTGGTTTTCTTCGTCGGCCCCGCAAGAAAATCCTCTCCTCCGGTGTATGCTTTATAGTTTCTTTTAATGAAGTCACTAACATTTATTTCGTAGCACCACTCTCCATCATTAAAGTTTCTCCATTCATCATTTGTTCTCATTTTTTATTCGCCTCCTCGATTATTATAGCATTATCAAAAAAATGTACATGTTGCATTTGCAACAATAGACAACTTTTTACGATAATTATTTTTGGCTTGGCAAATTGCTCATTATATGGTATAATTATGGCATGGGGCTGATATGGTTTCGACGGGAATAGTAGAGCATAGATGGCAGGTCGAATGTCCACGTCACGGGCACAAAAAAATAAATGCAAATAAATTAAAAAATGCTGTTGCTAACATGTTTGGCGGACGTCAAGCTGTTGCATACGCTCTTTAATAAGACGAGCCAGCGCTTCTTTTTAATCTTTACCTAGGGATTATTTAGAGGTTCATTTTTATAGGTTATGTCTATCTTTTGTCTAGAAGATAGAATGAATTGTTAGACTCGTATATTTTCTTGGTCGTTAATTACTTGGAAAGTATATTAAAATAATTAGTTAACTAAGCTTGTAGAAGTTTATGTAGCTCTATTTTCGGACAGGAGTTCGATTCTCCTCAGTTCCACCATATGAGAATTATACGAACAATGTCTATGTAGGACTGGGTTCGTTTTAGTAAAGGTTTCATTTGAGAGAACCAAAGTTATTAAAAAGCATTAGGGATAGGGAATAATGCTTTTTTAGATTATTGGTATTAGTATAGAAGATGTTGTTTTCGCTCTTACTGATTCAAGGGGATACAAAACAATATATTAATAAATTATGAAAAAAAGATGATTTATCATCTTTTTTTATTATGCTAAAATTAATTAATAAAAAATATTTTTATAAAATGTTAGATAATTTGTTATAATGAATATAGATACTGGAGGGGTTATATGTCAAAGGAAAAAATACTAGAATATCAAGATTATATTATAGGTTGGGTTATGCGTTTTCAAGATAAAGGAATTAACGTTACTTTTGAACAATTAGCTGCATATTTAGCTTCTTATTTTTCTCCTACTTCTGATGAGGAGGACTTACGTCCTGATATAGATGATTTTTTTGAATGTTTATTTGAAGAAAAAAAGAAAAGAATAGAAGAAATTCCTCTTAATTATCAAGGAATTACTTTAAATGAACAGGATATTGATTTACTTTTTATAGCAAATTCTAAGTCTTTAGATGAACTAAGAGATGTTTTTCAATCTATTACTGGATGTCCTTTAGAAATACCGGATTCATTACCTGGGGGAATAACTTTTGAAAAGTATGTATCTTCGGTATTTGATTTATATTTAGATCAAAAAATAGGCAAAAATGATTATTTTCAAGAACCTTCTTTAGAATTAAGAAAAAAGATTGATTATTTGTTATCTTCTGATGATCTTACAATAGAAGAGAAAAAACAATTATTGAATTTATTAAACTCTCCTTCTCCGACGTTTTCCCATTTACAGGACTATTTTTCTCCAGAACAAATTTCTAGAATATGTCATGTTTTACGTGATTGCTCTCCTGTTGAAAAATCAGGTATTAAAAGTTCTACTATCGACATGTATCGTAGATTATATGATATGATTTTACATAAATATAATTCTATTACCCTTGATGAAGAAGGAAAACAAGGAAAGATTGTTTTAGCAAATGGTGAATGTGATTTTAGACATTTGGAAAAATGTTTAAAGTTTGCAGAAGGGTTAGGCAAGACTGTTCGAATTAATACATTGCTGTTTTATATGGATTGTCCGGAAGTTTTGTATCAATTAGATAAAACACCGAAGAATCATGATATCGTAAAAAAAGAATTATTACGTTATGTTGATGAAACCACTAAAGTTTTAGCAAAATATCCAGCTACAGTACGTAGTGTTGATGTGTTTAATGAATTATTGAATCGTTTCCCTATGAAAGGAGATGTTCCTTATCAATATAGGGGTGATATTGAGCAAGGTGAAGACCCTTCTGATAATATAAAGAGTGGTTGGTTAAAGCACTTGTCAGTTGAAGATTTATGTGACGTTATTGCTCAAGCAAGAAAAAATCTTCCTCATGTTGATTTTATGTATAATGATGATCATTTGATTGATTTTCAAAAAGTAAAGGCTAATAAACAAATTATTGATAAAATTCATGCTTATGAAAAGGAACATGATATTCGCTTAATTGATAGCATTGGTACACAAATGCATATTGATTATTCTTGTACTCGTGAGCAGATGGAGCGGATGTTTCAAAGCTTAAGTAGTTTTGAGTTACCAATTGAAATTACAGAATTTGATTTAGCAATGACAGATATGGATTCTAAATTATCTTCTGAACAAATCCAGGAGAAACGTCAGAAAAAGATGGCTGAAGTATATGATGTTGTTGAATCATTAAGGGATGAGTGTAATATTCGTGGATTCACTATTTGGAGTAAAACAGATTGTCAAAACTTTAGAGTTAGTTTAGAAAATAAAATAAGAATTGAGAATCAGAAAGAACCTATTACTACTTTCTATGGTGGTTATTATAGAGATGATATGACTTCTAAGGGTGCTGATGCTAAGACCTATTTTAATTACCATACTCATACGAATCTTTGCGGACATGCATCTACTTTTACGGATGATCAATATATTGAAAGTGCTCATAATAATGGTTTTACAAAATTAGGTTTTTCTGATCATGTGCCATCATCTCCCTTTGAATTACCTGTGTTAACTTCACGTATGAGAAATGATGAAGCTAGTATTTATTTAGATCATATTCGTAAACTTCAAAAACAATATTCTGATATGCAAATTAGTTGTGGATTTGAAGCTGAGTTTGTTCCTACACAATTGGATTATTTAGTTCAACTTAGAGACCAAGTTGATTATATGATTTTGGGTCAGCACTTTGTGAATTCTGGTTTTAGTCATGTTTCTTTTAAAGATCCTAGTTACCCTATTCAATATGCAGAAATGGTGTGTCAAGGAATGGATACTGGGATATTTGATATTGTTGCACATCCGGATCTTTTCTTTAAATATCTTAAAATGGTTTCTGATGAAAATAGGGAGGAATATTTACAAAATGCTGAAAAAGGGTTACGAATGATTTGTGAAAAATCCAAAGAGTTAGGAATTCCAGTAGAAGTTAATTTTGGGGCTTTATTAGGTGAAGAGGCAAAAAAAGGAGACATCCCTTATCCTTCTTCTATGTTTTTATCTATAGCTTCTGAGGTAGGATGTCCTGTGATGTTTGGAGTGGATGCTCATCATCCTGCTTCATTTGATAGTTATTCTGCTTGGCGTACTATGACTTCTTCTTTGTATCCTCTTCATATTGTTTCTGATTCTTATGATGTTGTGGCAGAGAGAAAGAAAAATAGAAAATTACAAGAAATGTATCGCAACACAAAAAAGAATAGTTTTTGTGATGAAGCAGAATTAATTTCTCTTTATACTGGTATTGTTGTGTCTTCGTTAGGTGATTCTTCAGTAGAAGAGATCAGTGAAGTTTTACAGGAAAAATTTGGTGTAATGGAAGATGCAAAAAAGGTAGCTGATGAGCATATACAAGAACAATTGGATCAGATTGATAATGATTCAAAACTATCTTTCCAAGAAAAAAAATTCTTGTTAACCAGAATTCGTGATTCGGTCGGTCAGACTAGAACTGTTGTTGAGAAAAAAAATCAATTAAAAAAAGATGCTTCCTCTTTTGTTTCTAGATTAGGTGAATATGATTGTCAAAATGGACAAGATGTTGTTCGGGCTATGAAGTTAATGACGGAAGAGAATTATCAGAAGGATCCCGAAAAAAAGAGAAAGGCACAAGATCAATTGGCATCTATGAGTATTCAAAAAAATGTAGATAATCATTCAAATGAAAAAGGAGTTGCTTATCAGAAAAAAAATGCAAATGAAAATCCTAGTCATGGTTATTTTAGTGTTCAAACGGGTATTTTATTGTTGATTGGTACTTTATTGGCTGGGCTGTTTTTCTATTTTATATTACGTTAATCTTTTGATATAAGCATTAAGACTTATGGATAAATATCTATAAGTTTTTTATTATAGTTTTTGATGTTTGTAGTGATATGATATGATAGTTATATATGATTGAAATCAATATTTTTCTAGAAGGGGGCTTATATGAAAAAGTCTAATTGGAAATCAAAAGCTATTTTTTTAGGTGCAGTTCTATTAGTATGTTCTTATTATCAACAACCCCATTCAGAATCTAAATATGAGATTATTCATGAAAAAGGTGGGGCTTATGCCTCTTATAGCGAGGGCTTAATTTTTATTGGTGATAGTGATTTTTTAGAACAATTAGATTGTGTACATGATGGTGATATTATAGTAGAAGATCAACGTTCGAAAGATGATAATCCTTGTATGAAAGTCTATCAATCTTGTGATGTTCGAAGTTCTCGAGAAATGGATGAAATATTATCTGTTCTTTGTGAATACGAAAATGAATATCCTTCTGATTGGGAACGAAGTATTCCGTCTATGAAATTAGAATGGTTTTGTCATAATTTGTCTTATGATTTTTGTTTTTGTAGAGATAGAAGTACAGATGTTGATTTCGATAATCATGAAGAAGTACTCTATGATCATAAAGTATTAAATAAAATCTTGAAATTGTAATTGAATGATATAATAGAAGTGAAAGAAGGATTTTTTATGTTTGGAAAAAAGATGACTATTAGAATAGATGGAATGCATTGTAATAATTGTGCTAAAAGAGTTGCTACAGAATTAAAAAAAATTGCGAATGTTAAATCTGTAAAAGTGATTTTAGAAGACAAAAAAGCTATTATAACGTATAAAGATAATTTGAGTTTAGACGAAGTTCAAAATTTAATAGAGAGTTTGGGGTTTTCTATTTTAGGAGAATAATAAGATGGAACGTTATCAAGAAATAGAGAGAAGTATTATAAAAAAATATCGCAAAGATATTTGGGGAAAATTTGTGAAGGCTGTAATGGATTATCAATTAATAGAGGAAAATGATCGAATTATGGTTTGTATTAGTGGTGGAAAAGATTCTTTTCTATTGGCTAAATGTATGGAAGAAATTCAAAAACATGGTAAATTTCCTTTTGAAATTCATTATGTTTGTATGAATCCTGGATATCGTAAAGATAATAAAGAATTAATCTTGGAGAATGCAAAAACTTTAAATATTCCTTTAGAGATGTTTGATAGTGATATTTTTGAAATTGTTGAAAATGTTGAAAAAAGTCCATGTTATTTATGTGCTAGAATGCGTAGAGGGTGTCTTTATAAAAAAGCCCAAGAATTGGGTTGTAATAAAATTGCTTTGGGACATCATTTTGATGATGTGATAGAGACCACGCTTTTATCTATGTTTTATGGGGCAGAAATTAAAACTATGATGCCGAAACTGCATAGTGAAAATTTTGAGGGATTAGAATTGATTCGTCCATTGTATTATGTAAAAGAAGAGCATGTTAAGGCATGGGCTAAAAGTAATTTTTTAACTTTTTTAAACTGTGCTTGTCGTTTTACAGAAAACATTGTTGAGCATGAAGAACTTAGTAAGCGAAAAGAGGTTAAGAACTTTATAGAAAAAATGAAAAAAACAAATCCTAATGTGGATTATAATATTTATAAGGCATTGGATAATGTCAATTTAGATTGTGTTTTAGGCAGTAAAAGAAATGGCGATTATACTAGTTTTTTAGAGTTTTATGATAATGCAGAAAAACGTTGAATCTAGGAGTGCTTTGCCTCCTTTTTTTGACTTTTCTTTTTATTTATGATAGTATATAGTTTGTTCAAGGAGGATTCTGAATGAAAAAATCAAATGTACCCTCGGAGATAAAATTATTATCCTTGGTATTAGTATCTTTTATTATTATGTTTAGTTGTTGTGTTTATCATAATTACTATACTTATAATAATATGAAGGTTGTTATGAAAGAAAATGTTGCTGTTGAATATGGTAGTGCTAATTATAATCTTAGTAAATTGATTCAAAAAGTAGATGGTAAAATTGTCTCTGTAAAGAGAGATATTAATACAAATGTTGTTGGAAGTCAGGAAGCAATCGTTGAGATTAAGAAAGATAATGTTATAAAAACCGTTCCTGTTGTAATATCTGTTGTGGATACTGTTGCACCAATTATATCTTTAAAAGAAGAGAAGGTAACAATTACAAAAGGGGATGATTATGATTTATCCAATAATATTGATTTTATTCGAGATGATGTTGATGGGGACATTTCTTATTTAGAAGATGTTCATGAGAATAGTACCAATTATTATCATATTGATAGCAATCGTGAAGAAATATCAAATGTTGGAGAACATGAGATTAAAGTAACTGCTAAAGATAAAGCAGGAAATACATCTTCTATGACATATATATTAGAAGTTGTTGCTCCTGTTGTTGTAGTACCTGAGACTCCAGCTTACCAACCTCAATATTATGTAAATGCAGCTCCTAATGTTAATGGGAATGATTTAGTATCTATAGCTTATTCTTTAATAGGATCACCATATATTTCTGGATCTAATGGTCCTTATGGATTTGATTGTAGTGGATTTGTTCAATATGTTTATTCTAGAATTGGTATTTCTATTAGTAGAAGTTCATCTACTCAGTATCGTGAAGGAGTTCCTGTTAGCTATCAAGATGCTCAACCTGGAGATATATTAAGTTGGGGATATGTAGATGGGGTTCCAACTCATTCAGCTTTATATGTAGGAAATGGTCAGATGGTTCATGCTACTAATCCTAGACAAGGTGTTATTGCAAGTGATGTTGCCGCTTGGACAAGAGGTAGTGGATCACATGTCATTGCTGTTAGAAGAATTAATTAAAGTTATAATGAAAATTATAACTTTTTTTGTTTTATCTGGCTAAATGCTTTTTTTTTATTTACTTTTATGATAAGTTAGTTATACAGTTAGGGGGAATTCAGTTGAAAGATTATATTGATTATGTATTAAAAAAAGAAAAAAAACCAGTTAATTTTGATAAAATTTGCAAGAGAATTGAAGTGTTGTTTCAGAAGAATCACATCAAACAGCAATTATCTTTTCAAGATAAGGAAGAGATTAAGACTATTCTTACATCTGGAGTAGAAAAGTGCGATTATTATAAAACTCCTAATAATTATTATACTTTATTAACGAAAACATCTTTTCGTAAAGGAAGATTTTTTGCTAATCGTGGTGGGGATGGTTTTGTTACAACAATAAGTGCTTTTATAACAAAAGATGGAGAACATATTGTAAAAGAACATAAATATCCTATTACAAAGGATAAATGCAATTATGCACTCGATGGAGATATTGTATTGATTGATATTGGTGGCAGAGGACAGAAACCATCTGTGGTTCGGGTTTTAGAACGGAATGTTGTTAATATTGTTGGTGAAATTATTCGAAATGGAAGTCAATTTTATGTACAGCCACTTGATAAAAAGCAAAGAATTATTACAATTGCTTTAGAAGGAGAAAATTATATACCAGGTGAGATTGTCTCTGTTTCTCTTGGGGAAGAGAGAAGTAAAAATTTTTATATTGGAACGGTTTTAAGAAGGTTTCATCATAAATATGATCCTCGAGCAGATATTTTATTAGAGGCTTTTAGGAAAGGAATGCCAGATGGTTTTAGTGAAGATAGTTTAGAACAGGAAGCTGCTCTTCCTACATCTATTTCCCTAAAAGATAAAATTGGACGTTTTGATTTTACAAATTGGCCTGTTATTTCGATTGATGGGTCAGATGTTAAAGACAAAGATGATTGTATTTCTTATTTTAAACTTCCTAATGGAAACATGTTATATGCTGCTCATATTGTTGATTCTCCTTATTTTGTTCCGACAGGTTCACCTATTCATTTAGATGCTTTCCGTAAGGGAAATAGCTACTATTTTGGTGGGTGTGTTGAACCACAATATCCTCGAAAGTTAAGTTGTGGGATATGTTCTCTAGAACATGATGTTGAAAGGTTAACAAAAACCACTTTAGTAGAATACGATCCAGAGGGAAATGTTGTTAGGCGTGCTTATGTAAAAGGCGTAATTAACTCGCGCCTTGCGATGTCTTATGAAAAAGTAAATGATTATTTTCATGAAGGAATTGCAGATGATGATTATTTGCCATTTACTACTACGTTAGAGATGATGAAAGATTTTGCAGAACGATTACATGATAAAAGGGTTCAGGATGGAGCCATTCAATTTGATATACCTGAACCGAGATTTATCTATGAGAATGGAGAAGCTGTTGATGTTGATTTCCGTATTCATGATATTGCGGAGGGTATTATTGAAGAATTAATGCTAGAGGCAAATACTCATACAATTGAGATTATGAAAGAGAGCGGATGCCCTGTTATTTATCGTGTTCATGGTAGCCCTAATGAAAAGCGTTTAAATAATTTGTTAAAATATTTGGATATTATAGATATGCCATTTCAATATTCAGCAGAAGAAATTTGCCTGGATCATAAAAAATTACAATTATTAACAGAACATATTAATCAGTCAGGTCCTTTAAAGACAGTTTTAAATGAACAATTACGTGATTGCATGTCTCCTGCTTATTATAGTACTTTAAATAGGGGTCATTATGGTACTGGTAAAAAAATATATGGTCATACAACTTCACCTGAAAGACGTTTATCTGATGATACAAACAGTCGAATTGCTGATGATTGTTATTTTGTTAATGGAAATGATCAGTATTTGCAAGATCTTCAAACTTGGTCTCAAATCATTCCAATTTTCACAGAAGAAGGATCTAAAATAACACCAATTGATTATAAGTCTACTGCAAAAGATAGGGAAGATCGTATAAAAGCTATTCAGATGTGGTCTGAACAAGCTCCAATTTTTGCAGAGCAAGCATCTACAATGGAAAGAGTTGCTGATGCTGTGGAAAGAAGTGTTGACCAGATGGATGCAGCTAGTGTTATGAATCACCATAAAGCTGAAGAATTTGAGGGAACTGTTATTGATGTTGATTCTTTTGGATTAACGGTAATGCTTGATAATTACATTAAAGGTCATGTTCGTACAAGATTTCTTAAAGGAGAATTTGTTTTTAATCAGGATACCTTTACATTAGTTTCTATTGATGATATGGAATCTTATTATTTAGGGGATCGTTTAAAATTACGTTTAAAATCTGCTAGAAGAGAAACGAAATCTATCGATTTTTATATTTCAGAAAAGGTTCGTGAAAATCCTGTAGTTAATAATAGCAGATCAAATGCTTATGTTAAACAAAAACGATTAGAAGAAATGTTTGCTAAAATCTATAATGCTTGATATTTTAAGAAAAATGTGGTATAATATGTACAACTATTGGGGGGAATTAGTTATGGCATATGAAGATCAGTGTGGAAGTTGTAGAAAATTTGAAGATCCTAATGGTGGACCTTATGATACAAGTAGATCTCCATATACAAAGGGACATTGTAAAGAGTGGAAGCGTTACTATTATCCAACCGAACCTTCTTGTAGTCAATACTCTAGTAAAGATGGTTGCTATATTACGACTATTGTATGTGAGAGGCTAGGAAAAAGTGATAATTGTGAGGAATTGGAGACGTTACGGAAGTTTCGTAAGGAAGTATTGCAGAAAGATAAGCGCTATGCTAATTTGTTATATGAATATGATGCAATAGGACCTACTATTGCTGAACATTTGCGAATGGATATTTATTCTATGATAACAGGAGTATTTCGTTTTTTCCTTCAACCTGTTGTATCTTGTATTAAAGCAGGTAATAATGAAAAAGCGGTTCAAAAATATAAAGAGATGACAGATATGTTAAAAGATTGTTATGGAATTCATTTTCAAGAAACCGCACCAAGTGATTATTCTTATAAACAGGGTGGTCATGGAAAATTATTTGTTAAATCATAAAAAGAGTTTTTTATTAATACTCTTTTTATATGTACTTTCAATTTTGATGGATGTAATTTAGATAGCTAGGATGGAATAATCATAAATTTACATTATGATTCTGTTGAGTAAGTATTATTCAATATTTCTCAAATCACCAATTAATGCTGAAAAAGCAAGATCTCTAAAAAGATAAAATCAAATAGATACATTATTGTGTCTATTTTTTTATTTATTTTTTTAGTAATTAGATTCATAGACTTATTATCATTTATTCTATATTTTTTATCTTTATAGGATAGACGAGTATATTTCGTCATTTAATTAATCTTTCTCCTAAAACATAATTATTAGTAATTATTATTTTTTTCAAAGATAATTAATAACTTTTTTTCTTTTTTTTCTTATGCTGGAGGTTGCTAAAATTTCTATAAAATGTTATTATTATGATAGATACGGGGTGAAAAAAATAAGTGATATTAGTGTTTGCTGATTCCTTTTTTTTCCGAATTTGTATTGTTTAAGGAGATGACGTGATGGTTATTACTGTATCGGATGTATTGACTGTATTGCGAAAAATCGTTGATATTTCGTTAGTATGGTTTATATTTTATTATATTTTAAAGAATATTAAAAATAATGTTAAATTATCTTTAATATTTAAAGGTGTTGCTTTTGTAATTGTATTAAAGTTAATTAGTGATTGGTTAGGTTTTATTACTGTTGGATATTTGTTAGATTATATTATTCAATGGGGACCTGTTGCATTAATTATTATTTTTCAACCTGAAATACGTACTATTTTGGAGCAACTTGGTCGTAGTCAATTGTTAGGAAGACATAAAGTTCTTACTGTTGATGAGAGAGAACATATGGTTTATGAAATGATTAATGCGATTGATTATCTTAGAAAAGAAAGAATTGGAGCGTTAATTGTTATTGAAAGAGATATTAGTTTGGGTAACTATATTGATAAAGCAAAAAAGTTATATGCAGATCTTTCTAGTGATTTATTAATAGCAATTTTCTATGAAGGGAATCCTTTACACGATGGTGGTGTTATTATTCAAGGAGATCGTATTACTTGTGCAGGTGCGGTTTTTCCAACGAGTAATAGTTCCAAAATTAATCGTCGTTTAGGGACAAGGCATAGAGCAGCATTGGGACTTGCAGAAGAGACAGATGCTATTTGTATTGTTGTTTCAGAAGAAACGGGGCGGGTATCTATCGCTTTAAAAGGAGATATGCTTTATAATTTAACTCTTGATGATGTTCGAATGATGTTAATTGATGAGTTAAAACCTAAACAAGATGTTGATTATGAAGAAGAATTGAGTGAGGAAGAGATATATGAAGAAAATAGGTAGATTAATAGCAAGAATTTTTCGTCATATAGGACTATTCTTTGATAAATGGTTAATAACTCCTATCACGAAATTAATTCTAAAAATTATGGGATTGGGAAAAGTCCTTCTTAAATCCTTTGATAAAGTATCTGGCAAAAAATCGACTTTATTAATTGTAAGTTTAATAGTTGCTTTTTTAACATTTATTGTCATTGATCAAGAGTCAAATGTTATGATAGATCAATATGCTGAAATATTATATGATCGACCTGTTACAGCTGTGTTTAATGAAGAATTATATGTAGTTGAAGGATTACCAAAAACAGTAGATATTACTTTGATTGGTCAAAGAAGACATATTTTCTTAGCTAAACAAACTCCTTCTAAAGGTGTCAGTGTTGATTTAACTGGATTGAAACCTGGAAATCATAAAGTTACTTTAAAGTA
This sequence comes from uncultured Erysipelotrichaceae bacterium, assembly GCA_902782835.1. GTDB lineage: Bacteria > Bacillota_I > Bacilli_A > RF39 > UBA660 > UBA3789. Next base: position 33,794 of record CACZOQ010000004.1, on the reverse strand, counting down.
TACACAGCAATTAAAATCTTTAGATTATAAATTGGATCCATCTCAAGTGACCGTTACAATATATGAAAAAGTTAGTGAAAATCGAACTTTAACATATGATATATTACATCAAGATAGTTTGGATAGTAAGTTATATATTAGTAATGTTGAGATTGATCGTAGTGATGTTATTGTTAAGGGAGCACAATATAAATTGGATCAAGTAGCTTCTGTTAAAGCTTTGTTAGATGTGAAGAATATTCCAAATCCAAAGGCGGGAGAAATTACTGTTAAGGATATTCCTTTAGTCGCTTATGATAATGATGGTAAAATTTTAGATGTTGAAATTGTTCCAAAGACCGTTAGTGCTAATGTTGTTATTACATCTCCAAGCAAGGAAATTCCTGTTCGTGTTGTTCCAACTGGTTCTCTTGCATTTGGTAAATCTATTAAGTCTATGGATACAAGTATTTCTAAGATTACTGTTTATGGTTCTCAAGAGGCTATTGATAGTATCGAGCAATTAGAAGTTGAAATCGATGTTAAAGGATTAGATAAAGATAAAGAATATAATGTTACTTTGAAGAAGCCTAAGGGAATTACGGAATTAAGTTCTAAGACAATGACCATTAAAGTTATTATCGATAATTCTTCTAGTAAGGAATTCCAAAATATTTCAGTTCAATCTGAAAATCTTGATAATAATCTTAAAGTTCAAGCATTATCGGATGAAGATCGTCAGGTAACTGTTGTGGTTAAGGGTAGCGAAGAAGCCATCAATAATATTCAAGCTGCTGATATTACTGCTTACATTGATCTTAAGAATTATGGCGTTGGTGAACATGAAGTAGAAGTAAAAGTAACGGGTACTGATTTGAAATTATCTTATACTTCAAAGACCAAGAAGATTAGAGTTCGAATCTCTGAAAAATAGTTTTTAAACCAATATAACATTTGTTATGTTGGTTTTTTTATTTTGTTTATGGTATAATGGTTTTGGGTGGTTAATATGGCAGGTAAAAAGAAAAAATCAACAAAAAAAGAAACGTTGAAGAAAGTTGAAGAAGTACAGGAAGTAAAAAGAAGTTTTTGGAGTGTATTTTTTGTTATTATTGGAATTCTATGTTTCTTCCTAGCTTTTTATTTATTAACATTATTTATTACAAATAAAAATGCTCCAAAGGAAGAGAAAAAAGACGAAGAAACTGAGACGTCAATTTCTTCTGATACAATCCTATTAGGTAAGAGTTTATCTATGGGTGAGGGTGAATATTTGGTAATTTATTATGATAAAAGTGATGAGTTAATAGCTAATGTTTATGATAGTCTTGTTTCTACTTATCAAATTAGAGCGCAACATGGACCTTTATATATTGTAGATATGAGTAGTGGTTTTAATAAATCTTTTGAAACTGATGGAGAATCCAATAAAAATCCTGAAACTATTCAAGATTTTGCCATTCATGGGCCAACTTTAATCCAAGTTAATGAAAATAAAGTAGTTGATTATATAGAAGGTAAAGAGGCTATCTCTAATTATTTAAAATAGGCAGTTTTCTGTCTTTTTTTATTCTAAAAAATATTTTTTTATGATATGATTAATTAGAAGATAGGAAGAGGTGCGTTAGATGGTAAAAAAGAAAAATGATTCTAATATTGAGAAAAATGTTGAAAAAGAAAAGAAATCTAAAAAAATAGAGAAGAAGATTCCTACGAAAGAAAAGAAGAAGAGGGAAAATCTTTTTGCTGAAATTTCCAAAAAGAAAAAAGGAGTTAATGATGATTCTCGTTTTTCGATTTATGAAGTTATTGTTATTATATTAATCTCTATACTATTTGGAATTCTTATTGGTTATATTATTATTTATAGTAGAGATTCTGCACAAATTGGTCACAGTTCGAATGTTAATGAGATGATTCGTACTTATGATAATCTTTTAGACTATTATTATGGTGAAGTAGATCCTGATAAATTAGCTGATGCTGCTATTAAGGGAATGGTTGATTCTTTGGAAGATCCAAATTCTATTTATATGGATCAAAATGAGACAGATAATTCTTCTGAGACTGTTGATGGAACGATTGTTGGTATTGGAGTTGTTGTACTATACGATAATGAATATAATACAATTATTCGTGTTTATGATGATTCCCCTGCTGATCGTGCTGGTTTAAAAGTTGATGATGTTATATTAAAAGTTGATGGTAAAGACGTTGTTGGAGTTTATGGAGACTCTTTAACAAAATTAATTCGTGGTAAAATTAATACGAATGTTCATTTGACAATTCGTAGAGGTGACGAAGAAAAAGAGTTTGTCTTAAAGAGAAAAACGATTGATTTAGAGAGTGTTTCTAATCAAGTTATTGATTATGAAGGCAAGAAAGTTGGATATATAAAACTAGATTCAATTGCTTCCAACACCTATAAACAATTCTATTCTGCTCTTAAACGTTTAGAAAAGAATGATATTGATTCTTTGGTAATTGATGTTCGTGATAATTTGGGTGGACATTTGTTACAGACAAAACAAATATTGAGTTTATTCTTTGATCGAAAGACTATTTTATATCAAATTGAATCTAAGAGTAAAACACAAAAGGTTTATTCTGATAGTAGTGCTACACGTAAATATCCTGTTGCTGTATTAATTAATGAAAATAGTGCTTCAGCAGCAGAGATTATTGCTTCTTGTTTCCAAGAAAATTATAAAAAGGCAACCATTATTGGTACTACTTCTTATGGAAAAGGAACGGTACAGAAATCTCAAGATTTAAATAGTGGAAGTAGCATTCGTTATACGACACAAAAATGGTTAACATCTAAAGGAGAATGGTTGAATGAAAGAGGAGTTACTCCAGACGTTGTAATAGGGCAATCTGAGGAGTATTATGAAAAACCAATTTATACGAATGATGCTATTTTACAAGAAGCGTTAAGTCAATTAAATAAGTAATATGATTCTTAATGTTAAAGATTATTGTAGTTCAACGACGTTAACAATATTCGTTTAAACTGTTAGAAATTGCTTACAAATCATCCAAATTGTTACCCATTTCAATTTGGATGATTTTTTTAGCAAAGAAAAAGAACAGTATGATTAGTGTTATTGCTATGATGATGAGGCTTTACAAGGTAGTGAACAAGCGACTGATAATGTCTTGATTCGTGTATCTTGTAGTGGTGGTCATAGTCATGACTATGTTAGAGTTGATGGTGATAAGAGCGAGTGGATCGTTTTCCCCTTTGGTATGGGAAGAAATTTAAAAAAGAAAAAATTATTCATAAAAGAAGGAGTCTTTATTAGACTCCTTTTTCTGTACAATTTATTATGAGTTGCCATTTTTCTTTGTTGGGGCTACATGTTGTTAGGACAAGTTGTTTTCCCTTTTCTTTGTTGATATGTATAAAACCATTTTTTATTTCTTCCCATATTTCTTTTACTTGATAACTATATTTTTTTTGTTGATATATTAAATGAATGGTATCTCCTATTTCTATTTGATCCAGATATTCAAAATAGGATATTTTGTCATCACCTGAGTGTGCTGCTAGAATCATAATACTATTGTCTTCAGTTGGTGGAGTAGATTCTTTTAATATTGTTACGTGTTCTTCAATATTATTTTTTGAACTGTTTATTTTGTATAATGGCTCGTTCAGCTGTATTTTTTCGATAATAATAGTGCCAATTCTCTCTCCTGATTCTTTTTTTTCTACGGGTTGTTGTTTGTTTTCGATTTTGATTATACTTGTTGGGATGGTTAGTATCCATAGAAAGATTAAAACTCCATAGATAATTTTCTTTTCCATAGTATTCCTATTAGTATTGGATATAGAATCGATAGTGGCATTGTGGATTTTTGTTTATCTTTATGAGTATTAGGAATTGGTATTTTTAGATCTTTTAATTCAATTAATTCATCTTCTGTATTACTGACAATGATTTGATAGTCATCTATTTTTTGGTAACCATCTGTTGTATTGATTTGAATTAATTGATAGGTTCCATATGGTAATTGAATTTCAAAAAATCCTTCTTCATTTGTTGTGGCTTCTAGAACAAATTCATTATTTTGATTAAGAATATGGAATATAATATTTGTTTCTTTTTGAAAATTATTGTCTTCTCCATATTTTTTTTCTACTCTTATTTTCTTTTCTATTACTTTGTTTTCTAAGATGAGTTCAATCGTTGGTTTTTCTTTTGTGATTGTTATTTCATATTCATTTGTATCTAGAGTATATCCTATTCCAGGTTTTTTTTCTTTTATATAGTATTTTCCAAAATTTAGATTGTTTAAGATTACTTGATTATTTTCAATTGTTATTTCTTGTATTACTTTTTTATTGGAATCTAATAATTCATAGATTGCTCCATCTAGTTTTGCTTCTCCTCTTGGTGTAATGGATTTCGTATCTTTATCGATTTTTGTTATTTCTAGACTTGTTTGGATGACTTTGATATTGAATTCGAAATGAATACTTTCTATATCACCTGTTGTAACTAGGTTTTGAGTATTATCAGATTGATAGAATAATAATGGTTTGTTATAAAATGTGTCTTCTTTTTGAAATGTATAATGATAATTTCCTGCTTTTGTATTCGTCCATTTTAATTGATTATTTATTCTGCTTACTGGATCATTTGTTGTGAATGATTGAATACTGTTATTGGTATCTGTAAGTATAAAATCTTGACCTTCTACTGTATAAAACGTTTGATTGGCAAAACTTGGCATTTTCGAGTATTCTTCTATCAAATAATTTATTTCATCTATTTCAGCTTGATAGGGATTTATTCTTTCCCCTACGATTCCTTGTGTGAAATAATAATCTCCTTCTGGTTCTGCTGTTTCCCAGATTAGTACTTGTGTTATTGCATACCATTTTGCATCTGTATGGTTTTGATAGCCATAACCAAAATGGGCAAGTTTACGAATTCTATCTATTCTTTCTGGATTTGCATTATTAGGAAAATTTGTTATTTCATGTTCATATCCAGCCCTGAAATAATTGAATGGTTCAATACAATAGGCAAATTCATTGGTGTCACTTCTTCGGAAAAATCTTGCTTTTTGATAATCAATCGTATTTTTAAATGCATTATACTTATTGATATAGATTCCATCTATATATTCTGCCTCATAAAAATTGACGGTTTCAGCTTTTACATTGATACAAAGTAATAAGCCAATTATTGTTATTAAGAAAATACTTATCTTTTTGATAATTCTCCCTCCTTTTTTTCTTAATGGAGCCATCATAGCAGATGTTTATTTTTAAAACAAATCGATGTTTTATCCTTTTTACTTTTCCAATTATTTCTATTTTTTATTTTCTCTTAGGGAATTTGATAATTTTATTTTGTTTTATTTTTCAAAAAAATAGTTTTAAATATTTTTATAGAAAATGATATAATATGTACGAGGTGATATAATGACTGATATTGAGATATCCAGAAGCATTAAGAAAGAAAAGATTAAGAAGGTTGCAGAAAAAATAGGATTAAAAGGAAAAGATATTGTTTTATATGGTGATTATAAGGCTAAGGTGAAAAAACAATATACAGATTCTAAGGGTAAATTAATTTTAGTTACGGCTATTAGTCCTACTCCTATGGGTGAGGGAAAAACAACAGTAAGTATTGGATTGGCTGATGCATTACAAAAAATTGGGAAGAAAACAATGGTGGTTTTAAGAGAGCCTTCTATGGGACCGGTTTTTGGTATGAAAGGTGGAGCTACAGGGGGAGGATACTCTCAAGTAGTACCTATGGAAGATATTAATCTTCATTTTACAGGTGATTTTCATGCGATTACTTCTGCTAATAATTTGATTTGTGCTGCCATTGATAATCATATTTATTTTGGTAATTCTTTAGATATTCAAGAAGTTACATTTCATCGTTGTTTAGATGTTAATGATCGTGCTTTACGAGATGTTGACTTAGGTAAAAGACATGATTCATTTTCTATTAGCTCAGCTAGTGAAGTTATGGCTTTATTATGTTTAGCTACTTCCCTAGATGATTTACGAGAAAGACTTGGAAATATAGTTGTTGGTATTAATGGTTCTGGGAAGTATGTTACGGTTAAAGACTTAAAGGTTGAAGGATCATTAATGGCATTATTAAAAGATGCATTTTTACCAAATCTTGTTCAAACACTTGAAAACACTCCTGCGTTGATTCATGGGGGCCCTTTTGCTAATATTGCTCATGGTTGCAATAGTATTGTTGCTACTAAAACGGCATTGTCTCTTGCCGATTATGTTGTAACGGAAGCAGGATTTGGTGCAGATTTGGGTGCTGAGAAATTTCTAGATATCAAATGTCGTGTTGGAGAATTAGAACCGGATGCAGTTGTTCTTGTTGCAACCATTAAAGCATTAAAATATCATGGTGGAGTACCTAAAGATTCTATTTTTGAAAGAAATATGGATGCTTTGAAAAAAGGATTTGCTAATTTAGATAAGCATTATGAGAATTTAAAAAAATTTGGGGTGAATGTTGTTGTTTGTTTAAATCAATTCCATACTGATACGGAAGAAGAAATTAATTGTTTAAAAAAGCATTGTGAAGATAAAAATTATCCATTTGCTGTTAGTAATGCTTATTCATTAGGGGGAGAAGGCGCTATTGAATTAGCTAATCAAGTATTAAAATCTAAAAAGGGAGATTTTCATTTCTTATATGATTTAGAGAATGATATTGTTTCTAAAATTAATTGTATTTGCAAAGAAATCTATGGAGCTTCTTCTGTTCATTATAGTGATGAAATTTTAACTAAAATCCAAAACTTTATCGATAATGGAAAGGATAAGCTTCCAATTTGTGTTGCGAAAACACAGTATTCGTTCTCTGATGATCCAAAGAAATTAGGCGTTCCTGAAAATTTTGAAGTTACAGTTAAAGATATTAGATTGTATGGTGGTGCTGGTTTTATTACTGTATTGTTAGGTGACATTATGGTTATGCCAGGTCTTTCTAGAAAACCTAATTATGAATTAATCGATGTCGTTGATGGAGAAATCATTAATTTAAGTTAATTGTTTCATGTATATTGAATTCTAATCACACCTTAGGGTGTGGTTTTTATATAAAAAAATATCCACAGTTTTGTGGATATTTTATGATTCTGCTTTAGGTGTTTCTTCTGTTGTTGGTTCTTCTTTCTTTTCAATTGTTTCATCTTCTTTACTTGGTGTAATAATTGTAGGCCCTGGATCTCGGACTTCAACATTTCCTTGGTAAGTTATTCCTTTATATAAAATATAATAAGTATAGTTACCTTGAGTTGTTGTATCTACTTTTGATATATCTAATGTAATGTTATTATATACTTCATCTGTAATGTTTTCGATTATAAATGTTCTAGGATTGCTGGATAAAGATTCTCCAGTTTTTAATTTAATTGTTTTTAATGTAAAAGTTACATTTGGTAATTCTTTTTCTTTTACTTTTACATTTCCAATATATTTCTTTTTCTTATAAGATATTGTGTATTGATATGTTCCTGCTTGATTGATATTTACTAAAGAAGTATCTAGTTTTAAGGCTTTTAGAGTTGTTTCACTAATTGTATCAAGAGCTTCTAAGTAATCTTTTACGTCAACACTTATAGGATTGTTAATTTCAATTTCAATATCTTTTAATTTAATTTCATTTGTTTTTGCTTGTGTTTCTGCAATTTTTCTTTCTTCAATGCTGAGATTATATTTGGTTTTAATAACTGGCTTTACTTGACTGGTCATAATTAGACCGCTTCCAGCTAATATGAAGCCCCAAACAGTAAGTGTTATTGCTAGGATGCGAATCTCTTTTTCATTGAAATGTTTCATAAGCACAGCTCCTATCTTACTTATCATTATAAACTAGTTTTTTCGACTTAACAAGAAATAATGGTTTTTTTCTAATGGAATTTGTCTATTTTACAATGATTTATATGCTTGAAATAAAAAAGTATTACTCTTAGTAATACTTATTGATAGAAGTAAATGATTATTCCATTTATTAGTATGGATAATGGAATTATTATTTGAAATAATGGTTTCTTTGTTTTATGATGAAAAATTAACATTCCAAATAGAGTTCCTATACTTCCTCCTAATAATGAAATACTTAATAATACTTTTTCACTGATTCGCCATTTTCCTTTGATTGCGCTAAGTTTATCCCATCCCATTAGGATGAATGAGAATAAATTCATTCCAATAATATATAGTTGAAGGGGACTCATAGTTTTGCTCCTTGATAGGTATCCCTTTTTACCATTTCTTTATCTATATCATTTAATACACAAAATTTTTTTATTAACCAAAATGGTTCTATTAATTCATTAGGATCTGGGTCTCCTGTAATTCTATGGATTACTATTTCGGGTCTTAGGTTTTCTAATTGTTCTATGACGATATCAATGTATTCTTCTTTGGATAAAATTTTAAATTTTTCTTTTTTGAATAGTTCTTCTATTGTTGTATTTTTTAAAATACTGAGCATGTGAATTTTAATTCCTTGAATATCTAGTTTATTTAAGTATTTTATAGTGTTTATCATGTCTTCTTTTGTTTCATAGGGTAGTCCATTTATAATATGAACTACTACATCTATTTTTTTTTCTCTTAATTTTTTAACCATGGTTTCAAAACAATTTAGGGTATGGCATCGATTGATTAATATGGATGTTTTTTCATTGGTTGTTTGTAATCCTAATTCTATAGTTAAATAGGTTTTCTTATTTAGTTCTTCTAAATAATCTAAACACTCTTCAGTAATAGCGTCTGGTCGAGTGGCAATATTGATCCCTACCACATTCTTTATTTTTAAAACTCTTTCATATATTTCTTTAAGCTTTTCAACTGGTGCATAGGTGTTTGTACGTGCTTGAAAATATGCAATATATTTAGCTTCTTTCCATTTCTTATGCATTTTATTTTTTATTATTTGAAATTGTTTTTCTAGTGAATCTTTTTTATTTCCTCCAAATTCTCCACTACCGCTTTTCGAACAGTATATACATCCACCACTGCCTACAGTACCATCAATGTTAGGGCATGAAAACCCTGCATTTAGACTTACTTTAAAGATTTTTTCTCCAAATCTATTTTTATAATAGTAATCTAAAGTATGATATCTTTTATTTGAATTTGAATATTGGAATTGATTCATATTAGTCCTCACATATTGTATATAAATATAAGGCTTTTAAAAAATCATTTGGTTTTTCAAAAGCAATTTTTCTTAAATCTTTGAAATCTTTTTGTTCAATCATTTTGTATAATTTTACAATTTTTAGTTTAATTTCAATTTGATTCTTTTTTTCTAGTTTTCGTTGTTTATTGAATTCTTTAATTATTTTTCTATTAAATTTATTATAACTGTAAATTTGATTATTATCTAGTTTAAAATCTTTTGCTGTGGATTCCATTATTCTCATTAGTAATTGATTTGTATTCTTTTCTTCATCTATTTTTATTATTTTTAAAAATGCTTTTTTTCTAGTTGTATATTTTAATATCATTTCTAATACATATTGATAGGTTTGATTGTATTTTTTTTTCGTTTTTATAATACTATTTTTTTTAAATTTATATGTTTTTCCTTCATATTTTTTATTGTTTTTCATATTGCTTTCGTTATTTTATATATCTTTTTAGTGATTTTGCATATTCATGTACAGTTTCAAAGTCTTTTAATTGTTCTTCGAAAAATTCACTATAACGACAATCCTCTTTTCTTTTTAATTTCTCTATATAATCCCTTAGAACTTGAATTTTTCTTTTTGTATTCATTGGTTTATATTCTATAAAATCTAGATATAATAGTAATGTTATTAAACTATCTAATTGATTATTATTTAATGATCTATAAGAATCTGGTGTAGATAGACAGTGATGTTTATATCTTCCTGGATCTATAATAGTCATTTCGTTTGTTACTCGATTTAGTATATAATTAACAGGTGTTACATCTTGTGCTAAAACATAATGTTCTGATAGCACATCAAAATCTGTTTCTAGTATTTTTAAATTTTTGATAAATAGTATTGATGGTAATTGAGTAATACCTGTTTGTTTTCTTTTTGCTCCTGGGATTAAACGGCAACTATAACCTTTATATTTTCTATCGGTTGTATATATTAGTTTTTCAGGAAGAATTATTTGTTTGGTAGGTACTGTTAATAAGTATTGATGAGAATTTTCTTTATTTCCATATCCTTCATTTAGGGCGTTTTCATAATAAATCTTATATACTTCCTTACCACATTTATAAATTTTACCTTCACTACCTTTACTATAAGGTTCTTTTTCTACAGGTATATTTTTCTCTTCTTCTCCTACATAGTAAATCATTGAATTATCCCCCTTTTTAAACGTGCTTATTATACCATAAAACCTATTTTTTTGCAATGATTTGTGGTATTATTAAAATAGGTGATATCATTTGAGAAAGGTTCATAAGATTAAATTAAAACCTAAGTTTGCTATGTTATTAAAAGTATTTGGAATTCTTTTAGGTATTTTTTTAGTAGTATTTTTGTTTTATTGTAAACAAATCAATGACTTGACAAAACTTGGATATAGTAAAGTAGCTAGTCGTACGATATTGTTTTCTTTTAAAAAAGATTATGTTTTATCTGTTGGTAAGAATGAAAGTTTGAATGCGGCTTTTGAAAGTGATGATTATATTGAAGAAAATTTAGATCGATATCGAAAAATTGATTTTGTTAATCAGAAACATTTTATTTCACACATTAATAAAATGATTCAGATTGGTTATAGTAATAGTGATATCAATATTATTTTTGCTCATGGTAATGATGCTGCTGTTGAGAATTTTTTAAAAAGAGATAAAGTACGTTATCTTGAAGAATTCTTTAGTATTGATTATGCAAAATTAGATTATTATGATCGTTATACTCAATATTCAGATGATACTGGTGAAGATGAGGATGTTACAGTATTATTTGTCAATTTAGATCTTGACAAAGAAGATTACGTTGATAGTACATTAGTTAGTTCTTTTTCGCCTGATATGTTAGTTAATAAACATCATCATTTGAGTGAGAAGTTTGCTCCATATGATTTAGTAGATATCGATTCGAAATATGCTTCTGAAGATGGACTTCAATCTAGTAAGATAGCGTATAATGCTTATAAAAAGATGAGTGATGCTGCTGAAAAAGAAGGATATGGTATTGTCATTAATTCTGCTTATCGTAGTTATCAAGACCAGGTTGATTTATCTAATTTTTATTTAAAAGCTTATGGTCAATCTTATGTGGATAAATATATTGCTAAGCCTGGTTATTCCGAACACCAGACAGGTCTTGCTTATGATATCGGAAGTCGTAGTGTTAATGTATTTGGAAATAGTAAAGAATATGAATGGATGCAAGAGAATGCCTATAAATATGGTTTTATACGTCGATTTACAACTAAATATGAGTATTTGACAGGTTTTCGTAATGAACCGTGGCATTATCGATATGTTGGAGAAGATATTGCTACTTATATTCATGAACATGATATGACTTTAGAAGAATATTGGGTTATGTTTTTAGATAAGTAAGTGTTAAGATAGAATTTGTTCTATCTTTTTTTCTTTTATTATTTCTTCTTTTATGTTATTATGTTAATAGAGTAATAAGAAGGTGTTTGGTATGTATCCACTTGGAAAACAATTTGAAGTAGATTATACAAAGGCTAAAAGTGATAAGAAAGCTGTTGTTGAAGGGGCTAATTATCGGATTTCTATCATTTCCGAAAGAATCGTTCGACTTGAGTTTTCTCCTAATGGACAGTTTAATGATCGACCTACGCAACTTATTAAGAAACGAAATATTGGGTTACCTGATTTTTCAGTTCGTCAAGATGCATCGATTGTGGAAATCACTACTAAGTATTTTTCTTTAAGCTATATAAAGGGACAACCTTTTATAGGTACAAAAGTAGATCCTATGCGTAATTTAAAGATTACGCTACTTTCGCGTGAAAGAGATCGTTGCAAAGACTGGTATGTTGGGCATCCTGAAGCACGCAATATGTATGGTAATATGGTTGGTGTTGATGTTGATGTTCCTAAAATATTACAAAAAGGACTATATTCTTTAGATGGATTTGTGTCTTTTGATGATTCTTATGGAAAAGTGGTAATGGAAGATGGAACTTTAGAGAATCCATTAGAGAATCATCTTGATATATATGTTTTTATGTATGATAAAGATTTTAAACAGGTTTTGTTTGATTATTTTAAAATGACGGGAGCACCTTCCTTGATTCCTAGATATGCATTAGGAAACTGGTGGAGTCGTAATGTTCAATACGATGAACAAGGGGCTAAAGATTTAATTCGTAATTTTGAAAGAAAAAAAATACCAATCTCTGTCATGCTATTTGATCATGATTGGCATATTCGTAATTGGGGGGATTATCAAAATCTAAAGACTGGATTTACGTTTAATCCTGAGTTATTTCCTAATCCTTCAGCTTTGATTAATGAATTTCATCGACGTGGTATTCGTGTTGGTTTATGTATTAATCCAACAAATGGAATATATCCGTTTGAACAGTATTTTCCACAAATTAGTGAGTTTTTACAATTACAAGCACCTACTGTAGTTGATTTTGACCCTTTAAATCCAAAATTAATGGATGTATTATTTAAGATGCTTCTTCATCCTTTGGAAGCTTTGGGAGTAGATTTCTTTTGGAATGATTCTGATGGTCAAATGGATGTGAATAAATTATGGGCTCTAAATCACTATATGTATTTGGATTCTGGACGTACGAATGAAAAGAGGGCTTTGATTTTAGGTAGAGGTGGAATTTATGCACCTCATCGTTATCCTGTTTTGTATGGTGGTTCGAGTGAAATTAGTTGGAAGCATTTAAAGGAATTGCCTTTTAAGTATTTAAATGCAGCTAATATTGGTGTTAGTTGGTGGAGTCATGATGTTGGTGGAAACCATGGCGGTATTGAAGATGGAGAACTTTATGTACGATATGTTCAGTTAAGTACATTTGGTCCAATTCTTCGTTTCCATGGTGCTCGTGGCCGTTATTATAAAAAGGAACCTTGGGTATGGGATGCGGAAACAGAAAGTATTGCTGCTGACTATTTACGTCTTCGTCACCGTTTAATTCCATATCTATATACGGAAGCTTATAATTATACGAAATCTGGTATTCCTTTGATTCAGCCATTCTATTATAATTATATGTGGGTTTATGATGATGATTTATATCGTAATCAGTATTATTTGGGATCACAGTTATTAGTTTGTCCTATTTTGGAACCAAAAGATCCAATTATGAATCGTACTATTCATCGTTTCTTTGTTCCAGATGGAACTTGGTATGACTTTGTTACTGGTAAAAAATTCCCTGGAAATAAGAAATACGTTTCTTTCTTTAAAGAAGATGATTATCCAGTTTTTGCACATTCTGGTTCGATTGTTCCTTTCTCAAATCGAAGTGATTATAATAATGTAGGTCTTCCTACCGATTTGGAAATTCAAATATTCCCTGGCGCAAGTAATACCTATACGCTTTATGAAGATGATGGAATTACTTCTTTATATCGGGAGGGATATTATTTAAAAACATCTATCGACTATAACTATCTTCGTAATAATTATACAGTTATTATTCGTTCCATTGATGGAAAAAGTGGAATTGTACCAGAACGTAGAAATTATAAGATGGTTTTCCGTAATACTAAACAAGCTGATAGTGTTACAATTTACTTTAATGCAGAAAAACTAAATGCAGAAAATTATGTTGAAGGAAATGATTTTATTGTTGAAGTTCAAAATGTTCCAACGATTGGTCAATTAACTATTAACTGTAAAGGAAAAGATATTGAAATTGATGCTGTTCGTTTGATCAATGATGATTTGGATAGTATTTTGATGGATCTTAAGATTGAGACATATTTAAAGGAAGAAATCGCTGATATTATCTTTGGTGAATTACCAATTGATAAAAAACGTATTGGTTTGCGTAAGTTAAAGAAAAAAGGACTTTCTGCAGAATACATGAATTTATTCTTAAAATTACTAGACTATATTGGCGAATTCTAGGAGGTTTTGTTGTATGACTGCGGTATATATGAAGAGATTGGAAAAATTGGAACAAGCAACAATTATACATTTTTTGGAAGAACTTTCTCTTTCTCAAAGATCCGGTTTTGAGTATTCCGTTGAATTATGTGAGGTTTTGTTAAGACATTTGTTGAATGGTGATTTTGATGAGGAATTCTTATCAGATACTCTAATAGGTGTAAATGATTCAGAACGAAAAGAAATCTATCAATTAGCTAGAAAGTATGGTTCTTTGTGTTTTTTTCAGGGAAATATAGATTTTTGGCTTGATTCTATAGAAGGAGTTTCTTTAGAAGATTCTGATTTGATTTGTACAAAGATTTTAGATCATTTTGATTTTCTTTTAGGTCTTACAAGAGATGGGGGAGAAGATACATTAAAGTTATTGACTAGCTTTCAAATGACTTCTATGGCAGATGAAAGTTCTATTATTGATTTTTTAAGAAATAATTTTGGTAATGATGAAGCTTTAAAAAGTTGTTTAATTGCACTTTCTAGAAAAGATGGTGAATATATTGGATTGACATCAGAAGAAAAGGCCATTTTGTTTAGATATCCAGGTGGAGTATTGTGTGAATTTTCAGATGATGGTTATAAACGAATTCCCGCTAAAGTATTAGAGGAACGTTTAAATCAAAAATATTTTGGTGTTGATTCTATGGAACGCACTTCTTTGGAAAATTTGGGATCTTTGTATTCTAATGATTTAGATTCATTTGAAAATGCAATTGTTGATATTCATTATGATCACTATTATGGTACAGAATGGAAGAAGAACTTAAAAAAACAGAATTAATCTGTTTTTTTTTGTTGGTTTTTTTTCCTTTTATGTTATAATAGTCTTATATTTTGTGATGAAAAAGAAGTAGTAGTGAAATAACTATCTGTAGAGACTCTATGGTTGGTGAAAATAGAGAATAGTTTTTTATGAACTTGTCTTTTGAGCAAATGGGTAATTCCGTTATCAATAATGAGAGTATAAGAATTCTTATAAATTAAGGTGGTACCGCGAGCAATCGTCCTTATAGGGTGATTGCTTTTTTTTGGAGGTTTTTATGGAAGAACTATTATTGTTTTTGTTAAGTTTTGTTTTTGTTTTCTTGATTTATCAGTTTTTTATTGTTCGCAGAGCGAAAAAAAATCATGGAAAGAAAGGAAAAAAAGATCCTATAGAAATATCATATTTAGTACGTAAGTATCATTTGGACTTAAAAAAAGTTCATTATAATCAACTCTTACAAATTGTAGCGTTGGTGTCTTCATTTGATATATCGTTAGTGGTAAGTATCATTTTATTGTTAAAGAATTTTATATTAGAAGTAATTGTAGGTTTTATAGCTACTTTAGTGATTATCTTGCTTAGTTATCATTTAGTATATTTGTTTTATAAGAAGAAAGGAATGATTAAAAAATGAATCATATTGAAATAGAAAAAAAATGGCAAACATATTGGGATAAGCATAAGTCTTTTAAAGTGAATGAAAAAGACGGGGGCAAACCATATTATATATTAGTAGAGTTTCCATATCCAAGTGGTGCTGGATTACATGTAGGACATGTTCGTAGTTATACGGCACAAGATGCTATGGCACGAATGATGAGAATGCAAGGATACAATGTATTATACCCAATGGGATGGGATGCTTTTGGAGCCCCTGCGGAGCAATATGCTATTAAGAATCATATTCATCCAAAAGAGGCTGTTGCAAAGAATATAAAGACATTTAAGAAGCAAATGAAATCTTTAGGATTTTCATTTGACTGGGCAAGAGAGTTTTCTACTACAGACCCTGAATATTATCGTTGGACACAGTGGCAATTTTTACAGTTTTATAAGCATGGGATGGCATATAAAGATACCATTCCTGTTAATTGGTGTCCTGTTTGTAAAAGTGTTTTATCAAATGAAGATGCTGCTGGTGGTGTGTGTGAGAGATGTGGTAGTCCTGTTGAACAAAAAGAAAAGAGTCAATGGATGCTTCGCATGAGTGATTATTCTGAAGATTTATTAAAAGGATTAGATGATACCAACTTTGCTGACCGTGTTAAATTAGGTCAAATTAATTGGATTGGAAAAAGTGAAGGAGTAGAAGTTGATATTAAAATTGTTGGAGGAGGGACTTTCCAAATCTTTACAACTTGTATTGAAACGCTTTATGGAATTACTTTCTTTGTAATTGCTCCAGATGGTAAATTAATTAAGGAATTAATGCCAAGAGTTGAAAATAAAGAAGAAGTAGAGCAATATATTAAAGAGACTTCTATGAAATCTAGTATGGATCGTACTGAATTGAATAAAGGTAAAACTGGAGTTGAAGTAAAGGGAATCAAAGCAATTCATCCAATCAGTGGAAAGGAAGTACCTGTTTATTTAGGCGACTTTGTTTTGGGTGATTATGGTACTGGAGCTGTTATGGCCGTACCTGCTCATGATCAAAGAGATTTTGAATATGCTGAGGAACATCATTTAGAGATTATTCGTGTTATTACCACTGGTGATATTTCTAAAAAAGCAGTTGAAAAACAAGAGTATCTTGAGGATGAAGATGCTAAGCTTGTTAATAGTGAAGAGTTTAGTGGAATGAGTGTTAAGGAAGCTAAAGAAAAAATTACTGAGAAGCTTGAAAAGATGGGAATTGGTCGTCGTGTTCATAATTATAAGATGAGGGATTGGATTTTCTCTCGACAAAGATTCTGGGGGGAACCAATTCCTATGATTCATTGTCCAAAATGTGGTTGGGTTCCTATGAATGAGGAAGATTTACCTTTATTACTTCCAGATGTTGCTGAATATGAGCCAACAGAAGATGGTGAAAGTCCACTTGCTAACATTGCAGATTGGGTAAAATGCAAATGTCCTAAATGTGGAGGGGATGCTAAGAGAGAAACGGATACAATGCCTAATTGGGCTGGATCTTCATGGTATTTTCTTCGCTTTATGGATCCACATAACGATCAACAATTTGCTAGTATGGATAAAATGAATTATTGGAACCGTGTTGATTGGTATAATGGTGGAATGGAACATACGGCTAGACATTTGTTGTATGCACGTTTCTGGGTTCAATTTTTATATAATATTGGTCTTGTTCCTCATAAAGAAATGATTTGGACTCGTGTTTCTCATGGAATGGTTTTAGGATCAGATAATCAGAAAATGAGTAAATCAAAAGGAAATGTTATTAATCCAGATGATATTATTAAAGAATTTGGTGCTGATACGTTAAGAGTATATGAAATGTTTATGGGTGATTATCAAATGGATGCTCCATGGAGTACTGACTCATTACGTGGCTGTCGAAGATTCTTGGATAAAGTGATTCGTTTAAAAGATAAAATTAATGATTTAAGTGGTTATACTACTTCTTTAGAATCATTACAAAATAAAACGATTAAAAAAATAGAATATGATATTACTCATATGGGGTATAATACAGCTATTTCTAGTTTGATGATTTTAGCGAATGCTTATGATGATTTGGATTCTATTACTAAAGATGATTATCATTTATTATTAGTTTTATTAAATCCAATGGCACCACATATTACAGAGGAATTAAATGAAATGATTGGTTATTCTCCAATTTGTGAGGGTACATGGCCTGAATATGATGAGGAAAAAACAATTGAGACTACCAAAGAAATTGCTGTTCAAGTAAATGGAAAAGTACGTGGTACGATTGAAATATCATTAGATGATGATGATCAAATGATTCAAGAAAAAGCTATGGAATGTGAAAATGTTATGAAGCATTTGGAAGGAAAAGAAGTTGTAAAAGTCATTGTTATTAAAGGCAAAATTGTTAATATTGTTGTGAAATAAGAGACTATTAAGTCTCTTTTTTTTGACTTTTTTTTAATTTTGTGTTATAATTTAGGCAATTTAAAGGGGGTAGTATTGATGGATTATATAAGCAGTAATGGTTGCCGATATAGTATTGAAGTTCAGGACGATCCAGATTCTATTCAAGAGAGAACAGCTCGTATTAGAAAGGCTTATGTTGATTTGCTTGAAAGCGGAGTAAATATTCCGGATATATTATTAGAATCTTTTTTGGGTTATAAGTATCGTAAACAAAAGGGAAAATTATATGAAAAAGATGGTCATATTCCAACTGATTTAATTCGTTTTTATTATAGTTTAAAACCGACTAATGAAGACTTTGATAAGTTTAAAAAATCTTTTGTTTCTAAATATGTGAAAAATGAAAGTCAACTTGAAGGAGTTAATGATGAGGATATTCATGGTAAAGTGGAAATAGAAGGTTTATTAGATATGTATGAGTATCTTCATTCAGAAGAGTTTGAAGAATATTTTTCAATTTATTCTTTAAAAGAATTACATAAAAAATTATATTCTCATGCTCCTCATCCAGAGTGTGCAGGGTATTACCGAACAGATCAACGTTTCTTACCGGGAACTGGTTTAAATCTATGTGAATCTTATATGGTTGAGAGGGAAATGTTTGCGCTTCGTCATGATGTTGACCAATTACATAAAGTGGCTAAAGAGATTCGACTATTGGGAGATGTAGATGCTTTATTAAAATATTTAGATAGATGTGTAGAATTAAAATGTCAACTCATTTGGATTCATCCATTTCCAGATGGGAATGGTCGAACAGTGAGAGCTTTTATTAATAAGCTACTTGAAGATGCGGGTTTACCACCTATCTATGTTAAAGCCATGGAAAGAACAGAATATCACACTGCCATGAATTTAGCGATAGGGGAAGGCGATTATAGCGCAATCAAAGCATTTTATCGTTATAAAATCTGTGATTCAATTATTGAGTTAGATATTAATGATCGTGTTCGAAAAAGAAATAATGAATTACAAGTTCATGGTAATAGTTATCTGAAAAAAAATGATAATCCTAAATCTTAGAATTATCTTTTTTTCTCTTTTATGAAAGTAGATGATAGAATGAAAAAGAAAATATTTTTCTTATTATTAGGCGTTTTTTTGGTTGCTGTAATTTTGTTTTTATTTCCTCTCATACGAAATAAAATAGAATATCAAAAGTTAGATAATAAAGTAATTCTTGTAAATCGTTTTCTATCTTCTGATTGTAAATATATTGATGTGGAAAAGACAATAAAACAAAAAGAAACCCATTTAAAAAAATTGGAAAAAGGATTAAACCAATATTTAAAAGAAATTATTTCTACTTATAATGTTTCTAATACAATTATTGAAAAAAATACGTCTAATATTGTGTTTTCTGAAGAAGAGTTAGATGATGTTTCTAAAATTCAAAAAAGTATAGAGACGTTGCAGGAAGAGAATAGACAATTAAGTAAGGAAAAAGAATCTTTAGAAGTATTATTAAAAAAGAAAACTCAGAATCAATTTATTGATTTCAAACATAAAAAAGAATATGATTCTCTTTTAAAGAAGGTTAATTATTCATTATTAAAGAAATATTTAAATACTATTACTAATCATATGAATCTTATTGACAAAGATATTATGGTTTTAGAGTTTTTAAAAAATCATTTTGATACCTGGCGTTTATCTGATCATAAAGTTGAATTTCAAAAACGTAGTATTTATGATGAATTCTGTATGATTGAAATATCTAATTCTAAAAAGAATATTTCTTTTCAATTAGTGGATGATAAAGATGGGCCTATTATTACTGCAAATGATATTACAATCTATGTTAATAATGAAGTGAATCTTTCTCAAAAAGTTCATTGTGAGGATTTAGTTGATGGTGAAGTTGATTGTGTATTAGATGGTTCTTATAATAAAAGTAGTGTGGGGACCTATCCTATTAAAGTTACTGCTAAAGATAAGAATGGTAATATGAGTGAGAAAACTATTTCTATTAAAGTTATTGCGAAAGTAAATCAGAAACCTTATATTATTCATGTAATACGAAACCAAAATGTCGTTGTTGTTTATGGCTTGGATGAAAATGGAGAATATACAGAAGTAATTAAATCTTTTATTTGTTCTACGGGGGCTGGTAATGCAACCCCTGTTGGAACTTTTCAAACTACAAAAGGAACTACTTGGGGATTATTATATGGTGGTGTTTGGGGACAATATACGACTAGAATTGTTAGTGATATATTATTTCATTCGGTACCATATTTTAGTAAAAACAAAGGTGATTTAGAATGGGAAGAATATAATAAACTGGGAACACAAGCTTCTATGGGATGTGTACGTTTAACGGTTCGAGATGCTAGATGGATATTTAATCATTGTCCTGCTGGAACTACTGTTAAGATATATGATGGAGATTTACCATCTGAAATTTCTAAACCTGGTTTTACTAAAATTGATGGAAATAGTCCTAATCGAGGTTGGGATCCAACAGATGAGGATAGTAATAATCCATGGTAAAAAAGCTTTTTAAGCTTTTTTCTTTTTGGTATGAATCTTTAAAAAAAAATGGAATTATGTTAAACTGTATTTAGTATAGAAGAGTTGTAGGAGATTTTTATGAAAAAAGATATTACTATGAAAAAGACAACTTTTGTAAAGGGAGCTTTTATAGCTACTTTTGCAATTATTCTTACAAAAATATTAGGAATATTATATGTTATTCCTTTTCACGCTGTTGTAGGTGAAAAGGGTGGAGCCCTTTATGGTTATGCCTATACAATTTATACTTTGTTTATGTCTTTAGCAACAGCTGGAATTCCTTTGGCTATTTGTAAAGTTGTTTCAGAATACCAAACGTTAGGTTATTATAATACTAAAAAAAGAGTTTTTGCTATGGGAAAAAAGATTGCTCTTATTTTGGGAATTTCTTGTTTTCTAATTCTATTCTTTTTTGCGCCGCTTTTAGCTAAGGCTATTTTGGGTGACGTGGTTGGAGGTAATTCTTTAAAAGATGTTACTTATGTTATTCGAATTATTAGTACAGCTATCTTAATTGTTCCTTTATTAAGTGTATATCGCGGATACTTTGAAGGGCATCGTTTCATGAGTCCTCCTTCTATTTCTCAAGTATTAGAGCAAGCTGTACGTGTTTCCATTATTATTTTTGGTAGTTTTTCGGCTATTAAAATATTCCATTTAAATTTAGCTACTTCGGTTGGAATTGCACTTTTGGGAGCAACTATCGGGGCTTTGGTTTCCTATCTTTATTTAGTTGAGAAGAAGATTAAAAATAAGGCTAAATTTCAGGAAAGAATTCGACCAATTAATGAACCAATCGTAACGGATAAAGTTATTTTTCATAAGATTGTTTTTTATGCGATTCCTTTTATTTTAATTGATGTTTTTAAGTCGATTTATAACTATGTTGACATGGTTACTTTGGTAAAAAATCTTGTATCTTATGCTTCATTTTCTGCTAAAGATGCTGAAAATGTATATGCTATGATTTCGACCTGGGCAGCTAAATTTAATATGATTGTTCTATCTATTTCTACTGGTGTTATTGTTAGTCTTTTACCTAATCTTACAGAAAGTGTTGTGAAAAAAGATAAGAATGATATTAATAAAAAAGTTAATCAATCTTTATGTATATTATTATATCTAACAGTTCCTATGACATTAGGAATTAGCTTTTTAGCAAAACCAATTTGGATTTTATTTTATGGTAATAGTATATTTGGACCAAGTGTGTTAAGTTATTTTATTTTTTTAGGATTTACAATTGGTTTATTTACATTATTAGTAACTATTTTACAAACTTTGAAAAATTATCGTATGGTTATTATTAGTTTATTGGTTGGTGTTATTATAAAAATATTATTTAATACTAATTTTATTATTGCTTTTTGTAAGATGAATTTACCTCCTTATTATGGTGCTATTACGGCTAGTATTTTGGGATACTTAGTAGCAATTGTTCTTTGTTTTATTACTCTACATTCTCATTATAAGATTCATTTTGAGGACTTTTTAAAAAACTTTTTTGATATAATTTGTGGTTCTTTGTTGATGGTTGTTGGTTTACTTTTATTGAAATTATTTATTCCTATTTCTTCTGATATTAGAATTGTTAATTTGTTTATTTTATTAGTATATGTTTTAATGGGAATGATTTTCTATTTTATTTATGGTTATTTTACTCACTTGACAAGTAAAGTGTTTGGAAAAGATATTTTCAGGACTGTCAAAAAGATTTTATTAAAGCGGTAAACTTATGTAAAATACCGAATTAATATGAAAAATAAGTGTTTTATTCTGTAAATAATGGTAAACTTATAATAGATTAGTAGATGTAGAAAGGATGATGCCTATGGTAGCTGGTAGCGCTGTTCAAAGTGATTTTAATTCTTTGAAAGAAGCTTTGGATCGTTATTCGAATGAGATTAATGGGTTATCATCTTCTTGGACAGGATCATCTCATGATAATTTATTATCTAAGAGTGAAGAATTTTTATCAGAATACTTAAGTACAATTCAAGGAGAAATGGATTCTTTTGCTGCTGCTTGTGATTTATATGAGGATTATAAAAATGTAAAGACTTCTTTGTCACAGGCAAGATCTTTGTACAATCAAGCTGTTTCTAATAATGATTCTGCTAATATTCAAAAATATAATTCTGATATTTCTTTATATGATAAACAATTAACTGATTTGAAATCTCAAATTGAGTCTAATTTAGCTTCTGCTTCGGCAGCTACTTTGTCCGCTATTTCATTAAGTGGTGATGTTCGTAATGGAGCAGTTCTTAAAACTTCTAGTAATGAAGTTGCTCAAAAAGCTGTTGAATGGGCACTTAAGATTGCAGCGGATGACTCTTATGGATATGAGAGTGGAGGATATCCTCAATTAGGAAACCATGGGTTTGATTGTTCTTCCCTTATCAATCAAGCATATGAAAATGCTGGGGTTCCTTTAGGAGATGTAAAATATTATACGAATAATGCTTCTATGGTTAATAATTATTTGCCTTTTGGATTTGAATGGCATGAAGGAACTCCTAATGTTGATGAACTAGAACCGGGAGATATTTTAGTTAATTTAGCTCATCATGTTGAAATGTATGTTGGTGATGGTAAAAAGGTTGGTGCTCATGATAATTGGAGTGGTGGGTCTAACGATGGGGATCCTGGAGGGCAAGAAATTAACGTTAATGATTATGAAAATTTCCACAATGGTGGATGGGATGGATATTTACGTTATGTAGGTAAAAATGCTTAGGAGGTATGTATGGCAGTATTTATGTTAGAATGCGATGCTGTATCTTCTTCAGCATCATCTATTGATTCGATAGTTTCGCAAATTACTTCTTTAAGTAGTTCGGTTAATGGATATGATACTGCTTGTGAAGATGGTTTTGATTTTGCAACGGCTAAAAATATTATTGCTCAAAATATTGATGCTTGTTCTACTAAAGTTCATAATACGGCAAGTATTATGGAAAAAGTTGTATCTTCTCATACGGATCTTCAGAATCAGTTGAAAGTTGACGTTGCAACAGGAAAAGAAGCTAGCAGCACTCCAACTAGCAATGAAACTGGTACCCCTGATAGTAGTAATTTAGGTGCTCCTACTGGTGGTGGCTATACTGGCGGTTGTTATTCAGGTGGTTACTCTGGTGGCTATAGTGGTGGTGGAAGTTCCTATATTACTCCTTCTCCTGGTATAAAAGAGAAAGAAAAGGAAGATGAAGATGACAAGGAAAAGAAAAATAAAAAAGGTAAAGTAAAAGCAAAATTATCGGATGTTTATTATGCATCACCAAAATCGGATAAATTAAGTGATGATTCTAAAAAACTTATGAAATCTGTTACTTATAAAGATGGTTATGCGATGATTGGAAATCGTTTTGTGATTGCTTGCGATTCTTCTATAGGTAATGTTGGAGATGTTATTGATTTTATTCATAAGGATGGAACTATTGTTTCTTGTGTTATTGGTATTTCCACAGTATCTGAGGAAAATAAAGAAGCAATTGGTTTCTTAGTGGATAAAAATTATAAAGAATTAAAAAAGAAAGATGTATGTGATCATTTATTAAAAGATGTTTCTGAAATTGAAAACAAAGGTAATTATAAAAAAGTAAAAGAACCGGAATCTGATCAAAAGACAGTTATGGCAGAAGATAATGGTGTGCCTGCTGATGAAGAGTCCGCTAGTAATCAGAAATCTGGTACTGAAAAGAGCCCTAGTGATGATCAATCCTCTTCTGAGGAGACGGTTGATACTTCACAAGAATCGGGTAGTAAAACAGACTCTGATGAATCTATAGATAATAATGAGAAAGGAGAAAATGTTTAATATGGCTAAATATGTTTGTGATTTTGCAACTGTTACATCTGTTGGTGAGAAATTATGTCAAGAAGCTTCCAATATTACGTCAAGTGTTAATACTTATGGATCAAATATTGAAGGGAATTTGTCAAATTGGACAAGTTCAGCTAAGAATAGTTTTGTTGAAACTAATAATGCTAAAATAGCAGAAGCAAAGGCTAGTGCTGAATATGTAAACTCATTAGGTGAGTTTATAAAATCTGCTGCTCAAAGTATTGAATCATTGGAAGAAGAATTGTCAAGTTTAAGTATATAATCGTAAAGATATGTACATTTTATTGTCATATGTGAAATTTATAGTATATAATTGGTATTAGATAGGAGGATATATATGGCGCAAGTTGATTTTAAAACAAATACAAGTGATATGAGCTCAGAAGGACACAATATTGTTCAAAATTCAGATACTCTACGTGAACAAATCAGTTCTATGGAATCTAAAGTTGATAAGTTATTAGCAATCTGGGATGGTGATGATGCTGTTGATTTTGGTAGCTCATTTAATACAATGGAACAATCATTTACTGCTCTTCAAGGTACTTTGAATGATTTAGGTAATGCCAATGTTCAGGTTGCTGGAATGTTTGAAGAGGGAGAAGCTGAAAGAGCTCACGATGCAAGAAATTTAGAAGGAGTTTAATTTAAGGAGGTTTATTATGGCAGGTAATATTCGTTTAGGTCACTATGATGAAGCAATTCAAATTGCTAGTGAAATAAAGAGTCTTGATGAAGAAATTGTTGACACTTTTGGGCGTATTAATTCCAATATGGATAATATTTATGAGACTGGCTGGATTAGTCAAGGGGCAGATATTACAAGAGAAAATTATCAAGAATTAAGTAAACAATATGATGTTTTCCATCAAAAGGTAGTTAATTTGGAGAGCTATATTAGAGCGATGGTTAAAGATCAACAAGAACGTGATAAAGCTGGACAAAGTACTATTAATAAAGCTATAGGTGCGTAAATTTCTAAAAAGTGGTTTCCACTTTTTTTTAATTATGATAGAATATTAATAGATAGGATGGTGATGATATGCCTGATACAACAGTTGGTAATTATGGAGCTTTTAGTGATGGTGTTTCTTCTATTAATACTTTGAATACTGATTTTGCTTCTAGTAAGACAGTAATTTCTGATTGTCAAAGCACATTAGATAGTGATGCTGTTTTTATGGGCCCTATCTGTGATTCTTGTTTGGAGGCTTTTAGCACTGCTAATTCTAAAATAAATGATATTACTTCTGATTTTTCTGCTGTTGGAGAATACTTAGTGGAAACTGCTAATTCTTATCAAAGTGATGATAAACAAGCTTCTAATACCGTTGCAAAAGCATTAAATCTTCCTTCTAATTCTGGTTTGTCGTTAAATGGAGGGTCAACTCAGGCAAATGCATTTTATAGTTTAGGTGATCGTGCTTATAATTCTGATAAGGCTGCTCAACAAGAGTGGATTGATAAAGTTGCCAATATTGTGAATCATACGAATACTCATGGTATGAAAAAATCATTAATTATTGCTCAAATTATTAATGAGAGTGGATGGATGAGTTCGCATGCCTCTTCTCTTTCAAATTATAATAATGTTTTGGGTGTTAACTATGAGATGGGAGTATCTACTGATCGTCAGACATCGGAATGGTCTAAGAAAAAAACATATGGTCAGAATAATGTTAGTCAATTAAATGAAAGTAAAACAGGAACGATTCCTACAAGTGAAGACATGCGTCATTATGACAGTGTAGAAGAATGTATTGATGATTATACGGATATTATGTCTATTTACCATCCTGAATGTGTTGGTAGCAACAATTTACAAGATTATTCTACTTTCTTGGAGGCTTATACTCCTCCACCTGCCGGAAGAACTACTACTGGAAAATATGCTTCTATTATTTCTAATTACGGTTTGGAAAAATATGATACTTAAAATTACACTTTACAGGTTGTGTAATTTTTTTGTAGATTATTTGTATCCCCTTTATATTTGATGCTACAATAGATTTAAAGATGGTGATAGTATGGGTAATGAGAATATTCAAGTTAGTGATTATGGGGCTTTTAGTGATGGCGTTTCTTCTATTAATACTTTGAATACTGATTTTGCCTCTAGTAAGACAGCAATTTCTGATTGCCAAAGCACATTAGATAGTGATGCAGTATTCATGGGTCCAATTTGTGATTCTTGTATGGATGCATTTTCTGCTGCCAATTCAAAGATTAATAATATTACTTCAGATTTCTCAGCGGTAGGTGATTACTTGGTAGATACAGCTAATTCCTATCAAGAGGGTGATAAGGCTGGTAGTGATGCTGTTCTTCGTATTGGAGCAAATTCTAAAGTTGAGACGGCAACAGTTAGTAATGTATCTACAGGTAATGCTTCAAAGGATGCAGTTTACAATTATCTAGCTAACAAAGGATTTAATAATGCTGCTATTTGTGGAATTTTAGCTAATATTGAGCATGAATCAGGTTTTGATCCAACAGCTTTAGGTGATAATGGTACTTCTTATGGTATATGTCAATGGCATAATAGTCGTTGGACAAATTTAAAGAATTATTGTGCTGCTAATAATAAAGATGTAAATAGTCTTGAAGGACAACTTGATTATTTAGTTTATGAATTGGAGCATGAATATCCAGGAGTTTATAATACTCTTAAGAGTGTTCCTAATACAGAACAAGGAGCTTATGATGCTGCCTATAAATGGACGGTTGACTTTGAAATACCGGATAATAGTGAAAGTAGAGGTATTGATCGAGGTAATACTGCTAAGTCTTCTTATTGGAATACTTATGGTGCAAAAAGTATATAAAAAAGTGGTTTTTAACCACTTATTTTTTTATTTTCTTTAAAAAATGATATGTTTTAAAGGCTGTTTGATATATGTTATACCAAAACTTAGAAATGATTAAGTCATATTCTCCAATTAATTCTACTACATGTCCTCCAAAACTTTTTTTAAATAGAAATAGACCATATAATGGATTTTCTTTATGAAAGTCACCTGTAATTCCATAAAAATTATATCGTTTATAATGGTGATCAATCGCATATTTTATGCCGGCATAATGAACGGTATAAGCTGATTGGAATTGCATTAAATTATCGTCAGTTCCTCCAAATAATGATAATACTTCGTTTCCATATATCAAGAATAAGATTGTTCCTAAAGTCTTTTTTTCTCCATATTCTTCTTTATATTTTTTGATTTTATCTAGTTGATTATTTAGTCTTTCGATAGATTCTTTATCTTGCTTGTTAGTTGATTCATATTTTTTTTCATTCATTTTCAATAAATTATTATCATGTTTATAAATACGATCTGCTAATGCTTTTTTTACTTCTTCTATTTCCTTTTTTGTATTGTTTTCATATTCATTAAAATCAATATCAGCTATTAATATTTTTAGTATTCCACTATCGTGTAGATTATCCCACATTGCTTCATAGTATGATAATGGTCTATCAATAAAATCTCGTCTTTCTCCAGTATGTTCCATAATACTTTTAAATAGTGGTAATTCTTCTTTTGTTATTTCATGTGTTTTAATGCTGGATTTTTCATTTTTTCTTAGTATTTGTCTTGTCTTAGATTCCATGTCTTTTTGGACTTCTTCTTCATTTTTACCATTGATTTCAATTACATGCATCCATCTTGGTTGAAGAGTATCTTGCATTGTATTAAAGCCAAAAAATTTATAGCCTAACTCTTTTAAATTTTCTACAGTATCTTTATTTTGATATCCATCTTCTACTATATCACCATTATTATCTCTTTCTTGATATTCTACATAAGGATCAATTTTGATAAAAATAGCTTTTTCTTTTTTGGCAAATTCTTTTATTTCTTCTGTAAATTCTTTTAATAAATCTTTGTTTTTGTAATCAATTAAAAATCCTCTTGGAGAATAAAACATTTTCTTTTTTATTATTGGTAGAGTTTTTGCTAAAATCATAGCTCCTGCTACTATTTTATTTTTGTCTTTTAAACCAACATAGTATGCATCCCAACCATTTTTCTTTTTTAGATTTGCCCATTCTTCTGTTTGGTGAAATGTTATTTGTTCATGTTTGTCTGCAAATTTTTTAAATTCATTTTTACTCAGATTTACTAATTTCATGTTCTAACTCCTTTTTGCTTTTCCTACGAATTATTTTACGATATAGTGGTACACATTTAGTAAATATAAAATACATGATTTTATTTGTTACATAATCCCATTCTCCCATAAATTCAACATAGTCTCCACCGAATTTCTTTTTGAATTCATGTAGCCCTAATCGAGGATTGTTCTCACTTAAATCACCAATGGTTCCAAATTGATCATATATTTTAAGACCACGATCTTTACAATATTTTAAGTGTTCAAAATAAGTATTATAGTTTACATATGTTTCACTTAATATGTTATGATTTCCAGCATATAGAACCCATGCCTTGTCTCCATATTCAATAATCATATGAGCACTTAGTGTTAGATCATTTCCATATTCTTTTTTGTATTCTTTATATTTTTCAATGTCTTTTTGAATGTTTTCTTTTTGTTTGGTTAATTCTGTTAATTTAGCTTTGGCACTTTTACTTAGATTATCAATTGGTAGAATTGATATTTGATTGTTTATTTCTTTTAAGCTTTTTTCTAATGCTTTGATTGTTTTAGATATATGTACTTTTCCTAAGAATAAAGTGGCTTTACTATTCTCATTTCCATTAAAAATTTCATATAATGTCTCGTAATAGTCTTCATTATAAGAAATAAAATCTTTCCTGTTTTCGGTTAGTGTCATTAAATGGTAAAATTCTGGAATATCTTTTTTTGTTCCAATTACAACTTCTGTATCTAATTTTAAACTTTTAGCAATTCGTTGTTTTGTTGTTTTTGAAAAGTGATTTTCTATTTCTTCTATTGGTTGATTTAAATCGATACGAAAAGTATATCTTGGTTGCATTGTTTCAAAATTTTTAGTAAATCCTTGATGTTTAAAACCACAAGATTTTAATGTTTCAAATATATCTTTATAGTCTTCATTATCTGTTTCTTCGTTTTGATAGTTTATAGATTTTATTATAATATCTGGATCTATTTTTAAGAAGATTGCTTTTTTATTTTTTATAAATTCGATTACTTTCTTTGTCATTGTGCGTACTATTTCTTTTTTCTTATAATCTAATACAAAGCCTCTTGGAGCATAGAAGTAACTATAGTTCATTGGTAGATGTTTTTGCAAAAGAAGAGTGGCTGCAACGATTTCATTTTCTTCATTTACTAATCCTAAATAATATGGTGTCATATTTTTTTTGATTTTAGAAAACTCACCCCAAGAGTATGACTGTAAGAAATGAGATTTTGTTTTATGATTTTTGACAAAGGAATCAAATTTTTCTTTTTCTAATAGGTTTAGTTTTAACATGTTAGTAGCCTCACTTTCTTCATAAATAAGTATATCATAGCCACTTTAAAATGCGTATACTTTCGTAGTAATTTTCTCGGTTTTTGGTTTGAATGAATAATTATATGCAAAAAAGTAATTCTATGATAAAATATGTTCTAGGTGAAATTATGCGGCTTAGAAATGTTAAAAATAAAGAAGAAATTATGAGTCAATCTTCTTATTTGGTTAGGGATCCTTTTCAGTATTCATCACATTGGTGTGATTATTTTTCAAATGATAATCCGATTTTTATTGAAATCGGTACTGGTAAAGGACAATTTATTATTGAAAATGCAAAAATGTATCCAGATATAAACTTTATTGGAATTGAGAAGTATGATAGTGTTATTGTTAAAGCTTTGCAAAAAGTTCCAGATGGATTACCTAATTTGGCTTTTATTCGAGCAGATGCTTTAGATATAGATTTATTGTTTCATCATGAAATAGACCATTTATTTTTGAATTTTTCGGATCCATGGCCTAAAAAAAGACATCATTTACGTCGTTTATCGAGTCCAGTTTTTTTAGAAAAATATGAATCTATTTTTCGTGGTAAAAAGACGATTGAAATGAGAACAGATAATTTAGATTTATATCAGTATTCACTTGTTTCTTTTAGTCAAGCTGGTTATCGGTTGATGGAAATTTCATTTAATCTTCATCAAGATCATAATCCAGTTATTACGACGGAATATGAAGATAAGTTTTCAAAAGATAATATGCCTATTTACTATGTCTTGTGTACGAAGGATATTGTCTAATATGTAAAATTCGAAAAGAAAAATTTTTACATTTGTTAAAAGGATGATATAATATAATAAGAGTAGGTGAAATATGAAAAAGTTAATTGTTTTGCTCTCTATTGTAATTCTTTTTGGTAGTGGTTGTACTATACAAAGATTATCTAATGATGATATTTCTAGAAATATTGATATTCTTATGTCAAATAAAGTTTCATTATATAATGTTTACTATGATGGATATAAGTATTATTTACCGAAAGGAATTAGTTTTGTTGATCGAGAAGATTATAATGCAATTTTAAAAGATGAGAAAAACTATCGTTATTATTTATATGTAGATGCGATCAGCTATTATCATAAAATTAATAATTCTTATCAAGAATCTAAAGATTTTTATTATTCTAAAAAAATAGACTATAATAAAAAAACTGGATATATTCAGATAGAAGAAATTGATTCTAAATATTTTATTCAATTTGTTTATCATTATTCGAAAATGGAGGCATATGTTGCAAAAGATGATTTAACAGATGTTGTTACAAATATGGCCACTATTTTAAGAACAATTCATTTTAATGATGTTGTGTTAGAAAGTTTGATTGGAGAAAATATTTTAGATTATAAAGAAGAAGATTTTACTTTATTTAAAGCAGATTCTTCTAAAGAATCTTTCTTAGATGTTGTTGAGAGAGAGGAAACTGATCGATATAAAAAAGATCTTGAAGATGAGAAAATTGAGTTGGATTATTAGGATGAAGAGGTGAACTCATGGGTGTATTAGATAAGATTAAAAATGCTCTTTTTGAAGTGGAGTATGTTGAAGTAGACGAACCACCTAAAAAAGAGAAAAAATCAAAAATAAAAGAAAAAAGAGAAGATAGACCTATTGCAAAAAAGGTTGTTTTACCTGGAAAAAGAGAACAGAAAATAGAAGAATTACATGAAGAAGAGTTAAAAGATGAAGATTTTGAAATTCGTCCAAAAGATGAGTTTGTTAAAGAAAAACCTCATGAAGAATTTAAATTTATGGATGATAAAGATTTTAAAGTTGAAGATGAATATTTATCTGATGAGCCAGAGATTTTACAGGTTTTTGAAAAAGAAGAAGTTCATAATAATCCATCTGTTCCAGAAAATGTTCCACAGCAGCCCTCTGTTGAAGAAAAGAAGGAAGCCTATTCTGCACCTGAGGAATTGCATGATTATTATACTCCGACGAAGCCATTATATTCTGCTTCTAAAGAGAATAAATTATATGGTGTAGATAATTCTTATAGTGTTCCTGTTCATGAATATGGAACTTACGAAAAGAAAGAAGAAAAAACATATTTTAAACCGAGCCCAATTATTTCTCCAATTTATGGGATCTTGGATAAAAATTATAAAAAAGAAGATGTTAGGGAGAAAAAAGAAGTTCGTATTACTAGTAGCTATTCTAGAACGAATGTAAGTGTTGATGATATTCGTAATAAGGCTTATGGTCGTCGACAAAGAGAAGAAGGTTTAGCGGAGGAAGAGCCAAGTGATAATTCTAAATTTGAGGTTGAAGAAGAGGACGATAACTTATTAGTAGATTTAAGTGATCGTAGTAAACCAGAAGTAAAAGAATTAACGATGGGTGATGCTTTAGAGTATTTTCAAGATTTAGGTTTAGAATACAATGTTGATTATGTTGATGTTAGTAAAGAAAAGAGTATCCCTAAAAAAGAAGTAAAAGAGAAGCCCGTTGTAGTAGAAGAAACACAACAACCTGTTGAGGAAGTACATCCAGTTGTAGAAGTTATGAATGAATCGGAAAATACTTCAAAAGTTGAAGAAGATAATGATAATTTATTCGATTTAATCGATTCTATGTATCAAGAAAAGGATTAGAAAGGAGAGAGAAAATGGAGATCGGTACTTTTTTATCAATCCTATTGTATATTGCAGGGATTGTGTTATTAGTCATATTGATAATAGTTGGTATTAAATTGATTAATATTTTAGATAAAGTAGATCGAGTAATGGATGATGTTGATGAAAAGGTTCATTCATTTGATCATGCTATTACTACTTTTAGTAAAGCTGCTGATGGTTTAGCAAGTATTAGTAATTCTCTTGTATTTGGGGTTACTTCTACTATATCTAAAATATTTCATAAAAAAACGAAAGAGGAGGAAGATTAATTATGAAAAAAGAAGGTAAAGGATTAGGAAAGTTTGTTGTAGGAGCTGCTTTAGGTGCTGGACTTGGTTTATTATTTGCACCAAAAGCTGGAGAAGAATTACGTAAAGATTTAAAGAAAAAATTAGACGATTTATTAGATCAAGCTAAGAAAATTGATATTAAAGAAGTGAAAGAAGAGTTCGACGAAAAAGTTCAAGAAATTAAAGATGAGCTTGCTGATTTAGATAAAGAAAAAATTTTAGAAATTGCTAAGAAAAAAGGTAATAGTATTAAGGCTAAAGCTCAAGATTTAGTTGAACTTGCTAAAGAAAAAGGAACTCCTGCTTTAAAGAAGAGTGCTGAAGCTGTTTTAGAAAATGTTATTAAAGTTTCTAAAGATGCTTTAAAAAAATTAGAAAAATCTGAAGAAAAGTAGTTTGAAGCTACTTTTTTTATTACTTTACTTATTCCTTTAGCTCTTGAGGATAAGGGTAAAGTGAAAATAAAAGATGGGTCTTCTAACAATTAGTTATTGCGTTCATTTCGTATTTATGATAATATTTAGTTAGTTTTTGTGGAAGAGTTTTTAGTAGGTATGATTCTTTTTGATAGAGACTTAGTGGTAGGTGGAAACTAAGAGAGTATTATATTGAATTACATACTTGGAGAAAAATCGTTACTCGCGTTAAGAGATAAAGAGAGCATGTTCATACATGAATTAAGGTGGTACCGCGAATATTTCGTCCTTAGGATGAGTATTCGTGTTTTTTTTGGAGGTAATATGCATACAGAATATGAAGTAAGAGTTTTAGAAATTGATGTGTCTCAAGTTCAATCTCAATTAGAAAAAATAGGGGCTACTTTTGAATGGGATTTATTACAAAGAAGATATGTTTATGATTTTATTCCAAAAGTTGCTGGTAAATGGATTCGTTTACGTACAAATGGTGAAAAGACAACTTTGACTATTAAAAATATTGTCTCTTCTGAGATTGATGGTACACAAGAATTAGAAATTGTAGTGGATGATTTTGAAAAGACGAATTTGATTTTGAATGAGTTAGGATATGAAGCTAAAGGATATCAAGAAAATAGAAGGATTCAATATTCTTTTGAGGGAGTAGAAATTGATATTGATTCATGGCCTAAAAT
>CACZOQ010000003.1 GCA_902782835.1 uncultured Erysipelotrichaceae bacterium | reverse complement strand
GTACGTATTTTTTAAACAATTTTCATAAGTATCAATGATCGGTAAATCATAACTAGATACATTCATAGAACCGGTTAAAAAGAGATCAGTTTCAAAGATAGCATAGCCAATACCAATCAAGCACACTAAAAACAACGAAAGAGAAAAAAAAACTTTTTTCTTTCGACGATTTTTGATGACAAGTCGCTTTCTCATAGAACCACTATCCTATCATTTTTATTATATCAAAAATGAAGGTACTTGAAAATACCTTGTCCGATACTTTTTTTTCAACTTTTTTATTTAAGAAAACTTAATATATAGAAACTAAAAAAGTAGGCTTAAGAGCCTACACTAGTATATCTTTTCATACCCCAATAAAAGATAATTATACAGGGGATTAAATATAATAAGACGAGTAACGGTGAAAATGCATAGAATAAAGAATCTTTCTTACCAAGAAAATATAATAATGGATAATAATTAACAAAGGCATAAGGAATAACAAAAGTAAAAAAATACACAAATCCTTTTTGAAATACTCCAATCGGATATTGAGCCATATGTTTACCACCATCTGTAAACACATTTCTTACTTCTAATCCCTGTATGGTAAAAAAACAATATGCTGCAGCCATTAAAAATATTCCAAAAAAGATGATACAACTAGACAAAAGCATTAATAATAAAGTAATTACTCTCGTAATATTCCAATCAATAGAAAGATGAATGGTTGCAATAAACATTATGATTAAAGCTTGTATTAACCTAGATACTTTTACAAAATCACTATTACTACATAATACTTGTAATATGATATTTCTTGGTCTTAATAATAACCTATCAAAATTACCTTGTATAATTAAATCATCAAATTTATCAATTCCTCTAGCGAAAACTTCATTAAAAGAAAAACCAAATTGAATAATACTAAAGCATAGTAATACTTCATATAAAGTAAATCCTTTAATGTGTTCAAACTTTGTAAATAAAGCAATGATAATGAAATAATATGTAAAAAAAACTAAGATTTGGGATAGAAAAGATAGAATGAAATCCACTCGATATTCAAGTTCCCCTTTTAAATGCATAGCGAGTGATTTGAAATAAATTTTCATCTATCCTCCTTGAACTACCACTCTTTTAATATTGATTTTCATTAAGATATTACCTAACAAGATAAATAGAATAATCCAAATGAATTGGATACACATACCGAAAACTCCATACTGTAAAGAAATATCGCCAACGTAAAGCCTAAAAGGTAAATCGCTTATATACTGAAAGGGCAAAAAAGAAGATATTATTTGTAGGAATCTAGGAAAGAAAGGAATTGGGACTACAATACCAGAAAGTATATCACCAATCGTAATAATCAAAGTAACAGTTCCTTTTTCATTCATAGTTAGTAATGTAATGATCGGATAAAAAACAGTTAAAGCAGTTACTAATAATGTTCCTAATCCTAAAGATAATAAGAAAAATAAGAAATGAAGAAATGAAGCAGGAGCACCTAAATGAAAAGGTTTTGGTAAAAGCGACGTAACAAGAATTAAAGGAAGAAATCTTAAGGTAACATTCGCAAGCCTTTGGCCTATTACTTTAAAATACCACATAAAGTATAAATTTTTAGGTCTTGCTAGTTCATAGGAGATTCCGCCTTCCTTAATTAACTTATATAGTTCTTGATCTTTTGTAAATTGATTAACTAAAGCAAGGAACGCTTGATTTAACCATAAATATGTCACTACTTGAGGAAGTTCCATTGGAAGATGATTCCCGCCAGATTCGTAAAACGCTACATACACCATGATATAAACAAATCCAAAGAAGAATTGAGTTGCAATACCAGCCCAAGCTGCCATTCGATATTGAAGACTACTAATGAATTTTAATTTAAAATAAGTAATATAAGCTCTCAAATCTTATAATCCTCATATAATTTTACGATAATATTATCGATATTTTCATGATCAATCTCAATATCATCAATCGTAATCTTCTTAGAAACAATATTCAATAATTCAGAGATAGTAATATATCGAGTATCAATGATTAAATCATAGCCTTCTTTTGTCTTTGTCTTTTCCTTAATTCCTTTATTTCGAATAGAGAGTTTATCTTTTGTTTTAATAGAAACATATTTTTCTGTTTCATACATATTCTGAAGTTTTTTTAAACTACCATCATATAAAACATGACCCTTTCCAATCAAAATAATTCTTTTTGCGAGTGATGTAATATCAGCCATATCATGACTTGTTAAAATCACGGTTGTCTTTTTTTCTTTATTAATCTTCTTTATAAAGTCCCTTACTACTTGCTTAGATACTGCATCTAATCCAATTGTTGGTTCATCTAAAAATAGTATCTTTGGATTATGTAGTAAACTAGCCGCAATCTCACAGCGCATTCTCTGACCAAGACTTAATTGTCTAACGGGAATGTTTATGATATCTTGAAGATTTAAGCGATAAATTAAATCCTCTTTCGTAGTTTGATATTCTTCTTCTGGTATTTCATAGATGTCTTTTAATAAATCAAATGTATCTTCTGCAGGAATATCCCACCATAATTGGCTTCTTTGTCCAAAGACAACACCGATTTTTTTGACATACTTTACTCGATTTTTCCAAGGGGTCATTTGATCAATTACACATTCTCCTGAAT
Organism: uncultured Erysipelotrichaceae bacterium; assembly: GCA_902782835.1. GTDB lineage: Bacteria > Bacillota_I > Bacilli_A > RF39 > UBA660 > UBA3789. The sequence continues at coordinate 11,399 of CACZOQ010000003.1, read as the reverse complement.
CTGGAATTAAAATACCACTAAGAATTTTAATCGTAGTACTTTTTCCAGCTCCATTTGGTCCAATATAACCAACAATTTCTCCCTCTTCAATAGAAAAAGATATATCTTCTACTGCTTTCACGTCAATAAAATCTCTTTTAAAAAAAGACTTAATTGACTCTTTGAGTCCACTTTTCTTTTTGTTGACTCTGAAAGTTTTCGATATCTGCTTAACCTCGATGAATGACATTTTTTAATTTCACACTCCTTCCAACGCAAAAAAGCCACATGTCCAAATACACGGGGTATATGTCATCTAGCTCTTTTGCAAAAACGTCCAAATCAATATATCATAAAAAAATAAAAAAGTAAAGAGTTATCTTTACTTTTCTTTCAAACGAACAGCTGTACCATATACAATAATTTCAGCAGCTCCCTGCATAACAGCAGAAGAACCATAACGAACGCCAACAATAGCGTCAGCTCCTAAAGCTTCTGCCTCATCAACCATTCTCTTCGTTGCAATTTGTCTTGCTTCCCGAATCATTTCTGTATATCCTTTAATTTCTCCACCAACTAATGTTTTCATTCCTGCCATAAAATCTCTACCTACATTCTTAGATTGTACTATTTCTCCTTTTACAACTCCTAATGTTTCAGAAATTATCTGCTTTCCAACAAGTTGATCTGTCGTAACAATAATCATACTATAACCTCCTAATATTTTTTAGCTTCCTCTTCTTCTCCGCATTTTATTTCATGAACCCTCATAATAAGAGCCATAATAATTCCGATTAAAGGAACAGAAAAGATAAATATTATAAAAAGAAATAACCAAAGTGGCATTTTTTCACTAGCAGATAATTCAGATAAAAGAATAATTCCTAATAGAATCCCATAATACAAAATAACAAATAATCCCGCTAGAACTGCTCCTCCAATTTTTTTCCCATTCATTTTAAAATTTCATCACACTTCCATAAACCATGCTTATTGCAGTAACTATAAGCAATCATTCCTTCTCTCCATTCAACTATCATTCTTGGATCTTCAAAAGGGACAAAGTGCTTAATAATCTGTTCATTACCATAGTCAACTAAAATCCATTCAATATAATGATCTTCCTCCATTACATGATTCACAAATACTTCAACTTTTTGATCCTTCACTTCATATTGAGGAACATGTTTTTCAAAAGAAGCATCAACCGAATTACAAGATATTTCTTTATTAGAAACATCTTCAACTTCTTTTAAAACCATCATGATATTGCCACTATTGCATCGAATAATTTTCATAATACAACTCCTTTCATAATTAATAATATCATAATATATTTTAAAAACTTAGTAAAGAAAAAAGGTATTAATAAATACCTTTACATTTTCTTAGCTTTTTCTTCAAAGGAAGGAACTCCCTCTTTTAACATCTCTTCTAAGCCTTCCGTAACCTCATTACCATAACCTTGTTTCTTTCCATACTTAGATTCCATTCTAGAAGCAACTTGAGCTGCAAAAGTAGCTGTTCCAAGAGCACCTAATAGAGAAGTATGAATATCACTTGGTAAACTAGATAGTTCAGCCATTCCATTAGCATACTCTAAAGTGTCCATAAATCCATTATTTAAATGAACAACAGCTTCTGGATTAGAAACAATAAATTGTAGAGATTCTTTAGCATTTGTATCAGTAACAGTCTTTAACGCTTCTTTAGCAACATCCACAAGCGTAGCTTGAGTTTTTTCCGCAACAAGTGCCATTTCATTTAATGCTTGTGATTGATTAATAGCACCAGAAGCATAACGAGTTGTAATCTCTTGTATTTGTGAATAAGTAGAAGAAAAATCATGTTTGACAATTCCATTATTCTCCATAATCTGAGAAGCACTTAATAAATCTTGATGAGCTTGTTGTCTCATTCCATAGAATGCAGTTCCTTGATTTGATTTTGTATGTTGTTGAAGTTCCTGAAGGATTTGATTATTCTGATCATTCACTTTTAAAGCATGAAATACTTGAACACCCGTAGTTGCAACAACACCTGTAAAGAAACAATCAGAGATAAATGGATCATTACGATAATCAAATTCTTCTGCCAAAGGAGAATAATACTTAAATCCGATACTTCTCTTACCTAATGCATCCCTCTCTATATCCGTATGTTGGAAATAACAACTTTCCAATTCAATAAAATTAGAAATGATTCCCTCAGGATCGTCTTTAGCAATAGCATCATTCAATCCTTGACCATACTTAGCAAGTTTCGCTTGTAATTCATTGTTGAAATCATTCGTTTTAGCAAATCTCATACCAACATAAGATAATTTAGTAGAGACTGCTTTAAAATCTTCTTCAATACCATGAATACCACTAGATAATAAATTATTAGCCTCCTTACGATATTCTAAAATATTTTTTGCATAACAAGCACCATCGCTTAAAAGCATTTTTCTTATTTCAAAATACTTTTCTTCTTCTTCAGGAGCTAAATCATCTCGTCCTAATTCAATTTCAATTTCTCGAAGACTTCCAACAACTGCAAATAGTTTTAAATAACTATCTTTAATACCTTGGTTTAAATTCTCAACTTTTCGATAAGCATATTCTTTTAATCCTACTAAAATTAAATCATTAATCTGATTATTCATATCCGTCTTTAATACGCTACCTTTATATTCATCAAATAAAACTTCCCATTCTTCATCTGTTAATTCTTCTCTTAAACGGCGCTCTATTTCTTGCATAGAAGCTTTACCAGTTTCTGAAAGTAATAATTTACCAGATAATTTTGTGGCAAATCCCACAGTTAATTTTCCAACAGCAGGGCAAACATGAACAATATTATAAATCCAATTACCAGATTTTAAATCATTAACAAACATTTTGGCTGGTCTTAAATTACTAGAACGATAATAAGCAACATCCTTACCCTTAATTTCTAAGCCTTCTGTAATATGATTAATAATTGTTTCTACATGTGGTTTTGGATGAACTTCTTTGATAGCTAAATCATCCGTTGGCATGTACTGAATCGCATATTTTGGATTTTCACTAGAATTAACTTTATCCAATAATTGTTGATGCTTATCCATACTGATTTGGCAACAATCATGACCATCAATTATAAAGATATTTCCTTCAAACTTTATTCCAAATTGTTCTAAAACCTCTTTTGGTACATATACTTGACTATGATCTATATCATGATAAAGCTTAATATCAATAGTTTCAGCCTCAAGTTTTTCTACATGATCTAAAGCCATATCACGATAATATAATAAATACTTAGGATTCCTACATGTCACAACTTGATCAAGGATAGACTGATTCATAGTAGCATCCACTGGATAACAATCTATTCCCTCAATGATTGTTATTTCTCCAACTGGTGTAATTCCAAATTGTTCTAATAATTCCCTACGAGCATATAATTGATTATTATCATTTGTATCTCGATAAATAGTAACCGTAATTTCTTCTACTTTCTTAGTAACCATTACATCATGATAAGCAATAGATTGAAGTGGATCCGTACTCTGTTCAACGAAATCGCGAATTCGATTCAAATCTTCACGAGAAACACTAGAACACTCTACTCCCTCAATCACAACCGTTTCATTAATAGGTAATCCTAATTGAGTTAACAACTCAACCGTTGCATAAGGTTGATTATTATCATTCAAATCATGATAAATAGGGACTTCGACTCTCTGAATACCTGAAAAATGATTATTTTTATTCAAGTAAACATTACGATAATCTACAGAGTAAATAGGATCTTTACTCTGTTCTGCTCTAAATATAAATTCCTTCTCAGAAACAGAATTAATTTTATGACAAGCAATTTCTTCAACCGTTGTTACTTCCCCGTCAATTGAAAATCCTAACCGTACTAAATCCATAATATTTGCATAAACTTGACCATTATCATTTACATCTTTATAAAGAGTTAATACAATCGGATCATTACTTTTCTTTTCAATCAATACATGTTGATATTTAACTTCAATATCAACTGCTTTAGCTGCTGCTTGAATGCCATCTTCTGTAACAGAATCAATAGCATGACAATGATTTCCTTCAATTGGAACTACATCTCCTAAAGCATCAAAGCCAAAGCGAGATAGCACTTCTTCACTTGCATACGTTCCATTTTCATCATTTAAACCTTTATATAAAAGAATAACTTCTTTCTTCTTAGGAGTCTCAGGTTCCACAACAGTCTTTTCTTCAGAATTATTTTTCTCAATATCAACAGTATCTGTCCGAACTTGATAAGGAGAATATCCATTGTCTTGATGAGACAAAATATAATCATAGTCCACATCAGAAATACGTGTGCAAGCTCTACCTTGAATAATAACTTCCTCACTCTTTGGTTTTAAATGGAACCTACTAAGAGCATATTTAGGAACATAATAATCATTTGATTCAGAATCTTGATAAACCGTAACTTGTTCTACGACATCATGATTTGTATCATCAACAACTTCATCGTTTTCATTTTCTTTTTGTTCATCAAGTTCTACAGTTCTTTGCTCAAACTCATAATCATCAGAATCTGCAAGAAGTTTTTCTGCATCTTCCAAACGAATTTGATAGAAAGGATTACCATCTACAAAAATAGCTTCATCTGAAACAGATAAATCAAATTCATCAATTGCTTCACTTGTAACATAGCATAATCCTTTATTACTTTTAACCATTAAGAATTTCTTCTTAACTTTTGGTTCTCTACTCTCCATAACCTCTTGCATGTCTGCAGGAATATCACCAGGTACATAATCTGCTGAAGCTTCATCGATGTGAATAATTTTTTCTGGCATGTTATGAACGCGAACACGAATTGTATCTAATTGTCGATCTGGAATAATTAAAATTCTAGGAGATCTTCCCTTACGATATTGAACTTGTAAAGAATACAAAGCTTCAACTAAACTTAAAATATCCTCTTTCTTATGTTCTTTTTTGGCAGCACGAACCTCAGATTCTATCTCCTTCTTAGCCTCACGTACAGCTTTCTTTTCTTCGGCAGTTCTTTCAGATGCCTTTTTAGAAACAACTTTTCCTAAACCTTTTTGATTCATAATCGCATCTACAACTGTTTTTTTCTTAAGAACATTTTGAATTTCATTCACATCTGCTACTGAAATACCAGCTTCATGTGAAGCTTCAACATCTCTCTTCATTTTATTTTTTCTACGTTTTAAGGCAGCCAAATGTTTTTGTTGACTATCAATTCGACTTTTAATAGAAACAGACTTAGCATTTTCTGATAATTTCTTTTCTGCATATTCTTCACGGATATTTTGTAAATCTTCATCACTAAACAACCCATTAATAGAATCCAATTGTCTTTGTTGTTCATCAATAATTGCCTGCATTTTTTGATAAGAAGCTTCATATTCTTGAGACATAGTCTTTAATTCTTTTTGTAAATCAAGGATTTGTTGATCAACTTGACTAATTTCTTCATGAACTTCATCAACAGAATCTTCTTGAGCATTAAATTGACTAACTCTTGTATCTAAATCTTCTATTTTAGCAGTCAATTCTGTAATGATAGCTTCCCTAGCGGCAAAATCTTTCTCAGAATCTATTTTTTTACGAAGAATTTTGATTTCATCAAAAGCTTGTTTTAAAGATTGTTTTACTTCCTCTTTACTTAAAGTAGAATGAGGACCTTCAATAAGATATACTTTTTCCTCGTTACTCATTTAAATCCCTCCTAGCTATTTGCCTCAGCATCAAATTTTTGTAGAACTTCTTGAATCATTTGAAGTTCTTTTTTATCCGTTATATTCTCCAAAACAAAACCAGGTTTTAAAGGATCATAAGACGAAACATAAATATTCTTTCTGCCGTTCGATGCAATACTATGGTCTGTATAACCGATATATGACTTCATAGTATCTTCTGAATCAAAAGTAAATAAAATATCACAATCAATAATTTGACCATCTTTTTCCATCTGAACTTTCTCATTGTTAATATCAAAATCCATTCCTACTCCTCCACTCTACTATTCTAAATAAGTGTATCATTATAACTATAAAAAGTCAATTTATTGACTACGAAAAAAAAGAAAAAAGACGAAAGTCTTTTAACTTGTAACCACAACTGAAATAAGCTCTTCTTTCTGTACAACTCCAGAAGAAACGACCGAAATTCGATAATAATCTTCCTGTTTTTTTCCAGCCTTCAAATTACCATCAATAACAGTCGCATTTTGATCTAACATAAGATCCGTTTTATCATCATTTTTTGTAACCATAATAGTAGCCGTAGTCGGATTTTGTACTGTAATCTGGTAAGCATAATCTTCTTGATTAACCTGACTACCTTTATAATTTGTTACTTTAAAAATATATTCTTTCTCTTCCATTAAATTGAAAGCATTAATATTAAAAGAATGTCTTGATTCTAATTTTGAAATAGGAATCACAATATTAGCAGATTTCTCTGTCGTTTTTTTGGGTTGTTTTTCATATACTAAAATACCTAATACAATAACCAAAATCAATAATGCTACAAAAACAATCTCTAGAAATAACTGAGAAGAGAAAAAAGCTTTGATTTTATTCTTTTTAGGAACTTTTTTCTTTTTTACGACTTCTTTCTTCTTAGAATTACTTTTCTTTTCATTTGCCATATAGTTCTCCTCTCTTACTTCTCTAAACGTTCAAGAACTTGTTTTTTCTTATTTTTTAACAATTCTTTTTCCTCATCTGTTAATTTAGAAGATAAAATAGCAGACGATACATCTTCGTTTACTTTACCAGTATTCTTAACCTTTGTTTGAAAATGAATATTACCATTTAAATGACTAATTTTATTTTTAACAATCTTAAAAGACAATTTTTTATCATTATGATAACTCTTATTCTTTTTGATAGAACTATATTTAGAAGAATATATAAAATCATACTTTTGTGATTTATCATCAAAAGAAAAATTAATAGTTGTATCATAATGATCACGATTAACTCGAATCTCCCCTAAAGAATCGTCAGAAGGATTTTTTATATCAACCAATATTTCTTTATCAGAAAAAGAAGTATTAAATTGATAAAGCATCTTATCATTCTCTAAATAATATCCAGTTCCTTTAGAACCATCTAATTCATAAAGAAATGATTTCTTATCGTCCCCTTTCATAGAAATAATTTCATATTTTAAAGGACGATATAATAATCTAGTAGTATAAATATTAATCATAATAGAATGATTCTTTTCTAAATATTCTTTTTTATCGGATACTTTTGCTTTAGAAAAATCCTCAAACGTATTACTAAGAATCGCATTTGCTCTAGTATCTCCCTTCAAATCTTTTAAAACATCTTTTAAAAGTCTATGAATCAGTTCATCTGTTACAATAATAGAAACTTGATGAACAGATTGATCTTTATTTTGAATATTATGAGATACTTCATAAGATTTAAAATCTTTTTCTGATAAGTTTTTCTCTAAAGAATCTATAATAAAAGCATATAAATAATCAATATTATCTACTAATGTTTTTTCTTCTGTTAAGGTTTCAAAATAATTACAAGTACCATCATTTACATAATTTTTAACAACTTGATCCACAAAATAATACTTAGTAAAGTTTTGTACCAAAAACTTTTTCTGTAAGATGGTCTCTTTACCAATAGTTTGAGTAACTTCTTGATATAAAGCTTGATTTTTCTTATCTTGAATCACTTTTATTTGAGTATCTAATTTATTAAGATTTTGAATGATATGATTCTTTTTAATATCTTCTGAATTAACAGATTTAGAATAGTATTCACTGTCTAAATCAAACCCTAAAGTGCTTTCAGATTGAAAAGTATCACCAATCATTAAATCATCTGGAAATGAAAAATATTGTTTATATAAAGAATTAACAGAATGAACACTTGTACGAAAAATTCTTCTAGATTTTGATAACGTTGTAAAATATAAACCCAACCCAATAGAAAGAGCTGCTAAAAAAATAATTATAATAATAATAGGTAGAATAATTCTCTTAATAAGCTTCATGTAACCACCACTCTCTACTATATAAATTATATAGTTAAAAGGATATTTTTGTCAATAAAGTCAAAAGAAAAGAGCATGTTACATGCTCTGTCTAGATTTTGTGATTAAACCAATTCGATAAGGAATCACTTTTTTGGCAACCTCTAAAGTAGAAGGATTATAATAAACGGATATTTTTAAATCCATTTCCTCCCCTGCTGGCAATATTTTACCTTTAACATTGGATAATGTTATAGAAACAGGATTAATCATTTTCTTGAAAACAGGTAAAGAATAATCAGGACTTTCGATAATATCTACTATTTCAGCTGGAAGATTTCCTTTATTTTGAATCGTTACCAAGTAAAGCAATTCATCATGTATAGAATTCATAGTAAATTGCATATTTAATTCTTTACCACCATTTATTATCTCATAAGTTCCATCTGGAGCCACATTTGACCCTTTAACAGAAGAAGTCTTAGCAATCTTTACAAAAGAAACATCAAAAGAAGAAACTTCATCTTTTTCTTTTTTTAATTCAACAGAAAGAGCAATAAAGCCCACTCCTAAGAAAATAATAGTAATACATAATATAACAATCACACTATTTCGAATACGAAGTAATTTATTCATTTAACATTCCCCTTTTCGTACAGAATCAATCGATTTTTGATAACAATATCCATAAGTATGAACACCTTCTTGCAATTCAATGTATGCATCTATCTTTCCATCTTTCACTTGGTACCAACTCTTTGCTGTCGGCATGTATAAGCCCTTATCATCTGCTGGTATCAAAGAAATAATCAATCGTGTATTTCCTCTTTCTAAATTGACAATTTGATGTTCATACATAAAGTTCTCCAATTTTTGATAAACACGATTACATAGCTTTTTAGCAGTCTCTTCATTCAAAGAAACTGTCTCACTATCTTTCTCCTCTTTAACACTTTCCTTCGTGAATTCATGAGAATAATAATCTAGAGACTGTAATATATTATTTGGATCTAAAACGGATAATCCTAGTTTCATTCCTTTTTGTTCCAAAGTACTTTCCGTCTCCTCAAAAGTCTGTGGTAAAAAATACTGTTCAAAAGAATGATGAAGACTATTTAAAAATTGCTCATATCCTTCATTCCCATAACGAATCACACGAAATGTTGAATTTTCCTTCAAATACCCTTTTTGAATAAGAATAGGAAAAATAAGAGACAGAGATTCATCAAACGAATGATTTTCTATATCTTGATTATACAAGCAAATTGCATTTTTATGAAGAAAAAATAAATGAAAAACAGTATTTTTAGAATCCCAGGCTAAAGAAAAGTCCATATCATCATCAATGACAATTTCTACCATGTTCACATATCGATTAGAATTTAAAAATGTATCGCTAGAACCATATTTTTCTCTATATTCTGGTATTAATTCAACAATACAATAATATACAACAAAACCAATAATACATAAAACTTCAAAAAGAATAATGAGTTTTTTCTCCATAATCTCACCTATTCTACCGAAAACTTAGGAGCAAGGTCTAAAGTAATCTCCATCCCATCCGTAATAGGAACACCTTCTGCAACAGATTGACCTATAACGTATCCTACACCATTCAAATGAACCGTAACTCCTAGTTTTTGCAAAAGATTCTTTGCAATCTTTGAAGATAATCCATTAACATTTGGAATCGTAAAATTACTATCATTCGTAATTAAGAAAATTGTATCATTGGTTGTAATAACATCTTTCGCACTAGGTGTTTGACGAATGATTTTATTACCAGATCCTATAATAACATAATGAATACCATTCGCATCTAAAATAACTTTAGCGGAATCAACTTTTTTATTCATAAAATTAGGGACTTCAAAATCATTAACGACAATAGAAGAAGAAGTACTATCGCTATTTCCGTAATACTTAGAAATGTTACCAACAATTTCCTTTACTGCATTACTAACTGGTTTTTGACTACCACCACTTGGTCTAGAAACAGAAGCATAAATAATGACTTGAGGATTGCTCTTTGGATAAATACCAGAGAAAGATGAAATAATATCTTCCTGGCCAGATAAATATCCCCCACCTTTTTCATTAGCAATCTGAGCAGTACCTGTTTTTCCAACAAGTTCTCCTCCTTCAATTCGATAACCACTACCAGTATTACCAATACCATTTACGCAGTCATCCATTAATTGAATCATTTTTTGTACAGTTGCAGTTGATGCCACCCGTTCAATTTCCTCTCTTTGATTTTCTAAAATTGCCTCCCCTGTTTCTGGATCCACAATCTTAGAAATTAAATATGGCCTTAAAATCATACCATCATTCGTAAGAGGTGTCATTGCTTTTACATTTTGGATAGGAGTCGTTGTAATTCCTTGTCCAAATCCTGCATTATAAATCTCGGTTTCATATTTAAAATCCAACTTACCTTTTGATTCCCCTGGTAACTCTATTCCTGTTCTTCTACCAAAACCAAGTTTTTTATAATATTGACGTAACATAACACTAGACATATGACGATTAATCATATTAATAACCCCAACATTACTACTCATTGCATAACCATGATCAAATGTAATAATACCCCATCCATTACGATTCCAATCACCGATTTCTGTACCGTCAGAAGTAACAAAAACCCCAGAGCGATATGTTTCATTTCCATCATAAACACCATTTTCCATGGCCGCCATATAAGTAAAAGTCTTCATAGTACTTCCAGGCTCATAAGGAGATGCAACAAATAAATCTAAATAATTAGAAATATTACGAACATTCGGATCAAAAGAAGGAGATGAGGATGTTCCCAAAATAGCCCCAGTTTTGGCATCCATAACAGTAATCGTAAACCATTGCCAATCATAATCTCGATCAGAATTATGAATAGCCTGCTCAATGAAAAACTGAATATTCGAATCAATCGTTAAATAAATATCTTTTCCTTGAACAGCATCTTTAGTATCCACTGGTGTATTGGCAATCTTATATCCTTGCAAATCTTTCTGATATTTTGTATAACCATCTTCACCTTTTAAAATTTCATTATACTGCTTTTCTACACCCATTTCTCCCTTAATGGTGCTATCTTCATCACTAGTAGCTTTCGTATAACCAATCGTATAAGATGCAAAATCTCCTTTAGGATAATATCTCTTAAAACTCTCAATAAATCCTAAACCAGGAAGATTTAAGTCATCAATTTGTTTTTTTACTAATTCCGAAAGTCCTTTTCCTTTCGTACCAAACTCTGTTTGATAAACATTTTCTTTATTTAAATATACTAATACTTCGTCTTTTTCCATTCCTAAAATAGGAGCTAACTTTTCAGCAGTCTCTTCTTTATTGACAACATGATAAGGTTTCTTAGGATTCGTAGTTCTTTTAGGATCCAAATAAGCAATTAAG
>CACZOQ010000002.1 GCA_902782835.1 uncultured Erysipelotrichaceae bacterium | reverse complement strand
TAATGTTTCTCCTTCTTTGATATCAAACATTTCCCTGGCTTCTTTTGGTATTGTGATTTGACCTTTAGGTCCCACTTTCACACTGACGATGAAACGGTCTTGATTATTATTGTTCATACTCTTACTTTTCTTACCTTTCTTACTTAATCATAGTCATTATGTTAAAAAAATCAATAAAAAAGTACCGAATTGTATCAGTACTGTTATACACTTGAGAGCAGATTATTAAAGTGATACTTTCTGTCCTAAAAAGTTGGGGTGTATTCACCAAAAGTGATACATTTTTATCGATTTTATTTTTTTCTTGTTCTACTAGAAGAGCGATAGACGTATTTATAACTATAAGGAGTATTGCTTCTCCTATAACCACTACGCACATTCCGTTTAGCGGTTTTGTATTTATTTGATCCGAACATCAATCATTCTCCTCAATAAATTTACTAAATTTTTCCAATATTTTATTGTAATCTTCTTGCCCAATATGTACTGTTGTTTTTCCTACTTTAAATCTTTCAGTTTTGCACAAAGGAAGAAAATAACACATCGTTTTATCCGGAGTAATCCCAAGAAGATAGTTAAAACCATTTGTTGATGGCTCGATACTGACTAAAATTAATTCATTTTGAATTCCTTCGTTAACTATATTGACAACCGATTCTTTCTTAATGGCTTTTTTAATATTTTTTACCAAATCGTAGTTAATAAATAGTTCTCTTTGTAAATCAGCTCTTGAGCAATATTCATAGATAATCGATCTGACATAGGATGCAAAATCCATGTCGTATTTTTCCAATGTTTCGAAAAAAACATTGCCAATATCCTGTTTGAATTCTCTACTAACCCTATATCCAACATTTACATAGGAATCATCACAAATATAGTTCAAAGTTTTTAAATATACATTAAAGATACTGTTTTCAATACTTTTTACCAGTTTGTTATCGTCATTGTTTTTCTTTAACAGCTCATCATGTAAATCATTTCGATATTCAGTTAATTCTTTGATTAGCTTACTGATTATATATGATATGTTTTCTTTATTACTTTTTATAAAACCAAACCTATTGCAATCCATCATCAAAACATCGTACGCCGATGAAGACAAACGAATATTAGTAGAACCGCCATCTAACAAATTTGATTTCAGCATATTTACATAATACATTTTATATTACGATTTTGACATATTTTTTAGAAGAAACATTTGTTTTACTTTGTAAATTCTCATAATTATGTATTTCAAAAATTAATTTTTTATTAATATATAAATAGTTTTTGAAAAATGTAAGAATATCTTCGAAAGGAGAAAAATACATGAAATTTTATTTTCCCAGAAAATCATATAGAGTCAGTGGATTCAGGGTAAGTAGTCACGCAGTAAAGCAAATGCGTTCTAGGGGTGTAACAAAATCGGCTTTACGTTATAATTTAAGGCATAAGCCATTACATACCACTGGCATAAAGTATAATAAAAGAGGTAGACCATCCTATATTAGATATTCAAGAAATAAAATTGCTTTGGCAATTAATCCAAGAACGAATAATATTAACACTACCTGGAAATATCACACCAAATTAATGAACAAATTTTTGAAAGGAAAAAAATAAAATGAAAATAAATTTAGAAAAAGAATACGAATTATCAGATGATGTTATTGCTTTTATTGAAAGTACCATTCTTCCCGCATTAGGACTCAATGAGTTAAATGACGATAACATCGATGAAATTGGCGAATATGCTGCAAACATCGAAAATGAGTATGTTGGAGTAAAAGGACTAGCCAAAGAAGAAAAAGAACTTTTCAAAATTGCTGTTAAAACTGTTACTGAATTAAGCTTATACGATAATTAATATCAATTAATTGCTATGAATTGCCACACTAAGTGTGGCTTTTTTATTTAAATAAAAAACCGGAATTCATGTTCAATTCCGACATACTATACGAATGGGGATTCACTGTCTAAGTGAGGCAAATCCACGAAAAATGGGGGTGCTCACTACTTAAGTGATACACTTTAAGAATCAAACAAATTTGAGAAATCTTGAGCAGATACCACTTTATACATTTTGCTATTGTATGAGAATCTATTTGATGTGAAAACCTCAATATCAGCAATATAACCAGTTATTTCGTAAGGGGCTTCAAGTGTTTCATCATAAGCTTCTTCATTTGGCCATTCAACAAATTCTAAATTATATAAGTAAGAAATAGGATATCTAGATAGAGTAGGCTTTTTAACTGCTTCAATATTGTTTCCATATTGATTAAGCATATAACGATGCTCTGTATATTGAAGGGGTTCAGCAAATATTTTTTCAATCAAATATCTCGTGCCAGACACAGCCGTATTGAGACTTTTTCCTGTGATTGAAATGCTTTTGCTTGTTATGTTGTTAAAGTTGTATTCTAAAACGCTAGTGCCTGCACCAGAAACGTGTAAATCTTTATTTGTCTTATAAATGTTGCTTTC
>CACZOQ010000001.1 GCA_902782835.1 uncultured Erysipelotrichaceae bacterium | reverse complement strand
CTTGAACTTAGTAATTGGAATACTCCAATTGCTCACGTTTAAACAAATTGCTGACTTACCAAGTTCGGGTGTATCAGTTCGCCTTTTTGTTAATATTTACATCTCAATAGGCACAGATATATTGTAATCTGAAATGATATGTGCATTTAAGTCCCTAAATCAAAACATTGAACATTTTTTTCTTTGTGAATTACTCCATCATCATTTTTTAATTCAACTGTAATAGTTTTTTCGAGGATATATTTACAAACTGTATCTATTTCTAAAGAGTTTGTTTTCTTCACTGCTTCTTTTATTAAATCATTTAATACTTTTTTAAAAAATAAATCTATGTAATAATTCTTCTTATTATTTATATCATTGTAAAGATCTTCTATTTTTATAAACTCGATATCATAGTCTTGTTTAAATTTTTTTAATTTCTCTTTGATATAATTATCAACCATGATTTTATAATTTTTTCCCAAAGTTGGATTTTTATACAGAGGAGAACCGGCATATTCTTTAGATATTAAATGGCAGTAATCATTAGTATAATAACTTAAAATAATGTCCTTCCATTTATTAGTATCACGTTTAGTTGAATATCTTTGATAGATATTTATTGCATAGATAAATAAATTTTTCTCTTTTACATATCTATCAATTATTGCATCTGTCCATGTTTTGATAGCAACTTCTTTTTCAGGGCTATTTAGCTTGCTGACATTAATTACAAAATTCTCAGATTCTCGTATAAGAGAATCTCCGAGTTTTTCTAATCTCATTAAAGCTTTTTTATAATCTTCTTCAGATTCTGGCCTTTGCGACTTAACACCTGCATCACTCCACCATTGTTCTGCATCATGGAGTCTCATCTTATTATCAGCTCGAACGTTATGATTCTGTACTTCTCTTAATAAATGAATAGTCTTTATATAGTTTTGCAAATTTCTGACAAGATTATGGTCTAAGATTTCGTCGCTTTTTTCCAACACCCAACCTGAATCTTTTATAAGCTTATATAAATTACTTACTCCTGTGAAGTATTTTCCGTCGTAACTATAAGGCTTTATGGTATCCGGTGTATAATGAAGGAAAAGGAAAAGTGAGTCATCTATATTCTGTTTAACATATTCATTTATTTTTTTTGCTTGATCATCTGCAAAAAGTATTCCGGGTAAAGAACCTAATATAATCTTTTCAGCCATTATTTTTCACCTTTCCTTCTTCTTTCTTTTTCAATAATGAACTCCAAAGAATATATCTGAGGTCTTGTATATCCTATACCTATCACTAAATCGTTTCTGGTGCGATTAATAACAGGGTGAGGATTGTCTTTAGATTTTAAGTTATTTGCATTAAAATACAGACCTTTATAATCGGGGGTGGATAAAGATATTTTGCCACTTTTACCATTTATTTCTGTAACCTTTCCAGCAAAGCATCTCGGCTTACCGTCTTTATCGCAGAGGACAAAAGGTATATACATTCTTCTCAAAGACATAAATGAATTCTCATCTATTTTATGAAGCTCTCGTATGATTGATTGTATATCTTCGGAGCTTTCAAGCTTTTGTGTAGACTCCATTGATAATACATACATATACTTCATAAAAGGGGAACTGTCACTTCCGTTGGTCAGATTGCAATAATCACGGCAAATCGTATTGATAGTTTCCCACTCAATTTCTGTAAAACTTGTCAAGCGGCATTCGTTAATCTCGCCTTTAAGTCTCAGCTCGGATTTAGTTTTCCATATCCAGAAGATCCTGAGCATGAGTTGAAGTGCACTGCCGTTTGTTTTTACATCATCATAATGCTTTTTTATAAATTCAAATATCTCTCCGCATCTGCTGCAAAGATTATCTGGTATAACATCATAGTCAATTTTCTGCAGTTCATTGAGATATTTCATTTCTTTTGTATTAAGCTCATTGTAAGAAATAAGCCAGATATAAGAAGCACGGTCATGTGGTGAAGCTTTATCAAAAATAGTATTAAATTCAGAATTTGAGTTATTTTCAAATTCTTTTATATTTATATTGCTGTATTTTGCAAGCATAAGCTGAAATTTGGAAATATGCTGTGACAGTTCATCTTCACCTGATATGTCACGATGGTATATTTCACTGCTATTAATCTGATCTATTATGTTAGCGAGATATCCTGAATATCTTAACTTTTCTTCATCTGAATGCTTGCCGTTACACCATCTTTCAAAAAGCTTGAATAGAGTATTGTAAAAAAAACCGTTTGAAGGATTAGCATAAATTATCTGTTCAATTTCATTAAACATTGTAAAGAAATCAGATAGAAAGCCAGTTTTATTCTTTTCATTGAGCAGTTCATTATATTCTGAAATTAGTATATTGCAATGTGCCTTTTCATTAATAATCTGATCGTAGGTATTCCGCTTTTCTAGGTCATAATCGTT